>CANRGB010000053.1 GCA_947630005.1 uncultured Lachnospiraceae bacterium
ACCGCGTCAATTTCCTGGTTTTTGTAATCCTGATAATGATAAAGATTCGCCCCAAAGGATTCTGCGTAGATGCGTAAATCCCGCTCACAAAGGGATTCAAACAGGAAACCCAGTGTTTCCAGATCATGCAGGAGCCCGGACGGCGAAGCTTTCAGGATCGCGCAGGCCAGCGAGGGATCGGCGAAATGCCGTTTTTCCGCCTGTTTCACGCGAACGGAGGAACGGATACCGGCGGAGAAAGGCGGCTGATTGTCTGTGATAAACAGCCGTTTAAAAATATCGAGATATGCTGAAACGGTGGCAGGATCAATGTCTTCATCATCGATGGCTTTAATGTCCCGCATCAGGGTTTTGTTTGTCACAGTTATACTCTCATTTCTTGCCAGAGAGCGGAGCAGCAGCCGCATTTTGGATGTGTTCCGCTTCACCCCGTCCATTCTGTATACGTCATCTTCCAGGATGGCGTTCAGGTATTGTGATGGAAGGAGCGCCGCCTGTGCGGTGGGCAGTCCCAGGTTTCCCGGCCAGCCGCCCCGGACGATGAGGTCGATCAGGGTCTTAAGGCTGACGTCCCCTGTCATGATCATTCAAATTACAATATTACAATCCGTTAGATTTCATGATTGTAATCCTCTGAATTATTCTGTTTCAATCCATCAGATTTTCAAGCCTGTATCTGCATTTACGGTAATAGTATTTTTCCTCCAACATCATAATATTCTTTATACCACTGCGCGAATTTTCTCAGCCCTTCCCGGATCCCGATCCGGGGTCTGAATCCGTAGTCTCGTTCCAGCGCGCTGCTGTCCGCGTAAGTAACGGGCACGTCGCCGGGCTGCATGCCGACCAGCTCGCGGTGCGCCTCGAAATCATAATTTTCCGGGAGGATTCCTGCCCTCACCAGTTCTTCCTGCAGGGTGCGGATGTAATCCAGCAGATTTTCCGGCGTGCCGCCGCCGATGTTATATACGGAGTAGGGCGGGAGAGGAAGGCCGTCTTCCCCGGTGTGTTTTTCCGGCGCGCCGCGCATGACGCGGATGACCCCTTCCACGATGTCGTCGATATAAGTGAAATCCCTCTTACAATTGCCATAATTAAAGATCCGGATCGTTTCCCCGGCGATCAGCTTCTGCGTGGCCGAGTAGTAGAACATATCCGGCCGTCCGGCGGGTCCGTATACGGTGAAGAAGCGCAGGCCTGTGGACGGGATGTCATAGAGCTTGGAATAGGCGTGGGCCAGAAGCTCGTTGCTTTTTTTGGTCGCCGCGTAGAGGCTGACCGGATTGTCCACCTTGTCCTCCACGGAGAAGGGCACTTTTTTGTTTCCGCCGTAGACGGAGGAGCTGGAGGCGTACACGAGGTGTTCCACCGGATGATGGCGGCATGCTTCCAGTATGTTGTAGAAGCCGATCAGATTGCTCTCGATGTACGCGTCCGGATGGCCGATGGAGTAGCGGACGCCGGCCTGTGCCGCCAGATTGACGGCGACGGCGGGACGGTATGTCTGAAAAATCTGATCCACCAGCGCTTTATCCGCCAGATTCCCTTTGATAAACAGGTGCTTTGCGGCGGAGGAAGAAGCGGCTTTTTCAATAAGCGCCAGGCGGTACTCTTTGAGGCGCGGATCATAATAGCCGTTCATATTATCAAAGCTGATCACCGTGCCGCCGGTCATCTCTTTTAACAGGCGCAGGACGAGGCCGGCGCCGATGAAGCCGGGGGAACCGGTGACCAGAATTGTCTTTTTATCCAGTTCTACCTGTACTTTTCCCATAATCAATCCCTCCGGAACAGATCTCTGGTATAGACTTTTTCTTCAACGTCGCCGAGAGCGTCCGCGTCAAAACGGTTGGCGAGAATTACATCGCTTTTCTGCTTGAACGTTTCCAGATCATTGATGACCAGGGAGTTGAAGAAGGTGCTGCCGTCCTTCAGCGTCGGCTCGTAGACGATCACGGGGATGCCTTTCGCCTTGATCCGCTTCATGACGCCCTGTATGGCGGAGGCGCGGAAGTTGTCGCTGTTGCTTTTCATGGTCAGCCGGTACACTCCGACAGTATTCGGTTTCTTTGCGATAATGCTGTCCGCGATAAAGTCTTTGCGCGTGGTGTTGGCGTTTACAACGGCCTCGATCATGTTCTGGGGGACGTCCTTGTAGTTTGCCAGCAGCTGCTTGGTATCTTTGGGCAGACAATATCCTCCGTAGCCGAAGCTGGGGTTGTTGTAATGACCTCCGATGCGCGGATCCATGCAGACGCCCTCGATGATCTTGGATGTGTCCAGGCCTTTGACCTGGGCGTAAGTGTCCAGCTCGTTAAAGAATGCCACGCGGACGGCGAGGTAGGTGTTGGCGAAAAGTTTGATGGCTTCCGCCTCGGTGGGAGGAGCGATCAGTACCGGAATGTCCTGCGGTCTGCGGCCTGCCCGCTCATCCTCCGCGCCGGCGCCCTCCAGCAGCAGGCCGGCGAACATCCGCGCCTCTTCCTGCTGGCCGGCTTCTGCTCCGACGACGATGCGGCTGGGGTGCAGGTTGTCGTAGAGGGCTTTGGATTCCCGCAGAAACTCCGGGCTGAAGATGATGTTCCGGATGCCGTATTTCTTTTTTACCGCTTCCGTGTATCCGACCGGGATCGTGGACTTGATAACCATCAGCGCGTCCGGATTCCATTTAAGCGTACATTCGATGGCGTCCTCGACTGCGCTGGTATCGAAAAAGTGTCCCGCCTCGTCATAGTTGGTGGGCGTGGCGATGATGACAAGGTCGGCAGAGGAGTAGGCGGACTGCTTGTCGGCGGTTGTTGTAAGGCAGAGACTGCGCCTGCCGGCGGCCGCCTCCCGGAAAAAGCGCTCGATCTCATCATCCTGGATCGGGCTGATGAACCGATTCAGCTTATCGGCTTTTGCGGGCGTTGTGGTGATTGCGGTGACTTCATGCTTCTGCGCAAGAAGGACGGCCAGGGAGAGGCCGACGTATCCTACGCCTGCTACAGTGATTTTCATAGTGTCTGCTTCCTTTCTGTTGGCAGGATCGAACCTACATTTATGTCGTTTAAAACAACATTGATTTGCGCTTGTGAAAAAGTATGCCGCCGTATGCCGGCCTGTGCCCGGGCGGCGCCGCGAGGACGGCGTGCAGGCGGACCACCTCCGGATATGTTGGATCGCGGCAGGTTCATTATAGTGATTCATAGGATTGATGTCAATGGAAAAACACGGGGAAAGGTAAAAATTTCATGAAAAGAGGGGAGTAGAATAAAATGTTGTTTTAAACGACATAATTTCATCTGATGCGGGATTTTATCCATGGTGCTGCCGGGCATGTCTGGCATGAAAGTTTAGTTAAAATACTGCAGAAAAAAATGAACGTTTGGCGGAAGGAACGGCTCTGCGGATCAGGCTGATCTGAAAAAGAGACTGCCCTCCCGGCTGTATGAGCGCTCTGTGCCGGGAGGGCAGCTGTTTTTGTGTCACAGGAAATTTCGTCCTGTGACACAAAAAGCCTCCGGCAGGGTGCTGCGCGCCAGTGACGCGCGTTTAGCACCGACCGGAACGGAGTGGAGAGCGCACGAGCGCGTGCGTGGAAAATGCTGCTTTTGCAGCCGCGCTCGGCGCGAAAATGTACCTTTGGCACATTCTTTTTTATTACGCCAGCGATCCCATGGGATCCCACGGGTTCAGCTCGATCACTTCTGAATCGATGACGGCGCGCTGGGCGTCGGTCAGATATTTTTTGTTGACGACTACCTGGTACATGTATTCGTCAAACCAGGCGTCGCTCATGACGTAGTAGCCTTTCTGTCCGGGCTCATCTCCCCAGCTGTTTTCCACGCGCCAGCGGGTGGGAGCGCCGTTCTCGTCCAGATTTACGCCCTGGAAGACCATGGCGTGGGTCATCTGGCTCTGGCCGTAATCCAGCCGTTCGGCCTTGCTCATGCCGAGCCGGATCTGCAGCGTGTTCTCGAAATCGTAGTTGTCGGGATCGAGAAGTCCGGTTTCGCGCTCGGAATACGCGCCTACGTCGCAGCCGAACCAGACGGGCTCCCCGTCCTTCATCTGAGCGATCGCCGCGGCTTTGAGCTCATCGACCGGGAGGTTGATGTAGCATACCGGGCTGCCTTCTTTTACATTGCCCAGCATCTTTACCGTGTAGCGGCGGTAGAACGGCTTGTCGGATGTGGGGGCGTTGATCAGGCTTATGTAATCGTTAAGGTCCATGTCTGCATATTTCTCGTAAAACTGCTTTGGCGTCAGACTGCTCTCCCGGATGAAATGATCTTCCTTGTCGCGGACTTCAAAGTCTATGGTTTTCGGCGGTTCGCCGAGGCAGATGACAAGGATCCGGTAGATTTCGCCGAGCATTTTTTCTTTCTCGGCGGTGAGCGCCTCACGGCCGGCGCCTTCGGATGCCATCCGGCGCAGGATCACCGCGTCGCCGCGCAGCAGTTCGGTCATGACGCGGCCCATCTCGCGGGTGGAAGAGGAGACCGCGGATTCCGGCATGGCGTATTTGGGCACTACGCCGTATTTGGCGGTCAGGCTGGCGACCATATCCCACTGCCCGCCGTCGCCGACGGGGTCGTGCAGAAGGAAATCGAGCAGGCGGCTGCCGACCGGCTCGTCAAGCGTATCCAGGATGTTTTCCAGGAAATAATTGGATTTTTCCAGTTTGTCCCAGAACAGCATGTAATTCTGTGACAGCTCGAAATCTTCCAGATTCCATTTCCGGATGATGCGGGAGCGGATCACATTCATGGCGGCGAACAGCCAGCAGCGGCCGCTCTGCTTCTGATTTGTTATAGATCCCTGTTTCAGGGAGACGGAAAAAGTGTGGATGTTCCGGCGCCTGGCTTCATGATTCAGACAGCTCTTGTTCAGTCCGTTTGTCATGACCGCGTCGCACGCGACCTGATTGGATCGGTCCGCGTGGAAAGCTCCGCTATAAGTCTGCAGCAGTTCCGGGGTAATGTTCTTACTCATTCGTAAGCCTCCTTTTTGTGAAGAAACTGTTTCGTCTTTCAACTATATCATGAGAATCCGCCGCTGTAAAGAAATCCGTTAATCCGATTAAACTGCTTCATCTACAGGATCGTTTATTGTGCTTCAGTTCAGGCCAGGCCGAAGCACCTGCTGCCAGGGCGTAAGAACATGAGTCAAATGACAGTCTGGGCTTCGCGGACCAAAGCGGACAGTTGCCATTGACTTTATCGGATTTACCGTGTACCTTATTAAAAGAGGCTGCGGCATCATGGCTCACAGCCCGGAAATACAGGAGGTAGAATATGATGAAACGTTTGCTGGTGGTTGTGGATATGCAGAAGGATTTTATTGACGGGAGCCTTGGCACGGCTGAGGCGGAACAGATTGTCCCGGCGGTGAAGGAGAAGATCGCAGAGTACCGAAAGGCCGGGGATGAGGTCGTATTTACGATGGATACGCACAGCGGGGAGTATCTTCAGACACAGGAAGGCCGGAAGCTTCCGGTGCCGCACTGCATAAAGGGAAGCGCGGGCTGGGAGCTCTGCGAAGCGCTGAAGGACGAGCCGGGACAGCGTTTTGAGAAAGGGACGTTCGGAAGCAGAAAACTCGCAGAGTGGGCGGCCGCGCAGGAATTTGCCTCTGTCGAGGTCGTCGGACTCTGCACGGATATCTGCGTGATCTCCAACGCGCTGCTTCTGAAAGCGTTTATGCCGGAGACACCGATCCGGGTTGACGCGTCCTGCTGTGCGGGAGTCACGCCGCAGAGTCACGCGAACGCGCTGGAGGCCATGAAGATGTGCCAGATCGAGGTCTGCGAGGCCTGCTGAAAGGGCAGCCGGCGATTTACATATTGAAAAAAGACTGGAAATCCGGTATACTTTCAGTGAATGGAGCGGGGGACAGATCATGCAGAAGAAAAAAGCAGTTTTTTTTGATATTGACGGTACGATATGGGATTTTAACCGCAGGATTCCCGCAAGTACGATCAGGGCGGTGCATGCGCTTCGGGAGAACGGGCACCTGGCTTTTCTCTGTACCGGGAGATGCCGCGCCCATGTCTGTGATCCGCGGCTGCTCGGGATCGGGTTTGACGGGATTGTCTGTGCCTGCGGCACAATGGCCGAGTATAAAGGCGAGACGCTGTTTTACAACCGGCTGGACAATGCGCTTGTCGAGCGCGTGATCAGAGTGATGCGCAGATATGACGTGCTTCCGCTGCTGGAGGGCCGCGTGGACGTGTACTTTGATGAGGAAGAGTTCCGGTGGCACGATTTTGCCGAGCGGCTGCGGGAAGAGACGGAGGGCCATGTGCGTTCGATCGCGGAGAACTGGGGCAGGTGGGAGGTTTCCAAGTTCACCTGCGTCATGGAGCATGCCGACAGAAAGGCGTTTATGGACGAACTGTCCGACGCGTTTGATTTTATAGTCCACAATGAATCGATCGCGGAGCTGATTCCGAAGGGATTTGACAAAGGGACGGGCATCGCGAAGGTCTGTGAGTTTCTGGGAATGGATATCTCCGATACTTACGCGTTTGGAGACAGCGCGAATGATCTTGGGATGCTGCGCAGGGCCGGGACGGCCATTGTGATGGGGGACGGGGCCGCTGTGGCGAAAGCGGAGGCTGACTATGTGACCGCGCCCCTGGCAGACGACGGGATCTGGAAAGCATGCAGGCATTTTGGACTGATTTAGGCCTGCGCCGGGAAGATCGCCTCTGACAACAGAGGCGTTTCTTTATCTTTGCGCAGGCCCAGGCATGGAAACCAACTGCTGACGCAGCACCTGGGCCGCGCGTGCGTGCAGGAGGAAAACCGCCTCCTGTTCGATTAAAGGGCGGCAGGGAAAGAAAAATGACAGGAGAGGCGAAACAGCATGGCAGGAGAGTTTAATCATTTTGACCAGGAAGGGAACGCCATTATGGTGGATGTCTCGGGGAAGGACGTGACTTCCCGGACCGCGTCCGCTGTGGGAACGATCCGTGTCAGCCGCGAGGTCATGGATGCGGTGACGCAGAGGAAGGTGAAGAAGGGGGATGTGCTCGGCGTGGCGAGGATCGCGGGGATCATGGCCGCGAAGCAGACGTCGTCTCTGATCCCGCTGTGTCACCCGCTCTGCATCCGGAAATGTTCGGTTGATTTTGAGACGGATCCCGACAAACTGGAGATCCGTGCAATTTCTACTGTGAAGGTGGAGGAGAAGACCGGCGTAGAGATGGAAGCGCTGACCGCGGTTTCCGCCGCGCTGCTGACGATCTACGATATGTGCAAGGCGGTCGGCCGGCGGATGGAGATCACGGGGATTCATCTTGTGTCAAAGACTGGAGGAAAGAGCGGGAACTTTTATTATGACTGACGGATATGGCAGAACGATCGACTATATACGGATATCTGTGACGGACCGGTGCGATCTGCGCTGTGTCTACTGCATGCCCGGGGAAGGGATCACTCCTGTCGCGCACGGGGATATCCTGACTTATGACGAGATACTTCGGCTGGCCGGGGTGTTCGCGGATCTTGGCATCCGCAGGGTCAAGCTGACCGGAGGGGAGCCGCTTGTGAGAAAGCGTATCGAAACGCTGGTCGGGGGGCTCCGGGCGGTGCCGGGGATTGAGGAGGTCACCCTGACGACGAACGGCGTGCTGCTTGCGGAGAAAATGGACGCGCTTGCCGCGGCGGGGATCGGCGGAATCAATCTGAGCCTCGACACGCTTGATCCCGATGTGTTCGCGAGGATCACAAGGCGGAGGATGTTCGATGAGGTGATGCGGGGATTTCATGCCGCGCTCGCGTATCCGCAGATTCCGCTGAAGATCAACTGTGTGCCGATGGGAGAAGAGGGGCAGAATGCGGCGGAGGTGGCGCGCCTCGCGAAGGAGTATCCGGTCCATGTGCGCTTTATCGAGATGATGCCGATCGGACTTGGCAGCAGGTTTGCGTTTCAGAGCGAGGAATCCCTGCTTCGCGTGCTCGCCGCGCGGTACGGAGCGTATCAGCCGTATGAAGGGCGGCTTGGGAACGGGCCGGGGCATTACTATTCGTTCCCGGGTTTTCTGGGAAAGATCGGCTTCATCAGCGCGATCAGCCATAAGTTCTGCGATTCCTGCAACCGGGTGCGTCTTACGTCGCAGGGGTATCTGAAGACCTGTCTGCAGTATGATATCGGGACGGATCTGAGGAAGCTGCTGCGGGAAGGCGCGGATGACAGGGCGCTGCGGGAAGCCGCCGCGGAGGCGATACGGAGGAAACCGCAAAGCCATCAGTTTACGGAAACGGTCGAAGCGCACAGGGAGCCGCGCGCCATGTCGCAGATCGGCGGCTGAGAAGTCGGGGCTGAACGGCGCAAACCACGGGATTAGAGAAGAATAAAAAAGCAGGAGTCAGCCGTCTGTCGCCCAAAAACGGGCGCGGGGAAGGCGGCAGAATGGAGAGAAATATTATGAGCCGAAAAAGAGTTGCGGTCATTGTGTCGAGCGATGCAGGATACCAGGGGACCAGAGAGGACAAAAGCGGGCCTGAGATCAGGCGGATTGCGGAGGAGAACGGCTATGAGGTTGTCTCTTCCGTCATCCTCCCGGATGAGCAGAACATGCTCGAGGATGAGATGCGGCGGATCGCGGACAATCATCTGGCGGAGCTGATCCTGACGACCGGGGGTACGGGATTTTCCCCGCGGGACTGCACGCCGGAGGCCACGCTTGCGGTGACGGAGCGGGTCGTACCGGGGATCCCGGAGGCGATGCGCGCGTACAGTATGCAGTTTACAAAGCGCTCGATGCTAAGCAGAAGCGCGGCCGGGATACGGAAGGGAACGCTGATCATCAATCTGCCCGGCAGTCCGAAGGCAGTGCGCGAGTGTCTGGAGTATATCATTCCGGAGCTTGCGCACGGGCTGGAGATACTGACCGGGGAGGCGTCGAACTGCGCGCGGTGACGCGCGGGCCGGTTCCGGGAAAGAGCCGTCCGGATGGATGGCGCCGCAGGAGGTCTGTTCTGTCGTCTGGCTCCGGGAAAGAGCCGTCCGGACAGATGACGCTGCGGGAAGTCTGTGCCGCCGATTGGCTCCGGGAAAGAGCCGTCCGGACGGATGACGCTGTGGGAGGTCTGTGCCGCCGATTGGCTCCGGGAAAGAGCCGTCCGGACAGATGGCGCCGCAGGAGGTCTGTGCCGCTGTCAGGATTCGGAAAAACCGATTGGGAGGACGGCGGAAAACACCGAAAAAGAGAACAGCGGGAAAAAGGAAAATCACACAGGAAGCGAGGTGCTGAGAAATGGGAAAGGTCATGGCGGTGTGCGTCAGCGAGAAGAAGGGTACGCAGAAAAAAAATATTCATGAAGCGGTATTTCTTGAGGATTTCGGAATTGAGAAGGACGCGCACGCGGGTAAATGGCATCGCCAGGTGAGTCTGCTTTCCTATGAGAAGATCGAGGCGTTCAAGGCGAAAGGCGCGCCCGTCGGGGACGGCGCGTTCGGGGAAAATCTGATCGTCAGCGGCATTGATTTTAAGAATCTGCCGGTCGGCACGAGATTTGTCTGTAATGATGTTGTGCTGGAGCTTACGCAGATCGGAAAGGAATGCCACAGCGGCTGCGAGATCTACAAGGTCATGGGAGACTGCATCATGCCGCGGGAGGGCGTATTTGCGCGCGTGCTTCACGGCGGCGTGATCCGTGAGGGCGATGATCTGACGGTACAGGGAGCGGAATGACGCGCGAAAAAGCGGACGAAGCGGTCTGCTTTTTGACAGAGAGGTGAATCATGCTTCATATTAAAAATCTGGAGGAAGGGCTCAATGTCTTTAAGACGCTGGGCTCGGATGTGAGGATGCGGATCGTCGAGCTGCTGTCCACCCACGGGGAGATGAATATGAACGAGCTGGCCTCGGCGCTTGAGCTTACGAACGGCGCGCTGACCGCCCATATCAAACGTCTCGAGGACTGTGGGATCATCGAGACCGTGTCGGAGTATACGGGACACGGGAATCAGAAGAAATGCAGCATGAAGGTCAGCCAGGTGTTGCTCAGCGTCGGGGGAGCGGAGGATACGGGAGATATCAGAGTCTATGAGACGGAACTGAGGGTCGGCCATTTCAGCGATTACTCGGTGCGCCCCGAATGCGGGCTCGCGAGCGGCTACAGCATGATCGGAGAGCCGAATGATCCCCGGTATTTCGCGCATCCGGAGCGTCTGCAGGCAGGTATTCTGTGGTTTCGGGAGGGATACGTGGAATACCGGATCCCGAATATGCTCCCGCCGGGGCAGAAGATCAGCCAGCTCACGTTCTGTTTTGAGATATCCTCGGAACATACGGGCATCGGTCCCGATTCACAGGCGGACATCGCGTTCTATCTGAACGGAAAGCATATCGGGAACTGGCTCAGCCTCGGGGATATGGGCGGCGTCAAGGGCATCTATACGCCGGTGTGGTGGTCGGCGCGCGCGCGGCAGTACGGTCTGCTGAAGATGATCGTGGTGAACGCGAAGGGGACATTCCTCGACGGGCTGAAAATCTCCGGCGTCGGACTTGGCGATTTCCAGCTGGACGAGAGCAGCGAGATCCGTTTCCGCTTCGCGGTGGAGAATAACAATGTCTATACCGGAGGGCTGGTGCTCTACGGGGCCGGATTCGGCAATTATAATCAGGATATCAAGATCCGGGTGCATTATACCCAGAATGACAGCGGTCTGTCATGAAGACCGAGGCGCCATGGCGCCGATGCGGTCCGATCAGATGGACGCGGCAAAAAACAGGGACATCTTCCGGGGAACGCTCTGAAACGTTCCGCCTGAAAGAGTCCCTGCCTTTTTGCGGGTACCGCGTCCCGGCCGCGCCCTGCCCCGGACAATCCCGGGATGGATAAGCGGACGGAGCCTTCGGAAATTTTCTGCCGACAGTGCGCTCAGGACGTTACAGTTCACACATTCACTGTCCCGCGAAGCGCTGTTACGTTCACGACCCGCAGGGGAGTGAACAGTAATCTCAGGACATCTCGGCGAGGATATGCTGCTTAAGTTTTTCGAAGCTCTTCTTGCTGACGACGTGTTCGATCCGGCACGCGTCCTCCACGGCGGTCTCCTCGTCCACGCCGAGCCAGGCGAGCCATTTGCTCAGCAGCTTGTGCCGCTCGTAGATCATCTCGGCAATCTCGCGGCCGCTGTCCGTGAGCGTAATGTATCCGTCGGAATTCATGACGATCAGCCCCTTTTCGCGCAGCCCTTTCATGGCGACGCTGACGCTCGGCTTGGAGAATCCGAGTTCGTTCACGATGTCAATGGAGCGCACCTGCGGAAGGCGCTCGTGGAGGATCAGAATGGTTTCCAGGTAGTTTTCTGCCGATTCCAGTATTTTCATGAAAATCACCCCTTTACTGCTTGGCTCAATCCACGCCGTGGATCGAAAATTCTGGCGACAGCTTTGTGTGGATAAATAAATAAAAAGAATATATTCTTGTTAGTATACCACATATGTATGGGAAAAGCAAAGAAAAATTGGGGTGCGTTTACGGAGTGAACAGTAATAAAGTTGGAAGTTGACCGGGGTATTGCAAGATGGTATACTGCTGAGGTAAAAAATGGCAGACACGCCAGATGAACCGGAAAGGAGGCCTGCGGTATGTCTTTGCAGCTGATTTTAGGAAATTCCGGAAGCGGAAAATCCTATACGCTGTGCCAGCGGATCATTGAGGAATCGATCCGGCACCCGGAACAGAATTTTATGGTGATCGTGCCGGAGCAGTTCACGATGCAGACGCAGAAGGAGCTGGTGATGCTTCATCCGCGGAAGGGCATCATGAACATCGACGTGCTGAGCTTTCCGCGGCTCGCGCACCGCATTTTTGAGGAGACGGGCGGGGACCGCCGCATGGTCCTGACGGAGACGGGCAAGAACCTGATGATCCGGAGGCTGGCGATCGAGCTGGAGGGCGGACTTCCGGTGCTCGGCAGCAGGATGAACAGAACCGGCTACGTCTCGGAGGTGAAATCGATCCTCTCGGAGCTGATGCAGTACGAGGTGACGGAGGAGGAGCTGTCCGGCCTGATGGAACGGGTAAAGAACCGGCCGCTGCTCTATGCCAAGCTTTCGGATATCCGGAAGCTCTACTGCGCGTTTCTGGAGTACCAGCGGGAGAAATTCCTGAAGCCGGAGGAGCTGCTGGACGTTCTTGGCCGGCTTGCGGACCGCTCAAAGCTGCTGCGCCGCAGTACGCTCGCGTTCGACGGGTTCACGGGATTTACGCCTTCTCAGATGAACGTTCTGGAAGAGCTGATGCGCCTGTCGCCGCAGATCTATGTCACGGTGACGATCGACGCGCGGGAGCCGTGGAGCGGGGCGTATGAGGAGCATGAGCTGTTCGCGCTCAGCAAAAAGACGATCCGCGCGCTGATGGAGACGGCGCGGCGAGCGGCCCGGGTCAGCGAGCGCCCGTTTGAGATCCAGGAGCCGGTGGTCCTCGGGGCGGACAGACTTCCGCGCTTTAAGCGGGGAGGAGAACTGTACGAGCTGGAGCGGAATCTGTTCCGGCCGGGCGGACGCAGAGCGGGAATCCGCCCGCAGGGCGGGGAGATCTCGCTGCATGTCTCCGGCAGTCCCGCGGGCGAGGTTTCTTTCGCGGCGCGCACGATCAGCCGCCTTGTGAAGGAACAGGGATACCGGTATCAGGACATCGCGGTGATCACGGGAAATCTTTCTTCCTATGATAATTATGTGCGGAAGATCTTCGCTCTGTACGGGATCCCGGCGTTCATCGACCAGACGCGGCATATCCTTCTGAATCCGTGCCTTGAGTTTGTCCGCAGCGCTCTGGCGGCCGTGGAGCAGGATTTTTCCGCGGAGTCGATGATCCGTTATCTGCGCACCGGAATGGCGGGGCTGACGGAGGAGGAGACGGACCGGCTCGAGAATTATCTGCTGGCCTCCGGCATCCGCGGCAGGAAGCGCTGGGAGGAGCCGTGGAGCTGGCATACTTCCGGGAGAATGGAGGAGGAAGCGCGGCTCTGCAATGAATACCGGGAGAAGGTCATGGGACTGTTCGGGGATTTTGCCTCCCGGATGAGCGTGCCGGGGGCCGTGCTTCGCGAATATGCCGACGCGCTGTACGATCTGCTGACGGCCTGCGGTCTGCAGCAGAAATTAAAGGATCAGGAGCTTTTGTTTGCCCGCGGCGGGGAGCGCGAGAAAGCGAAGGAATACAGCCAGATCTACGGGATCCTGATCGGGCTGCTTGACGAGATGGCAGAACTGCTCGGGGACGACAAGGTCACGGCAAAGGAGTTCGCCGATATTCTGGACGCCGGTTTCGCGGAGGCGAAGGTCGGCATCATCCCGCCCGGGATCGATCAGGTGCAGATCGGCGATATTGAGCGGACTCGCCTGGCCCATGTAAAGATCCTGTTTTTCCTGGGACTGAATGACGGCTGGGTGCCTTCCCACGGGGATAAGGGCGGGATTGTCTCCGATATGGAGCGGGAGGTGCTGAAGGGGTGCGGGGCCGATCTCGCGCCGACCGGCCGGGAGGACAGCTACACGCAGCGGTTCTATCTGTACCAGAACCTGACAAAACCGCAGGACGGCCTGTATCTGTCGTGGTGCCGCAGCGGCAGCGACGGAACGCTGATGCGGCCTTCCTACCTTGTGTCGGTTCTGCGGCGGCTGTTTCCGGATATTCCTGTCATTGAGGAGGACGCGCTGCAGAATTCGCTGCTTCAGGTGACCGCGCCTGCAAACGGGCTGGACTATCTGACGGCCGGACTGCGGGCGGCGCGCGAGGGAAAGGAGACCGCCGAATGGAGAGAGGTCTACCGCACGTACCGGCTTGACGAGGACTACAGCGGACTGGTGCGCCGGCTGACGCAGGCGGCGTTTCTGCGCGGCGGCGCGGAGCGTCTGTCCTATACGACTTCGAGGGAGCTGTACGGGGAAGTCCTCGAGAACAGCGTGACCCGGCTGGAACAGTTCGCGGCCTGCGCGTTCGCGCATTTTGCCGCGTACGGACTCCGGCTGCAGGAGCGCGAGATGCACGGGGTCACCCCGGTCGATCTCGGAATCATCTTTCACCGCACGATGGAGCTGTTCTCGAAACGGCTGCAGGCGGGGCCCTATGACTGGAGGACGATCCCGGAGGAGGTGCAGCGCAGATGGATGGAGGAGTGCGTCGGCAAGGTCACGCAGGAATACGGCGGGAAGGTGCTGCAGGACAGCGCGCGCTCCGGTTATATGGTCCGGCGGGTGAATCGGATCATGGACAGAAGCATCTGGGCGCTGCATCAGCAGCTCCTCGCGGGCAGCTATACGCCGCAGAGCTTTGAGATCTCATTTGACGATGTGCGCGGGCTTGACGCCGTGCGGGTGGAACTTTCCGACGGCCGGAAGATGCATCTGCAGGGGCGCATAGACCGGATCGACACGTATGAGACGGAGGATACGGTCTACGTCAAGATCATCGATTACAAGTCGGGCATGACGCAGTTCGATCCGGTTTCGCTGTACTACGGGCTTCAGCTCCAGCTGATCGTCTATCTGAACGCGGCGCTTGAGATAGAATACCTGCAGAGCGGCGGAAAGCGGACGATTCCCGCCGGGATCTTCTATTATCATCTGCAGGATCCGATGCTGGACGGGGATCCGGCCCGGTCGGAGGCGGAGATCAGCGAGGCGCTTTTGAAAAAGCTGAAGCCTGACGGCATTGTGAACAGCGACCGGGAGATCCTTCAGACGCTCGACCGGCAGATCGGAAGCGAGTCGCTTTTTGTGCCGGCCTCGTTTAAGAAGGACGGATCGCTGAAAGCCGGCGCGAGCGCGATCTCGACCGAACAGTTCGCGGCGGTCTCACGCTTTGTCAGAAAAAAGCTGAAAAAGACCGGAGAACAGATCATGGACGGCGAGATCTCCGCCTGTCCGGCCGGGGACGGAAAGCAGTCTGCCTGCGATTTCTGCGCGTATGCGCGGGTGTGCGGCTTTGACCGGAAACTGCCGGGGGACCGCGAGAGAAGGCTGGAGGGCATGTCGAAAGAAGAAGCGTGGGAGAGGATCTGCGAGGAGGGAGAGGAGGAAGACGATGCCGGTAATGTGGACGAAGGAACAGAGACAGGTCATTGAGACGCGGGATAAGGACATACTGGTCTCGGCGGCGGCGGGCTCCGGGAAGACGGCGGTGCTGGTGGAGCGGATTCTTTCCCGCATCACGGATCCGGTGCGCCCGGTGGACATCGACCGTCTGCTCGTGGTGACGTTTACGAACGCGGCGGCCGCCGAGATGAGAGAGCGTATCCGCGGCGCGCTGGAAGAGCGGGCGCTGAAGGAGCCGGAAAATGTCCACCTCCAGAAACAGCTTGTGCTGATCCATCACGCGAGCATCACGACGATACACAGCTTCTGTCTTCAGGTGCTGCGCAGTCATTTTCATACGATCGGTCTGGATCCGGGATTTCGGATCGCGGACGAGGGCGAGTGCCGTCTGCTGGAGCAGGATACGGTGAGCGAGGTCCTGGACGAAGCGTACGAGCGCGGCGAGCCGGAGTTTCACGAGTTTCTGGAATGTGTCGCGACCGGAAAGAGCGATGCGCTGGTGGAAGAGCTGATCCTGCAGCTGCACCATGTTTCGCTGGCCCATCCCTGGCCCGGAGAGTGGCTGGACGCGTGCTGCCGGATGTATGAACGGCCCCCGGCCCGGAGCGAAGCGGATGAAGAACCGGAATCGGAAACGGAAGCCGAAACGGACAGGGATCGGGAAGCAGGTATGCGGGTCGAACCGGAATCAGGAACGGAAGCCGAAACGGACAGGAACCGGGAGGCGGACAACCGAGGCGAGGGGGACAATGAACAGAAAGCGGAGGCGGCGCGCGGGGAGAGATCCTGGCTGGATTTTCTGGCGCAGGACGTGCACTGCATTCTGGAGGATCTGCTGGAAGAACTGCGCGGGGCTGTCCGGATCGCCGAGGAGCCGGACGGGCCGTATCCGTATCTGAAGACGTTTGAGAATGACCGGCGGATCCTCGAGAGACTGGCCGCGGCAAAGGATTATGATTCGCTGGCGGCGGCTTTCGGGAGCCTGGAGGATTTCGGAAGGCTGACCGCGGTCAGGGACAAGATGGTATCCGCGGAGAAAAAGCAGCAGGCGCAGGAGATCCGGAATCAGATAAAAAAAGAGATCGGCGAGATCCGCAGCCGTTATTTTTACGCGGATCCCGCGGTACTGTGGGAAGAATTTTACGAGAGCGGAAAGATCGTGCGGGTGCTGGCCGGGCTGACCAGACGGTTCGGGGAGCGGCTGGCCGAAAAAAAGGCGGAGAAGAACCAGCTTGACTTCAGCGATCTGGAGCATTTCGCGCTCGCCGTCCTGCTTGCAAAGGAGGACGGCAGAGTGGTTCCGACACCCGCGGCCCGAGAGTACGCGGAAGTGTTTGATGAGATTATGATCGACGAGTATCAGGACAGCAACCTTGTCCAGGAACTGATTCTGAACAGCGTCGCGGGGGCGGGACGGGACAGCCACAACCGGTTTATGGTAGGCGACGTCAAGCAGAGCATCTACCGCTTCCGTCTGGCGAGGCCGGAGCTGTTCATGGAAAAGTACCGGCGGTACGCGAGGGAGGAAGACGAAAGCTGCTGCCGGATCGATCTGCACAAGAATTTCAGGAGCCGTGCGGAGGTGCTCGACGGCGTCAATTATATCTTTCGGCAGCTCATGACGGAAGGGCTTGGCGGCATTGCCTACGACGCGGACGCGGCGCTCTATCCCGGCGCGCAGTTCGCGGACGGGGCCGATCCGGATTTTCTCCCGGTCGAAGTGCTCCTGCTTGACCGGCAGGCCGGCGCCCGGGCGGAGGCCTCTGCCGGCGGCGGAAGAAAGGCGGAGGCGTCCGGATCTTCCGGAACGTCCCGGCAGGAGAAAGCGTCCGGCAGGAGAAGGGCGTCCGCCTCCGCGGGAAAGAAGCAGGAGGAGGAAGCGGAACTTGTCGGGCAGAGGATCCTTGAGATCGTCGGCCGCGAAAAAGTCTGGGACCAGGAGCTTGGCGCTTACCGGCCGGCCTCCTGGCGCGATATCGTGATTCTGCTGCGAACGGTGTCCGGCTGGGCGGAAACGTTCCGGGATGTTCTCCAGGACATGGGGATCCCCTGTTTTACCGGGTCGCGGACCGGATATTTTTCGGCGGCGGAAGTGCAGGTTGTGCTTTCCTATCTCCAGATCCTCGACAATCCGGTGCAGGACATTCCGCTGGCGGCGGTGCTGCGCAGCGCGGCCGGCGGGTTCGCGGACGAGGAGCTGGCGGTCATCCGGGCGCGCACGGACGCGTTTCATTTTTATGACTGCTGCCGCGGGTTTATGGAGCTGTACGGGCCGAGAAGAGCGGCGGAGCAGGAGATCTGCCGGAAGCTGCGCGCGTTTTTTGATATATATGAGCGGCTCCGCGCGAAAACCACGCACACGCCGGTTCACTTGCTGCTCTGGGAGATCCTGGACGTGACGGGTTACGGGGCGTACGCGGCCGCGCTTCCCGCGGGGGCGCAGAGAAAAGCGAACCTTGACATGCTCGTGGAAAAAGCGATCGCGTACGAGTCGTCCAGCTACCGGGGACTGTACCATTTTGTCCGCTATATCGAGAGCCTGCAGAAATATGAGATTGATTACGGGGAAGCCGGCATCAGCGGGGAGGCGGAAGACGTAGTCCGCATCATGAGCATCCACAAGAGCAAAGGGCTCGAGTTTCCGATCGTGTTTGTGAGCGGCATCGGCAAGAAATTCAACGGGATGGACAGAAGAAGCAAGGTGGTGACGCACCCGGATCTTGGCATCGGATGTGACTTCGCCGATCCCGGGCGGAGGCTGAGAACGCCGAATCTTCTGAAGCGGGTGATTCAGCGCCGGCTGGTTCAGGAGGATCTCGGGGAGGAGCTGCGCGTGCTGTACGTCGCGATGACGCGCGCGAAGGAAAAGCTGATCCTGACCGGGACGGCGGATGATCTTGAAAAGGAACTGGAGGGCTGCCGGTCCGTGAGCGGCAGACAGGAGAGCGCTCTGTCGTATACGATGCTCTCCTCGGCGTCCTCTTATCTGGACTGGATCCTGCCCGCGCTGCAGCGCCATCCGGATGCCGTCTGTTTTAACGGCGGGGGAGGAGAAGCGGAATTTTCAGAACTCTCAAGATTCATCTGCGTCCGGGCGGACGCCGGCATGCAGAGGGCGCGCCGGATGTCTGACGAAGAGGCGGAGAAGCTCCGTCTGGAAAAGCTGCTCTCGATGGATCTGTCCGTCTGCTGCGACGAGGGTGCCGCCGCGTATCTGGAACGGACGTTTCATGCGGAATATCCGTACGAAAAGGACCGGGAGATCTGCGGCAAGGTGTCCGTCTCCGAGCTCAAGCGCATGTCGCGGCAGGAGGACGAGGAGGAGGCCGAGCGCCTCTATGAGCCGGAGGAAGTGGTGCCTTTAGTCCCGGCTTTCCGGGAAAAGACGGCGCTTGCGGGCGCCGCGCGCGGAACCGCTTACCACGTATTTATGCAGAACATCGATTTTTCTATGAAAGAACCTGCAGAAATACAGTTGGAAGAACTGATAAAGTGTGGTAAAATGACCCGGGAAGAAGGAAGCAGTCTGAATATGGACGAGATCCGCGGATTTCTCGCGTCGGATACGGCGCGTCGGATGGCAGAGGCGGACCGGGCGGGGACGCTGTTTCGGGAACAGCCGTTTGTCATGGGCGTGCCCGCGGACAGGATCCGCGAAGACTGGAATCCGCGGGAGACGGTTCTCGTGCAGGGGATCATAGACGCTTTTTTCTACGAAGAAGACGGAAAAATCGTGCTGCTGGATTATAAGACGGATTTTGTCCGCAGTCCGCGCACACTTGCAGAAAAATACCGGCCGCAGCTTGCCTGTTACGCGGCGGCTCTGGAGCGGTTGACCGGACATAAAGTGAAGCGCAGAATCATTTATTCCTTTTGTCTGGGACGGGAGATCATATTATGAAAAAATTATATCAAAATCAGGCGGTCCGCTATATCTTTTTCGGCGGATGCACGACGATGGTCAATCT
>CANRGB010000054.1 GCA_947630005.1 uncultured Lachnospiraceae bacterium
TCCAAAAAGACGGCCGGATGTACGCTTTCTTCCCCGGCGGACAAGCACATCCGCAGGCATGGCTTCACAGTAAAAATATTCCTTCCATTGATCCGCGAGCGTGCTGCCGACAGCTCCCGTAAAAGCTTTAATCAATCCCATAAAATAACTTCCTTTTCAAAGGCAGACTCTCTCTTACGCCGCCCTTGCCGCGGTTTCCGCAAACGCAGAATCCTTTTCCGCCCGGGCTGCCATATACAGCAGAGATTCCATGCTGTAGGAACACAGTTCCACGATCCACCTGCAGTCGTCCTCGACGGAATGACTCCGGCGCAGATAACACCAATGCGCTTCTTCTATATAATAAAACAATTCCTCCGGTGTCTCCGCCCGTCTTTTCCCATACTTTTGCCTGTGCAGGATTACCGCCGCTTCCGGCGTCTGCACAAAATACCGCAGATAATATTTCAGATCCCGCTCATGGAAACAATGGTCCTTCAGCGTTCCGTTATAGTTTGCGTTGTGCGGAAACGTAAAATAATCCGCTATGTAATGGAGAACAATCCCCAGATTTCTCCAGAATGACACAGAATCCTGTCCTCCATACAGGCCTCCTGTCAGTTCCCGTATTGTCTTTTTCAGTTCCGTATAAGAAGAATCAAACTCATGCGGCGCGGAAATCATTCCCGGATTCAGATCCGGCTGGATCGACCCAAAATAAAACGCCTTTTTATGCTGAAACAAGTCGAGATTATAACTGTTTCTGACCAGATACCGCGCCAGTGCAATGTGTGATTTTTTGCGCATATACTCCCTCCTGATGTCCCGCCGGTCTTAATCTGAACCCGGTAATCCATACCGGACAACGAGCGGGGATGTTCCGTCCGCTTTAAAGTATCCGCGGACTTTCGATCATTCAATCTTTCCCAATTATTCAATCTTTTCTGATGATCTAATCTTTCCTGATCATCCAGCCTTCCCTGATCATCCAATCTTTCCTGATTATTCAATCTTTCCTGAACATTCAGCCTTCCCTGATGCCCTATCATTTTATCGCGCTTTTTCTTAAAAAACAACCACTGCAATAATTAAAAGAATGTAAAATTCCGGCAGCTTCCCTTAAGAAATTTTTCATCTTTCGACAAGAAATTCCGCCATGACATAATTCGCGAGATCCGTTCCCCTCACGCTTAAAAAGATCCTCCCGTTTTCTCTGCACAGCAGTCCCTGTTTCTCCAGTTTTTCCATTTCCCGTCCGTAAATCTGACCGGCCGGAACGCCGAAGGTTTCCTCAAATGCTCTCTCCGATACACCCCGCGTCATGCGCAGGCCCAGAAACATGAATTCCTCCATCTGATCTTCGGCGGAAAGTTCCTCCTTCTGCCTGTCGGAAAAATCATACGCCAGGTAGGCGGCCAGATCCTCCGGATTTTTGTAACGATAATTTTTCGGAAAAAATGTATGGGGCCGGATCTCATGATCAGCGGCTCCGGCTGCACAGCGCCGCCCCATGACAGCCTTTTCTTTTCCGGACACAGTTTCCGGCAGGGCAAGAAGCGAAGCCGCGCCCAGGCCAAAGCCGGCATACTCGGTTCTCCTCCAGTAGCCGCAGTTGTGGCGGCACTCGTATCCGGGCCGGGCATAGTTGGAGATTTCATACCGATACAGTCCCGCCTTTTGCAGATACTGTTCGGTCAGACGGTACATCTCCCGCTCCTCCTCCTCAGAAGGAAGTTCCACGCAGGGTTCTCCGGCGTCGCGGCGCCGCGCGTCCTCCCCGTACCTGTCGTAAAACGGCGTCCCTTCCTCGATAATCAGACTGTACGCCGAGATATGTTCCGGAGAAAGGGCAAGCACCTTTTCCAGCGTTCTTTTCCAGGAATCAACGGTCTGTCCGGGCAGTGCGGACATCAGATCGATGTTGATATTCTCAAAGCCTGCGCGGCGCGCATCATGGTAAGTCGCAAGAAAATCCTTCCATGTATGGATCCTTCCCAGACAGCGCAGCTCTTTGTCATCCGCGGACTGCAGGCCGAGACTCAGACGGTTGATTCCCATGCGCCGCCACGCCGCCAGCTTTTCCATATCCGCGGTTCCCGGATTGCACTCGATCGTGATCTCCGGAAGTCTCTGTGAAAATCCGGGATCCCCGCATTTTTTATCCGGGATTGGCTCCGCATTCTCCGGCCCCGCGGACCGCTCTGCGCCCCTGCCTGTCCGGCTGCGCGCCTGCACAAACCGGAACTTCTCCCGCACCGTACTCAGAATCTGTCCTGTGAGCTCCGGCGGCAGTATGGACGGCGTCCCTCCTCCCAAAAAAACGGTGGATACTTCATACTGATCCGCCCGGGGAAATTCGCGGATTTCCCGGCACAGAACGTCCACATACGCACGCATGGTCTCCTGTGACGCCGGAGCAGACAAAAAATCACAGTACGCGCACTTTCTGACGCAGAACGGTATATGAATATAAAGCTCAAGTTCTCTTTTCACCGGTATCTCCCTGTCCTTTTCTCTCTTTTCTGCCCGCGTCAGACCCGGGGCCGGTCTTCGGTCCGCGATCCGTCTATCCCGCACAGCCTGGTTCTCTGCCGCAAACGAAACAGGACTGCCGCAAAACATCCGTTCCGTCCGGGCCGGCATGGCTGGCGCTCCCCTTGCATTTTACCTTGCCAGCCTGTCGGACCCACATCCTGCAGCAGTCCTGTTTTTTATTTATCGTCCAGTTTCAGCACGCTCATAAACGCCTTCTGCGGAATCTCGACATTTCCGATCTGCCGCATCCGCTTCTTTCCTTCTTTCTGCTTCTCGAGAAGTTTCTTCTTGCGCGTGATGTCGCCGCCGTAGCACTTCGCGAGCACGTCCTTGCGCATCGCCTTGACCGTCTCGCGGGCAATGATCTTGCTTCCGATCGCCGCCTGGATCGGGATCTCGAAGAGCTGCCGCGGAATTTCTTCTTTCAGCTTCTCGCACATTTTGCGGCCGCGCTCGTACGCTCCCCCGGCAAACACAATGAACGAGAGTGCGTCGACTTCCTCCCGGTTCACAAGGATATCGAGCTTCACGAGCTCGGAGCGGTTGTATCCTTTCATCTCGTAATCGAACGACGCGTAGCCGCGGGAACGCGACTTCAGCGCGTCGAAGAAATCATAGATAATCTCGTTGAGCGGAAGCGTATACTTCAGAAGCGCCCTCTTTTCCTCAATGTACTCCATGCTCTCATATATGCCGCGCCGCTCCTGGCACAGCTCCATGATCGAACCGATATACTCCGTCGTCACCATGATCTCGGCCGCCACGACCGGTTCTTCCATGTATTCGATCTCCGATGGATCCGGAAGATTCGTCGGGTTTGTCAGATCGATGACTTCCCCGTTTGTTTTATGTACCTTATAGATAACGCTCGGCGCCGTGGTGACAAGATCGAGATTATACTCGCGCTCGAGACGCTCCTGGACAATCTCCAGATGGAGCAGTCCGAGAAAACCGCAGCGGAAGCCAAAGCCGAGCGCCACCGACGTTTCCGGCTCAAACTGAAGCGAGGCGTCGTTCAGCTGAAGCTTCTCAAGCGCATCCCTCAGGTCCGGATATTTTGCGCCGTCCGCAGGATACACGCCGCAGTAAACCATCGGGTTTACCTTCTTGTAACCGGGAAGCGGCTGCGCGCACGGGTTTTTCGCGTTCGTCACCGTATCGCCCACGCGGGTGTCCTTGACGTTCTTGAGGCTCGCCGTGACGTAGCCCACCATGCCGGCGCTCAGCTCATCGCACGGAATAAACTGCCCCGCGCCGAAGTATCCGACTTCAACCACCTCGGCCTGCGCTCCGGTCGCCATCATCAGAATCGGCGTTCCTTTTCTGACCGTTCCTTCCATAAGACGGATAAAAATAATGACGCCCTTATAGGAATCATAGACGGAGTCAAAGATCAGCGCCTGAAGCGGAGCGTCCGGATCACCGCCCGGAGCCGGTATCTTCTCCACAATCTGGCGGAACACTTCCTCCACGTTCAGCCCGGTCTTCGCGGAGATCTGCGGCGCGTCCTGAGCTTCCAGACCGATGATATCCTCGATCTCGCTGATCACGCGCTGCGGATCGGCGCTCGGAAGATCAATCTTATTGATGACCGGAAGAACGTCAAGATCATGATCCAGCGCCAGATATACGTTCGCCAGCGTCTGCGCTTCGATGCCCTGCGCCGCGTCAACCACCAGGATCGCCCCATCGCAGGCCGCGAGACTGCGCGAAACCTCATAATTAAAATCGACATGCCCTGGCGTATCGATCAGATTAAAAATATACTCCTCCCCGTCGTCCGCTTTGTACACGGTGCGGACCGCCTGGGACTTGATCGTGATGCCCCGCTCCCGCTCCAGATCCATGTTGTCAAGTATCTGATTCTGCATCTCACGGCTGGTCAGCAGGCCCGTCATCTCAATGATGCGGTCCGCCAGCGTCGATTTGCCGTGATCGATATGTGCGATAATACAAAAATTCCTGATTCTGCTCTGGTCTGATGCCACGTAGATTCCCCCTGAACTTTCCTTTTTTCAGAATTTCATGTTTTGCGCTTTCGCAATTCTACCATATTTCCATCCGACTTGTCCATAGGAAAACAGGCATAAGAATCTACCTTCCGCCCAGCACCTGCGCGAGCAGCGCCGCCAGCGGTTCCATTGCGTTTCGTTCTTCCTCCACTGTGTTCAGCTGCGTGCCGGCTTCGATCAGCAGAGAGCGGGCGCGCAGATGAAGATTAAAGCGCTCTGCTTTGAGATAAATATTTCTTGTGAAGTCAGGATACTGCTGGCGCGCGAGCAGCTGCAGCTGCAGGGAGAACGCCAGATTGTCCTCCAGGTACGGATTTTCGAGCCAGGTCAGCGGATTCCCATACGCATCCTGGGACAGTCCGTTGAAAAACATGATCTTCGAAACAGGTTTCCCGCCGATCTCCGTCACAAACTTATAGCCGTCTACTCCGTCCCGGTGCAGATCGATCACGACCTCGATCGTCGGATGCTCCGCAAGGATCTGTTCGACGGCTTCCCGCGCGTAATCATACGCGGCGCTCCGGTCAAGAACACCGTCCACCAGATCGTAGACGCCGGTATCATGGATGACCTGATACCCGTACCGGTCATGAAGCAGGCCGGCAAGCACCTCTCCCATTCCCACAATCGAGGTGCTCACGTCCCCCTCCACGGAATCCGCGAACATCTCCTGCGAATGGGTATGGTAGATCAGAATCTGGGGCCTGTCCTCCTCTTTTTTGATACTGAGATCCTTTGCGAGCAATGTCCGCGCGTCAAGCAGACTGTCGTCGATCGTCGTGCCCGCGTCAAGCGTATAATACCCGGAAAGCAGATAATCGAAATCCTCAAGCTGCTTCAAAAGAGACAGGGGGAGTCCGTTTCTGCGCCCGAACACTTCCAAAGTCTGTTCCTCTTCTGTGCCGGCCTGCTCCTCCGCCATGGGCATCTGTCCTTCCGCCGTGGATTCCTGTTCTTCTGCCTCCGAAGATTGTCCATCCCCGGCAGACATCTGTTCTTCCTCCACATCGGCCTGTCCCGCGTCCGCCTTCATTCCGCTCTCTGCGGATTCATCTCCCGCTTTCCCGCCGGACTGTCCTGCGTCTGCTTCTCCGCTGCCGTCCCGCGGATTCTGCACCATATAACTGTAGACCGGAACAAGCGGCTCCATGAATCCCGCAAGCCAGCCTTCCCTTCCTTTTTCTTCCATTGCCGCCGCGTATCCGGGCGCCAGAGTCCGCACGGCCGCATCCTCGGCGCTTTTCTGAACCGCGCCCGAACCGGCTGATACCGGACGCGTTTCTCTGTCTCTTAAAAGGATTGTCCCGCTTTTGTAAATGATATAAATCCCAAGTACCGCGATCGTCAGATACAGTACTTTCTGCAGCCAGCTGTCGTTGCGCGTAACAATCACCTCTCGTCAGAATCGTCAGAGAAACTGCCCGTCCTCAGATTCAAGTATATGTTTCCCGGGCAAAAATTATGACGGCCGCTCCTGGTCCTTTGCGGGATCCTTCCCCGAAAGCGCGATGTTGATTCCCTCGGAAATCGTAAAGCTCAGATACTTTACCGTCTCGTCAATATCTTTCGGCGTCACGAACATGGTATTCAGATGCGGGGAGATCAGTTCCTGTATCATCTGGTGCTTTTCCGCGCGGTCCAGCGTTCCAAGCGTTCCTCCAAGCTTCTGCATGCCGGCCGACCGGTCCATCTCCGATACCAGTTCCTCCATTGTGTCGTTCACGATCGTCGCTGCGTCCACGACTGTCGGCACCCCCACCGCGATCACCGGTATTCCGAGCACCTGACGGTTGATCCCCTGCCGGTGGTTTCCGACTCCCGAACCCGGATTGATCCCCGTATCCGTGATCTGGATCGTCCGGTTCAGCCGCTTTGTGCTGCGCGCCGCAAGAGCGTCGACCACAATCACGAAGTCCGGCTTCGTCTCATCCACCACGCCTTTTATGATCTCCAGCGTTTCCATCCCGGTCTGCGCCATGACGCCGGGCACAATCGCGCTGACGATTCCCGCGTCCTCCGACTCAAGAGAAGCCTTCCCGTACTCGCGTATCATATGCCGCGTGATATGCAGGTTGTTCACAACGTTCGGACCGAGCGCGTCCGGCGTTACATCCCGGTTTCCGAGTCCGACCACCAGCACCGAATGTCCGTCCTCCCCCATCAGTTCCCGGATATGGCGGGAAAGTACCTCCGATATCTCGCGGTGATATCCCTCATCCGGCGCTGACATGTTCGGCGCTTCCAGCGTGATATAGGTTCCCGCCGGTTTTCCCATCGCCTTCGCGCCGTTTTCCGTCTCGATCCGCACGACCGTCGTAAAAATTTCTCGCTCTTTGTCCTCATATTCCTCGACCTTCACCCCGCGGATCCCCGCGCCGTCTGCGCTGCAGGATTCCCGCGCCTCCAGCGCAAGGTCCGTCCTGATCTGAAAATCCCCTATCATATGATCTCTCCTTTGTAATCGTCCTGTTTTGGCGGCGTCTGCTCCGCCCAAACAGACGGCTTTTCATCCGCTGTTATTTTTTGCAGGTTTTTCAGAATTATGTATTGACAGAAAAAGGAGTTTGCACTAAACTATATGAGTATGTTTTCGTCAGGCATCCGTGTACAGCCTGGCGGAGCCGCGGGAACCGCCTTCGTGGTGTGGGAGGTCTGCGTTCCCTGCCTATTATCAAATACAAATGTTTGGAGGTGTACAGGTTGGCTAATATTAAATCTGCGAAGAAGAGAATCGAAGTTGCGAAAAAAAGAAATGAGCGCAACAAAGCTGCGAAGTCTGCTGTGAAGACCGCGACCAGAAAGGTCGAGGCCGCAGTCGCTGCTAACGATAAGGCCGCTGCACAGACAGCGCTGGTGGCTGCAGTTTCTCTTATCGATAAGACTGCCAAAAAAGGCATTTATCATAAGAACACGGCGGCCAGAAAAGTTTCCCGTCTGACCAAAGCAGTCAACACTCTGGCATAAAAAATAGATTCATAAGAATAAATCAGAAAAGAAGAGCAGCCGGTACCCTCTCCGGCTGCTCTGTTTTTCTGACTTCCGTTTCTGTTTCCATTTCTTTTTATTCCAGGTTCTTTTTTATTTCAGATTCTGTTTCCGTTCCAGGTTCTTTTTTATCTCAGGTTTCGCTTCCGTTCCAGATTCTGTCTCTATTCTCTGGCGCTGTACTTGACCAGGATCATCTCCACCGCCAGCTGATCTCCCATCCGGCCTGTCTTCACGGCTGTCTCGGCCTCCACGCAGTCTTTGACCGCCTGCAGAAGCGTCTCCTTCTCGAAATACGCCGCCTGGCTCAGCCCTTTTCGGACAATAAACGACTGCACGCCCATCTTCTGCGCGATAGCCTCCTGATCCAGTCCCTGAGCGCGAAGTTCCTTGATCTGGCAAAGCTGATTGAACTGGCGGGCCATCCAGTACAGGATGCCAAGCGGCCGTTCCTTGCTGGAAAGCAGCTCATAAAACAGATCGATCGCCGTCTTCTGCTGTTTTTGGGCCATGGCATTGATCATATCAAAAATTTTGCTTTCAACGGTGACGGTGCAGACCGCCTCCACATCCTCGCGGCGGATCACATCGCTTCCGATTGTGCTGCACAGAAGCTTTTCAAGCTCATTCGCGATGTTTTCCATATCGCTCCCGGCATAGGACAGAAACAGTTCCAGCGTGGATCTCTGAATCCGCTTTTTCTCACGCCTGAGCGTCCCCAGCACCCAGGAGGTCAGCGTCTTCTGATTCTGACGTCCCATTTCCGTAACCCTTCCGCAGCTGTTCACCGTTTTGTACAGCTTCCCGCGTTTGTCCGCCTCCCGCTCGACAAACAGCAGGATCGTCTCCGCCGGCATCCGCGGAATGTACTCGGCAAGCTCCGGGGATGCGGTTTTAAAAAAGCCGCTGTCTTCCACAATGATCAGCCGGTGATCCGCGAAAAAAGGCATCGTCTCCGCCTGATCGATGATCCGGAGCGGATCGCAGTCTTTTCCCTCGAACACCGTCAGGTTCATTGTGTCCCCGTCGGACAGCACCGCGTTTTTCAGCCTGTTTTTGTAGATGTTTTTCAGGTACGCTTCTTCCCCGTAAAACAGATATACCGGACAGAAGCTGCGGGATTCTATGTCCTTGTTCAGATTTTTCATGAAAACTGCTCCTTTCTCCTGTTTTCTGCGTCAGGCGGGCGGCATTTTGCTCCTGTCGGACCCTGAGTTCCCGAATCTGACGCCAAACGGCCTTTTCAGGCCCATACCCCATTATTCAGCCGGATACGAGCGCGGTTTAAACACCCTCCCGCGTGATATTCTTCAGCCACTTCCCGCTCCGGTAATGCCGGATCACCCACGGCCATTTTACAAACTCGTCGGTACAGATCAGAAAGTACACCCACATTGGCGGCAGCTTCAGCACGAAGGCCGCGAAAAAGCCAAGCGGAACCGCGTAGCACCACATGTCGATCGTATCGCAGATCAGACCGAAACGGGTGTTGCCTCCCGCGCGGAATACGCCCGCGATCAGCGTCGTATTGACCGCGGTTCCCATAATGTAGTATGTATTAATCCACATCATCACGCGCAGATAGCCCATGGCCTGTTCCGTCAGGGAAGCATAAGCGCGCATCACAGGCATCAGCGCCAGTACGATCAGGCCCCCGAAAAGGCCCGTGGCAACCGTCAGCCTCATCGTCCGGGAAGCATCCTCCCGCGCTTTCCCGGGCTCATTCGCCCCAATCTCTTTTCCTATATAGATTCCGCCCGCGCTCGCGACCGCAAAACAGAATACCGTGCTGATGTTCCGGACGACGACCACAAGAGAGTTCGCAGCGACGACATCCGTCCCCATATGTCCCATGATCACGGAATACATCGAAAAACCGAGGCTCCATATCACGTCATTCGCCATGGCCGGCAAGGCGAGGCGCACAAAATCGTTCAGCAGGACTCCGCCTTTTTCAAACATCATCCCCAGGCGCAGATGCACGTCGCGCGAACGGGATGAGACGGCGAAACAGGCGGCAAGCTGCACGATTCTCGACATCGTGGTCGCAAGCGCCACTCCTCTCGCGCCAAGCCGGGGCATCCCGAACCATCCATAGATAAATGCGGCATTCAGAAAAATATTCAGAAGCAGCGCGCTGACATTGAGTGCCGTGCTGATTTTGACACGCTCAATACTGCGGAGCACGGAGAGATAGATCTCCGAGATTCCCCAGCAGAGGTAACCGACGCTGATCAGGCGAAGATAGCCCGCTCCGATCGCGACCAGCTCCTGATCTTCGGTAAACAGCCGCATCATCGTCGTCGGTATCCCGGCAGCCAGCGCCGCGGCAAATATGGACAGTACGACAGAAAAGCGAAGAGCAATCCCCTCCACCTTCTCGATCGCGCGGATATCCCCTTTTCCCCAGTACTGCGCGCAGAGCAGCGTCGCACCCGTACCAAGTCCGTAAAAAATCATAAACAGTACATTTGTGTACTGAGCGGCCAGCGAAACCGCCGAGATAGAAGACTGTCCAACCGAATTCAGCATGATGACGTCCGCGGAGCTGATCGCCGCGCTGAACAGATTCTGGATCACAATCGGCAGCGCAAGCCGGAGAATGTTCCGGTAGGCGGCGCCTGACCAGTCCTTTGCTTCTGCAGAAGCTTTCATTGACGTATTTTTCATAAATCTCCTCTTTCTTAAATCTGAAGATCTGTCTGACTTTTACACGGACAGCACTGCCAGGAAGGAAGCCAACTGCATCGCCGCTTTGCAGCTCCCGCAGCCGCTGCTCACAGCAAGGTCTGGATCACCGTGAGATACAGCGACACGCCCACATTCAGAAGCAGCCCGGATATGATCGGCCGGATAAAATGCTTCACCACATCGAAGATTCTCAGCTTCCGGTATTTCTCATAGAGCGCCCAGACCAGCAGATAGATCGTACCGGAGGCCGCCACGCTTGTGATAAACCCGCAGAGCCCCATGCTGATCCCCTCGAGGACGGAACCGTTCTCCCCGTATCCGATCATATACCCGATTCCGGTCAGGATCTTGCACAAAATCGATCCCGGCAGTACATTGGCCGCGGTCACGACTGTCCCGTAAAAATCCACATGGCTGATCATGCCGCCATCGACAAACAGTCCCCTCGCCACGGTAAGATAGGCGTCCCCGCCGCCAAACGACATAAACGAGGAGAGAAAACCTGTCCGCATAAAGGAAAATACGCCCGGGAGCCTCAAAAGGGCCGGGAGCGACAGACACAGGACAAGCGCTCCCCAAAAAGCCATCGAGCAGAGCAGTCCTTTCACCGGAAATTTCTTATTGTTGTGCGGGGCCTCCATGATCGCCTGAACCAGTCCGATCCCCGCAAGCACAGTCATCAGCCCGACCAGATACGGTTTTGCGGCATACGGAATCAGATGCGCATCCCCCGCGCAAAGGAAATAACAGGCGGCAAGAAGCATCGCCGGAACGGATCTCTTAAACATCCGCAGATATCCCTTCGTAAACAGGATCACAAAAAACGCGGCTCCCAGGATCTGGATCGTGGAGACAGAAAACACCGGCGTACTTTTAATATGAAGCAGATCGTAGATGTTCTGCTCTCCGGAGAGCAGAAAAACCGCCAGAATGATAAAAAGATACAGATACTTTTCCCGGCTGCTGTGCGCCTGCTTCAGCGTCCCGAACGCATACCGCACCAGTACCAGGATAATATAGACGGAGATGACCGCCGCCAGAACGCGGACCGGTCCCTGCACCGCCTCCGGAACGCCCGAGAGCAGCACAAGAAAAAAAAGCATCAGAAAAGAACCGGGAAGGGCCATGGAGACGGCGGAGGCCGCCATGCCGATATTCCCAGCCTTGTGATAGCCGATCCCCGTCGCGATCTCCACCGGGAGCGCTCCGGGCGTGATGCTTGCGATCATCACCTCTTTATTAAATTCATCTTCCTCTATAATGCCGTACTGTTCCACCGTCTTTTTCTCGATAACAGGGATCAGCGCCGTCCCCCCGCCAAAACCGATCAGGCCGATCTCCAGCATCACGCGGATCAGAGAAAATAATTTTCTATCTTTCATAATAACGAACTGTCCGAAGCCATCCGCCAGATGGGCTTCGCCTTTCTGTCAGTTTTTGATAAATTTTTCGCGGCTTTATATGCCGGACTGCTCCGTATCGAACAGTCTCCTGATCTTATCGTATCATACAGGCCCCAAAAAGAAAAGTCAAGCCGATGCTGTGTCGAATTTTGCAGTATTTAGTTGCGTAAAATCAAAGTTATTTTTCATTTTCCGAATTTTATTTATATTGTTGCATTTTTCTGAATTTTATATTATAGTAAGAGCAGGACAAAGGGGTCTGATGTATATATATTCATACAGCAGGCCCTTTTCCAAATTAAGAGACAAGGAGTGAATTGTATGAAACAAAAAGCCGCAGCCAAAAAATCCTGGGTTGACCGCATGCTCACCGGCATCGAGGCCGTGTGCAACAAGCTTCCGCCGCCGCCCATCCTCTTCTGCTGCCTGTTCGTCATTGTCGCCATTATCGGAGCAGTCTTCAGCTTTGCGGGCGTCTCCATGACGAATCCGGCCACGGGAGAAGCCGTCATATCGGCAAACCTGTTCTCTACAGAAGGTCTGCACTGGTTCCTGGACAACATGGTGACAAACTTTACCGGCTTTGCGCCTCTCGGCCTCGTGATTGCCATGACGCTGGCCATCGGCATCTGTGAGGAATCCGGAATGCTGGTGTCTCTGCTTAACAGCAGCATGAAAAACGTGCCGGTCGCGCTCGTTCCGTTCGCAGTCGCGTTTATCGGAACGCTCGGCAACATCGCTTCCGATACGTCGATGATCATTGTTCCGCCTCTGGCCGCTCTGCTTTACTTAAGCGTCGGCAAACATCCGGTCGTCGGCATGATCGTCGGCTACGCGGGCGCGCAGGCCGGCACAGCCGCCAACCTCATGATCGCCGGCACCGATTCCCTGATCCAGAGCCTGACCAATCAGGCGATCGCGGGATTCATGCCGGACAGCACCTTCCAGGTGGACGTTACCTGTAACTGGTTCTTCTTCATGGCGTCCGTGCTTCTGTGTACGGTCGTGATCGGTCTGGTGTCTATCAAGATCATTGAGCCGAGATTTGGTACATACACGGGTGATTCTTCCGAAAAAATGCAGGAAGTCGGCCCTCAGGAAAAGAAAGCGCTGCGCGCCACCGGAATCGCCGCAGTCGTCTATATTCTGCTCATCGTCATTCTGTTTGTGGCAGGACCTCTTGCCAACGAGGACGGCGGACTGATCGGCTCCTATCTGCTGAAGGGTCTGATCCCGATCCTGTTCGTATTCTTCTTCGTGTGCGGTCTGACCTACGGATATGTGAGCGGTAAATTCAAAAACGTGGTTGACGTCAACAAGGCAATGACACGCCAGATGTCCGCGATGGGCAGCTATATTCTGTTCTGTTTCTTCTGCGGACAGTTCCAGTCTCTGTTCAACTGGACAAAGCTCGGCACCATGCTGGCAATCTCCGGCGCGGACTTCCTGGGCAAGATCAACTTCACCGGAATCCCGCTCTGGGTAACCTTCATCATCCTCTGCGCGTTCATCAACATCTTCATGGCATCCGGTTCCGCAAAGTGGGCGATCTTTGCTCCGATCTTTGTCCCGATGTTCATGCTGCTTGGATATCATCCGGGCTTTGCGCAGCTGCTGTACCGGATCGGCGACTCACCGTTTAACTGCTTTACGCCGATGTCAGCCTACATCTGGATGCTTCTGAGCGTCGCACAGACCAAATATATGAAAGATCTGAAGATCGGCACACTGGTTGCAAACGAGATCCCGATTGCAATTATTCTGCAGATTGCATGGATCATCTTCATGGTCGTCTGGGTGCTGATCGGCCTTCCGATCGGACCGGGCGTCGGAACCATGCTGCCGGCGGGCGTTATGTAAGGAGATACTATGGAATTAAAAGAAATCGCAAAAAATGTAATGATCAGCTGTATGGGCGTCAAATCTTCCGAGAGCGTGCTCATCGTCACCGACGACAGCCGCCTGTCCATCGGGGAAGCCCTGTATGAGGGGGCAAAGGAACTGGGCTGCGAGGCCATGCTGACGGTGATGAAAGAACGCTCCGTCGCCGGAGAAGAACCGCCCGCGGCAGTCGCGGCCGCGATGAAGGCAGCCGATGTGGTGCTCTGCCCCACGGCAAAGTCCCTGACGCACACCAACGCGAAGATCGCCGCCCAGAAAGCCGGAAGCCGCGTGGCGACCATGCCCGGCATCACGGCAGAAATGTTCAGCCAGGGCGCCATGACGGCCGATTATACCAAAGTGGAAGCTCTGACTGCCGCTGTCGCCGACCTTCTGACAGAAGCGAAGACCGCTGTCATTTTAAAGGACGGCCTTAAACTGACGCTGAACCTTGAGGGCCGTTCGGGAGTGCGCAGTCCCGGCGTGTACCGCAATCCCGGCGAGTGCGGCAATCTTCCCTCCGGAGAAGGCTACATCGCTCCGCTCGAGGACGGCGTCAGCGGGGAAACCATTGTGGACGGCTCCATGGTCGGGATCGGAAAGCTTGATTCGCCGCTCCATATCACAATCAAAGACGGAAAGCTTGTCAGCATCACCGGCGAGAAAAGTGAGAAGCTGGATATCCTTTTCGCCAACGACCGCAACCGCACGGTGGCAGAGCTCGGCATCGGAACCAACGAGGCGGCGATCCTGAACGGCATTATTCTGGAGGACGAAAAAGTATACGGTACGGTCCACATCGCGTTCGGCACAAACACCTCTTTCGGCGGCGTAAACAAAGCTGACTGCCATATGGACGGCATTATCCTCCGGCCCACACTGTACCTGGACGACAAACTGGTCATCCGGGACGGAGTATTCCAGCTGTGAAACAAATCGCCGGGAATACATGATGACACTGTCACAGAAACCCGTCCCTCAGCCTTAACCGGCCCAGACTGTACATCCGGAATTTACGACAGGCTGCCTTCTTCTTTTTCAGAAAAAGGCAGCCTGCTGTTTTTATGTTTTGCGAAACGAAATCACTCCGGAACACGCACGGACGATTCAGATCAGCGTCACCGGATTCCCATTTCTCGGCAGAGGAGTCCTTGACGGCAGCCCATCCGCCGTCTTCGGATAGCCGAGGGCAAGCGCCCCGTACACCCGCTCATCGTCCGCCATCCCAAGCTTTCTCATATAATCCAGAATCACTTCGTTCTCGTTCAGCCAGCGCAGCTGATTGATCCAGCAGCTTCCCAGATCCAGAGCATTTGCCATCAGCATCATATTCTCCAGCGCGCAGGAACAGTCCGCGATATTGTTGCCGTAATCCTTCTGGTTCGCGGTCACGATCAGGATCGGCGCAAAATAATGGAAAACATACGTTTCTCCCTTTGAGGCGCGGATCGCGTTCGCCATCGACTTATACATCCCCGGCGTCACTTCCATTTTTGAGAATTCCTGCTTTACCAGCATGGCCAGTTCTTCAAGCACTCTGCCGTCGCGGATCACCAGAAAATGCGTCGTCTGACTGTTGCCGCCGCTCGGTGCGTACCGTCCCGCTTCAATTACCTGTTTTAATTTTTCCCCCTCAACGGGAAGACTCCTGTAAGCGCGCGTGCTCCTGCGCGTCATGATCAGTTCCAGTGCATCCATTTTCATCTCTCCTTCCTGTACTGCAAACCTGATTTCATGATGCCAGGGTCAAAAGTCCGAATCCACGACATGCTTGCATGTCGGTGGGTGAGTGACTTTATGACCCGCCCCAAGATGAGGAAAAAAGTGGGGAAGGGGCCCCACGATTTCCGAATTTTGGGCAGGATTGTGGGAGTGCGAAGCACGAAACAATCCGTTTGGCATCTTTTGACCCCCACATCATTTCATACGACACCGTTGATCTCACAGCTCAGGCTGTTCGGCATGCTGCGCGGCCCTCTGACCGCATAAACCCCAAACTTCTTCAGCACCTCAAACGTAAAGCGCGTCCTGTCATACTGCTCCAGAAGTTCCAGCCTCATCGCCCGTCTGACCGTCACATATTTCCCTTTATGATCGTAAGGAATATCAACTTCGACAGCTCTGCATTTGTAAAGAATCGCGGAAACCGGAGCTGCCACGTACATGTAGACCGTGTCCCCCACTTTCACATTGCTGCTCTGCTTCCAGTCAATTATCTTATTCTGGCGAAACGCTCCTTCAATATCGTAAAATTTCGGATTTGACGGGACGAGCCATTCCTTCGGGCCTCTGCGGTCCTCTTTTTTCTTCTGGGAAGCCGTCAGACTATAGCTCATGTCGAGGAGATCCAATACTTTTTCTTTCGGCACCGTCCCGTCTAAAAGGACGCTGATCCACGCAAAACGATTCATATGGTAGGCAGGAAAAACCCCCTTTCCCGCACGCAGAACCTCTCCCAGCGCCGGATCACATTTCACATTCAGAATATCCGCCGGCTCATTCCCCGAAAGCCCCAGCTTATCCCTCCCGACACACATGATAAGTCCGTACCATTTGCGGCTGTCCTCATGGCGCAGCACCACACTGTCAGGATCCCGCTTCCACGGATAATCCGGTTCCGTTCCGTATTTCCTGCGCGCATAGGAAAGCACGTCTTCTCTGTCCATAAAGTCTCCCTTCTCTCCCTGTATATTTACACACTGAGCTTTCGCTCCATGATCCAGCATGACAGTCCGTACATCAGACCGGTCAGGACAAAACCCGCCGCGATCACTGCGCCGGAATTCGCCAGGAGACTGCCCAGATCCGGCAGATGACTGATCAGCTCCGACTCTGCAAACATGATCAGCAGATACAGCACAAAACTCACCAGCCCGCTGAATCTTTTCCCCGCCAGCACCGTTGCGGCCAGCACGATCGCCAGATAGCCGGTCGTGATCGCCATAAGCCATGAGGAAAGCATGGAGAAAAACACGATCAGAATATCCCCGGAAGAAACGCTGATCTCAAAACGGAACATGGAGGTCACCCTCCTGACCGTATCCAGAAATTCCTGCAGTCCGCCGATATACAGCACCGCGGCAGATACATCGATGGCGGCCAGCGCCGCAAAAAACAGTCCTGTAATAAAAATGGAAATTCCGTTCTCCATCACCTTTGCCCCAAGAATCTGCCAGCTGCTTTTTGGAGTCAGAAACAGCATGTAGCTCTGTTTCGTATTCAGATCCCGGTGAAACACCAGAAGACTCTCTATACCGATATAAAAAATACCGATCATCGCGCAGAACATCAGCACGCTGATTCCCGCTCCAAGCCCGTTGTCCCATTTCAGAAACACTCCGGCCAGGAACGCCGCCTCCGCTACTGCCGTGACCGCAAGCAGGATCAGTTTGGAAAACAGCGTCTTTCGAAGCTCATATTTCATCAGCTTTTGCATAGTTTTCACCCCCATGTCCGTAAATCTCACGGTACTGATCCGTGACGGATTTTCCCTGCGTCTCCCGGAGCTCTTTAACCTTCCATATCCCTGCCAGATGACCCTGCTTTATGAAAATTGCGGTATCTGCGATCTTCTCAAGCTCATCCACCAGATGACTGGAAATCACCAGCGCGACATCCGGCGCAGCTGCCTCCGTCATACTGGCGATGATCTCATCCCTCGCCAGAAGATCGATCCCGTTCAGAGGCTCGTCGAGCAGATACACCTTCGCACTCCTCGCCATCGTCACCGCGATCTTCAGCTTCGCCATCATGCCCGACGACAGCGCCTTTGTCTTCATGTCAGGTGTGAGCTCCATCCGCTCCAGCAGTTCCTGATAGCGCTTCTCTGAAAAATCTTCAAAAAAATCCGCATAATATCTGCCCACATCCTTTACCGTCATCCATGAATAAAAGTACGGCTCCGTCGACATATAGGCAACTTCCCGGCGGCTGTTTTTATCGACCGGGATCCCATTGTAAAAGAAATTCCCGGCATCCGGCTTGACCAGACCCACCGCCATCTTCATCAGCGTCGTCTTTCCGCTGCCGTTCGGCCCGAGCATGGCGTAGATCCTGCCCGGCTCTATCGCAAACGATACCTGGTCAACCGCGGTCTTTCTTCCGTACCGTTTTGTAATCTCCTTACATTCCAGCATAACATTCTCCTTAACATCCTTCTGCGCCGCTGCGCTGTTCACTGTCGATTGCTGCTCACTCAGCGGCCGGCAGCAACGCTCAGCAGAGTAACTGTAACCTAACTGTGTTACTGTTCACTCCCTTGCAGGTCGTGAACGTAACAGTGCTCCGCGATGCACAGAAATGCTGCAAAAGCAGCATTTCGCGCCGCAATTCTCGGGATTTCTGTGCATTTGGCACAGAAATCACCTCGCGGGATAGCGCATGTGTGAACTGTAACCTAACTGTAACTTCTGCAATCATAACAGAAAAAACAAATATTGTAAATCATATCATCATCCGCTATACTGAAAACAGGATAATTAAAGAAAAGGAGCGGCTTTCCATGAACAGAAAAATCGGGATCGGGCATCAGGATTTTGAAGATGTTATCACCAAAAACATCTTTTATGTCGACAAAACAGAATTTATCCGCGAATGGTGGGAAGCAAACGACATGGTCACGCTGATCACACGGCCGCGCCGCTTTGGAAAAACTCTGAACATGAGTATGCTGGAAAAATTTTTTTCCGTTGATTACGCCGGACGCGGCGACCTTTTTACAGGATTATCCATCTGGAATCATGAAACATACCGCAGTCTGCAGGGAACGTATCCCGTGATCAGCCTCTCCTTTGCAAACGTGAAAGATACCCGGTATGAAGAAGCAAAACGGAGGATCGCTCAGATCATCACAGATCTGTACGGGCGGAACCGGTTTCTTCTCCAGAGCAGTCTGCTCAATTCCGAGGAGAAAGCCTTTTTTCAGTCCATCAATATAAACGCAGACGACGTCTCCATCACTATGGCAGTTCATCGTCTGTCCGAATTTCTCTGCCGCTATTATAAGAAAAAAGTAATTATCCTGCTCGACGAGTACGATACCCCGATGCAGGAAGCATGGGTAAACGG
>CANRGB010000055.1 GCA_947630005.1 uncultured Lachnospiraceae bacterium
GGATCCGTTCCTGCCGAGAAAGGTTGTGGAAGGCAGGGATGACGAGATTGTGCGGTGCCTGCGCTGCTTCACCTGCATGGCAGAGCGTGCGGCGACGTCCACGAGAAGATGTACGGTCAATCCGCTGATCGGAAGAGAGATGGAGGGCGATGAGGTCACTCCGGCCCCGGTAAAGCGGAAGGTGCTGGTCGCGGGCGGAGGTCCGGGCGGACTGTATGCGGCCTATACCGCGGCGAGGAGAGGCCATGAAGTCATCCTCTGCGAGAAGGAATCGCAGGTCGGCGGCATCTTAAAGAGCGAGCAGGCGCTCCCCTTCAAGCATGAGATGTATGAGCTGGCCGGAACCTACAAGCTTCTGGCGGAGCGCGCGGGAGTTGAGATCCGTCTGAACACGGAAGTGACGAAGGAATATGTGGAGAAAGAAAATCCGTACGCACTGATTATTGCCGCCGGTTCTTCCCCGCTGGTTCCTCCGATTCCGGGCCTGAAGGGGGAAAATGTGGTTGTAGTCAACAACTACTATCAGGAAAAAGAAAAGGTCACAGATGATGTAGTCGTCTTCGGCGGCGGTCTGGCAGGCTGCGAGTGCGCGATCCACCTTGGGATGGAAGGAAAGAAGGTTCATCTCGTGGAGATGCGCGATGTGCTGGCACCGGACGCGAATGTGCGGCATCGTCCGCTTCTCCTTGCGGAGATTGAAAAATACGCGGTCGTACATACCGGATACAAAGGTCTGGAAGTGACAAAGGACGGCATTATCTGCGAGGACAAGAACGGCGAAAAGCAGCTTGTGCCGGGAACGACCGTGATCTGCGCGCTGGGTCAGAGATCCCGGACGGACGTGGTCGAGGCGCTGATGGATACCGCGCCGTATGTGCGCGTCATCGGGGACGCGGCGAGGGTATCGACGATCACAAACGCGGTATACTGGGGCTATCACGCGGCGCTGGATATATAAGCTGCAGAAAAAGAGGTGTTTTTATGTTGTCCGGAAGGCAAAAGTAATACTGGCAGTTGGCTGAAAAAAATAAAATTTCTCCTTATAATATACTGTGTAGTGTAGCAACAGGAAAATGCGCGGAGTCTCTGCGTATTTTGTATTGCGGCAGGACCGCAGAAAGGAGAAACGTTTATGAAAACAGGGAAAAAGTTATTCGGCCTTCTGCTGCTGGCGATCGGTCTGCTGGCGGCCTTTCCGGTTTCCGCGATGGCGGCGTTTAAAGGGTATACGATATCCTCCGGAAACACGCCGGTGTACAGCAACACAGGGCTGACCAGCAGGTACGGCACGATCTACGGATCGGACGAGCTGTCGATCCTCACGTATGAGGATAACCGATACGTGAAGGTGACGTACCCGGTCTCGGGAGGAAGGACAAAGACGGGCTACATCCGCTTTGACGCTCTTTTGACAGCTTCCACCGGGTACAATTACACGGCGCGTGCGAAAACGACGACGTACCGCAGACCGGGCGGATCTTCGTACGGCTACGTATCGGCCGGGGACGTCGTGCTCGTTCTCGGGCAGAGCGGAAACTATACGCAGATCTACTATCCGGCGGGGAGCGGCTACAAGATTGCCTTCGTCACAAATTCCGATCTGAACAGCAAGATCACCGGAGACAATTACGAGAACATTCCGAACGGAACTTACACCTTCACCTCCGGCGTTAAGAACGGCATGGTGATGGATGTGAGCGGGGCCGGAAGCGCGAACGGAACGAATATCCATCTCTGGGAGAACTGTAACGGAGGAAATCAGAAGTTTACGGTCACGAGTCTTGGATCCGGATGGTACAAGATCACCTGCGTGGCGAACGGAAAAGCGATCGACGTGGCGGGCGGAAGCAGCGCGAGCGGAACAAACGTGCAGCTGTACGAGGATAACGGGACTTACGCGCAGCAGTGGAAATTTTATTCGGCGGGAAACGGATATTATTATATCATGAACAGGCTGGGCTGCCAGCTTGACGTAAACGGAGCCGGAAGCGCGAACGGGACGAATATCCAGGTATGGGAAAAGAATACGACGGACGCGCAGAAATGGAAGCTCACCTCGACGTCGTACAGCACGCCGGCGGCGGCCAAAACCTATTATGTGACGACAAAGGCCGGTCTGATCTTACGAAGCGGAGCATCCACCTCCTCTTCCAAACTGGTCACTATGCCGTACAGAGCGGCATTTTCGGTCACTTCCAAGTCGGGGAGCTGGGCGTACGGAACCTACAACGGAAGAACCGGTTACGCGTCCACGCAGTATCTGTCAGAGACGATACCTCCGGAAACCAGCAGCACGGAACAGACCGTCAAGAGCAGGCTTGACCAGATCAGAAACGGTTCCCTGCGCTACAACAGCTATACGGTAATGCAGGAGGGAAAGAAGTTTACAGGGACGAACGCGGGAGAACAGTGCAAGGGCTTTGCCAGAAACGTATTTTACATGCTGTTTAAGGTGAACGTCGGAAGCACGCGTGCGAAACCGAATAATCATCTGCTGAATTCCGGCAGCGGCTACAGTCTGGCCGGGTCGACGTCCAGTCTTACCTCGTCAGGCGCGAAAAATCTGTTTTCGGGGGCCCGTCCGGGAGATTTCGTCCAGATGCGCAGAAGCCACGGCGGAAGCCACTCGGCCATCGTGTATTCCGTGTCGTCGACCGGCGTGACCTTCTTTGAGGCGAATACGGACAACAGAAATACGGTAATGGTCAACACGTACAGCTGGAGCAGTCTTGCGAGCAAGAATGCCAAGATGGCGCGTTATACCGCAAAGGATTACCGACTGAAATAAGAATCTGATCCGCCCAGGAAGCTGACCGGATCTGCGGAGATGGTTCCGCAAAAGAAAATGAGCGGCGGGAAATAAGCCCGCCGTAAAAGCAAGTTCCCCGGAAGGGCCGCGCAAACGGTCCTCCCGGGGAATTTTGACGAAACGATGTTCCGCAGTTTTATAAACGGATCATCCAGTGCTTTCAGGGGAAATTCTGACAGCAAAAAATCGGGGCAACAGGATTTGAACCTGCGACCTCTCGGCCCCCAGCCGAGCGCGCTACCAAGCTACGCCATACCCCGACATTTTGAACGGATTCTATTATATACGATAATGGACGAATAGTAAAGGATTATTTTTAAAAATCATAAAATAAAATTTTCACTTAGTTAAAAACATAGGAACACTGTGAAATTTTACCGAAAGATTTCGGAAAAACAGAAGATTTTGCAACAAATAGTAAAATTCATCTTGCCTTTATGAGAAAAATACGATATAATTTTTTCGTTAAAATATTGGCCGGGTACCGGCCAGATAAAATATGGAGGTAGAGAAATGAAAAGATTAAGCAAATTCCTGTCATTACTCATGGTCTGCGCAATGCTTCTGTCGCTTGCGGGCATTACAGTATCTGCGGATGACGCAGGCAGTTACAGAGTTGCGATGGTTACTGATTACGGCGATATCACGGATCAGTCCTTCAACCAGACGACATATGAGGCGTGCAAGGCCTTCTGTGATGCGAACGGAGTCGAGTTCCAGTATTTCAAACCGACCGGAGATTCCACGGCAGAGCGTGTCGCCAGCGTGGATCAGGCCGTGGCGGAAGGCTACAATATCATTGTCATGCCGGGCTACGCGTTTGCCGGCACGATCGTTGAGAGAGCCGAGATGTATCCGGATGTCAAGTTCGTGGCTCTCGATGTAGGAGCAGGAGATATTCTTGAGGCGGCGCTCGGCGGAGAGTATGACTACAACCCGGACAACTGGGACGTAAAAGAGTATTACTACAGCGACAACGTCTATATCGCGGTTTATCAGGAAGAGCTGTCCGGCTACATGGCAGGTCAGGCCGCGGTGAAGCTCGGCTACAAGCATCTTGGCTTCCTCGGCGGCATGGCTGTTCCGGCGGTTATCCGCTATGGCTACGGCTTTGTGCAGGGCGTGAACGACGCGGCTGTCGAGCTCGGCATCCAGGGCGATGTCACGGTGGAATACGCGTACGGCAATCAGTTCTACGGCGACGCGGATATCACGGCGGCTATGGATACCTGGTATCAGACTTCGGGCGTTGAGGCCGTATTCGCGTGCGGCGGCGGCATCTATACTTCGGCGGCAGAGGCGGCAGCAAAGGTAGACGGCGGCAAGGTCATCGGCGTTGACGTCGACCAGGCCGGCATCATCGATGCGTACGGCGAGGGTATGACGATCACCTCCGCGATGAAGGGTCTTGGCGCGACGGTCAATACGATCCTCTCCGAGATCATCCTGAATGACAACTGGGATGCGTATAAGGGCCAGATCCAGAACCTCGGCCTCGTATCCGAGACTCCGGAGGAGAACTACGTACAGCTTCCGCTTGAGAGCACCCAGTGGAACGACGGCTTTACGCAGGATGATTACAAGGCGCTTGTTGCTTCCATGTTCGCGGGCGACATCACCGTGTCGAACGATGTATCCGCGATGCCGGAAGTTGAGATCACGGTGAACGATCAGGGCAACATCAAATAATAAGAGAGATAGAGAATTCATGTCGGCGAAAGAGCGGGTTTTCGTGCCCGCTCTTTTTCAGAAAAAGAGAAAGGAGGACAACGGGCAATGGACAATTATGCCATTGAAATGCTCCACATTACGAAGCGTTTCCCGGGGATTATCGCCAACGACGATATCACGCTCCAGCTGAAAAAAGGCGAGATCCATGCGCTGCTCGGCGAGAACGGAGCCGGGAAATCCACACTGATGAGCGTTCTGTTCGGGCTTTATCAGCCGGAAGAAGGAGAGATCCGCAAGGACGGCAAAAAAGTGGAGATCAGGGATCCGAACGACGCGAATGACCTGGGCATCGGCATGGTGCATCAGCACTTTAAGCTGGTGGAATGTTTTACCGTACTTGACAACATTATTCTCGGGGTGGAACCCGTAAAGAACGGATTCCTTCAAAAGAGCGAGGCGCGCAAAAAGGTGCTTGAGCTTTCGGAAAAATACGGCCTTCAGGTGGATCCGGACGCGCTGATCGAGGATATCACGGTGGGTATGCAGCAGAGAACAGAGATCCTCAAGATGCTCTACCGCGACAATGAGATTCTGATTTTTGACGAGCCGACCGCGGTTCTGACGCCGCAGGAGATCCAGGAGCTTATGCAGATCATGAAGAACCTGGCGGCCGAGGGGAAGAGCATCCTGTTTATCTCCCATAAACTCGCGGAGATCATGCAGGTATCCGACCGCTGCTCCGTGCTGCGCAAGGGCAAGTATGTCGGGACGGTCGAGACGAAGGACACGACGCCGGAAAAACTTTCGGCCATGATGGTAGGACGCAACGTTACATTTGCGGTTGAAAAGACGGAAGCAAAGCCGAAGGATGTCGTCCTGGATATCCAGGGTATGACCGTCGCTTCCAGGCGTCATAAGAATAACGCGGTGAACAACGTATCCCTGCAGGTGCGGCGCGGAGAGATCGTCTGCATTGCCGGGATCGATGGAAACGGGCAGACGGAGTTTGTGTACGGCCTGTCCGGGCTTGAGCCGCTCAAGTCAGGAAAGATTACGCTGGACGGGAAAGATATCACAAATGAGAGCATCCGCCAGCGTTCCATTCTCGGCATGAGCCATATTCCGGAGGACCGCCATAAACATGGCCTTGTGCTCGACTATACGCTCGAGGACAATATCGTGCTTCAGAGATATTTTGAGCCGGAGTTTACGAACGGGGCCGGTTTCCTGAAAAGAAAAGCGATCCGTTCCTACGCAGAGCGGCTGATCGAGCAGTATGACGTCCGTTCCGGCCAGGGCCCGGTTACGGTCGCCCGCGCAATGTCCGGCGGCAATCAGCAGAAGGCGATCATCGCGCGTGAGATCGACCGGAATCCGGAGCTTCTGATCGCGGTGCAGCCGACCAGAGGACTGGACGTCGGAGCGATCGAGTACATACATAAACAGCTTGTCGCCCAGCGGGATGCCGGAAAGGCCGTGCTTCTGGTCAGTCTGGAACTGGACGAGGTCATGAATGTCTCCGACCGGATCCTTGTCATGTATGAGGGCGAGATCGTCGGTGAGTTTGATCCGAAGAAAGTGACGGTCGAGGAGCTTGGCCTTTACATGGCGGGCGCGAAGAGAAAGGAGGGGAAGTAGGATGAACGGACAAAAGAAAAAAAACAGCCTGCTGCGCAGCGGCAGTCTGCAGTCGCTGGCTGCTTCGCTGGTCTGCATTGTGATCGGACTTCTGATCGGATACGTCGCTTTGCTGATCATCAACCCGGCGGGCGCCGGAAAAGCGATCGTTGCGGTCATGAAGAATTTCCTCTACTATCCAAGCCCGATGGCGGCGATGATGTATTTTGGAAGTACGCTTGTAAAGGCGGCTCCTCTGGTTCTCTGCTCCCTGTCCGTCCTCTTTGCCTATAAGGTGGGACTGTTCAACATCGGAGCGGCCGGGCAGTATGTGGCCGGCGCGGGCGCGTGCCTGTATTTCGCGCTCGGGTTCAAGATGCCGTGGTATGTCTGTCTGCTGGCGGCGGTTGTGGCAGCGGCGGCCGTGGGAGGCATCTCCGGTTTCCTGAAAGCCTACTGCAACGTAAACGAGGTAATTTCCTGCATCATGCTGAACTGGATCGGTCTGTACACGGTAAACATGATTCTGACCGGCGTGAAAGAGCCCGCAAGTCCGTATACCGTGCAGCTTTCAAGCGGGAATCCGTCCGCGCTTCTGCCGAAGATGGGGCTGAATACGCTGTTCTCCAACAATCAGTATGTGACGATCGCGATCCCGCTCTCCGTGGTGGTGGCCGTGCTTGTCTGGATTCTGCTTGAGAAGACGAAATTCGGATATGAGCTCAAGGCGACCGGCCTGAACAAGCAGGCAGCGAAATACTGCGGCATGCGCGAAAAGCGGAACATTATTCTGACCATGATGATTTCGGGCGCCCTTGCGGGACTCGGCGCGGGATTCTTTTATCTGAGCGGCATGGAGCAGTGGATGTGTACGCAGACCAGCGTGCCGGCCATGGGATTCAACGGGATCGCCGCGGCTTTCCTGGGCGGCCTGAATCCGATCGGTGCGGTCTTTTCCTCCTACTTTATCCAGCACATCACAAACGGCGGAGCTTATGTGGACAAGACGCTGTACTGTGCGCAGATCTCTGATTTTATTTCGGCTGTGATCATCTATCTGTGCGGTTTCGTGTTCTTCTTCAAGCTTTTTATAAACAGAAAGCTTGACCAGAGGGATGAGCGCAGGGCAAAAGGCGCTCAGAAAGGAGGCGAGGCATAATGCTGTTATTGATCCAATATACATTAATATTCGCTTCGGTTCTGCTTCTGGTCGCGCTGGGAGGCTGTTTTTCGGAGCACAGCGGCGTAATTAACATCGGCCTGGAGGGCATCATGGTCATGGGAGCGCTCGGCGGCGCGCTGATGATGAAGTTCCTCGGTTCGGGAGCGTCTCCGATCATGATCATCCTTCTGGTCATCCTCGCGAGTATCGCGGCCGGTATGATCTACTCCCTGCTGCTTGCGGTGGCGGCGATCAATTTCAAGGCTGATCAGACGCTGGTCGGAACGGCGATGAACCTGCTTGGAACAGCGGCGGCGACGGTCATGGTGCGCGCGATCAACTCGGCTGAGGACGCGAGCAATGTCTCATCCTCGATCCAGTATATCGATCAGAAGAAGGCGTTTCTTGTCAATATCGGCAGGTTTGAGTTTAACTGGTTCATGCTGGTGGCTGTCATCGCTCTCGTGCTGTCGTACATCGTGCTTTACAAGACCAGGTTCGGACTTCGTCTGCAGGCGTGCGGCGAACATCCTCAGGCGGCGGACTCCGTGGGTATCAGCGTCTATAAAATGCGGTACGCGGGCGTTCTGATCTCCGGAATGCTTGGCGGTCTTGGAGGCATTGTATATATCACCGCCGGCGTCAGCGAGTGGAAGTTTGAGAACGGCGTCGCGGGCTTTGGATTCCTCGCACTTGCCGTTATGATCTTCGGCCAGTGGAAGCCGACGCGGATCGCGCTTGCGGCGCTCCTGTTCGGACTGTTCCGCGCGCTGTCCAATGTCTATACCGGCTTTGATGTCCTTGTCGCTTTGAAACTTCCGGGAAGTATATACAATATGCTGCCGTATATCATATCGCTGATTGTCCTTGCGTTTACGTCGGGCAAATCAAGGGCCCCGAAGGCGGAAGGAATTCCGTATGATAAGGGACAGAGATAACTAAACTTTCATGCCGGGCAGCATCATGAATAAAAGCAGGCGGAACCGATGAAAAGATTCCGCCTGTTTCCGTGTTTACAGATGTAATTTAATGTGAGAATAAAATGGGAAAACACGGTCACATTTGCTTGACATAACCTTCAAAACAGTATAAAATTGAACTGTTGTTTTCGGACAATGAAAATTGAATAAGGAGGTGCTCCTGTGCCTGTAGCAGTAATTATTGCTGTTGTGATCACACTGGTGATTGCAGTGCCGGTAAGCGGTCTCGCCGCGATCAGCTACAGAAAAAGGGTAGTTGAGGCGAAACTTGGCAGCGCTGATGAGAAGGCGAGACAGATTATCGATGACGCACTGAAGGTTGCAGAGACGAAAAAGCGCGAGGCACTTCTGGAAGCGAAGGAAGAATCTTTGAAGACGAAGAATGAGTTGGAAAAAGAGACGAGAGAGCGCAGAACAGAATTGCAGCGCTATGAGAAACGTGTCTTATCAAAAGAAGAGAGCGTTGATAAGAAGGCAGATTCTCTGGAACGGCGTGAATCAGGGATTGCGGCGAAAGAAGAAGAGCTAAAGAAGAAGAGCGCGGAAGTTGAAAAGCTTCGCGGACAAAGACTTCAGGAACTCGAACGGATCTCAGGACTTACCTCTGAACAAGCAAAAGAATATCTTTTAAAAACTGTTGAAGATGAAGTAAAAATTGACGCGGCAAAGCTCTACAAGGAGCTTGAAAGCAGAGCAAAGGAAGAAGCCGGCAAGAAGGCAAAAGAATATGTGGTCATGGCGATCCAGAAATGCGCCGCTGATCATGTGGCGGAGGCTACCATCTCCGTGGTACAGCTTCCGAATGATGAAATGAAGGGAAGGATCATCGGAAGGGAAGGAAGAAATATTCGTACCCTTGAGACGCTCACCGGAGTGGATCTGATTATTGACGACACACCGGAGGCCGTCATTTTATCAGGCTTTGATCCGATCAGAAGAGAAGTGGCTCGGATTGCCCTTGAGAAACTGATCGTTGACGGCCGGATCCATCCGGCCAGAATTGAAGAAATGGTGGATAAAGCACAAAGAGAAGTTGAGTCGATTATACGGGAAGAGGGCGAGGCTGCCGCTTTGGAAGTGGGAGTTCACGGTATTCATCCCGAGCTCATACGTCTTCTCGGAAGAATGAAATTCAGGACAAGCTATGGTCAGAATGCGCTGAAGCATTCGATCGAGGTGGCGCAGCTGGCAGGACTGCTCGCCGGGGAGATCGGTGTGGACGTGCGGATGGCAAAGCGCGCCGGATTACTGCATGACATTGGCAAATCCATTGACCATGAGATCGAAGGTTCGCATATCCGGATCGGCGCCGATCTGTGCAAGAAGTATAAGGAGTCGGCGATCGTGATCAATTCGGTTGAATCTCATCATGGCGATGTTGAACCGGAATCATTGATTGCATGTATCGTACAGGCTGCCGATACGATATCGGCGGCACGTCCGGGTGCAAGACGTGAAACATTAGAAACATATACAAACAGATTAAAACAGTTGGAAGATATTACAAACACCTTCAAGGGTGTTGAGAAATCATTTGCTATTCAGGCGGGTAGAGAAGTTCGTGTTATGGTAGTGCCAGATCAGGTCACCGATGCCGATATGGTACTTCTGGCGAGGAATATAGCGAAGCAGATCGAGGCGGAGCTGGAATATCCGGGCCAGATAAAAGTAAGCGTGATCAGGGAGAACAGAGTCGTCGATTACGCGAAATAGAGTTTACAGACGCCCCATATATCATGACTGCGAGGTCTATGATATATGGGGTTTTTATGCGCAGGCCGTGCAAAAAAATGGCTGCTGACGCAGTATGCGGGCCGCGCGGACGAACAGGATGGAAAATGCCTCCGGGCCCGGCTGCGCGGAGCATTTTTTTGCATGGGACGCGTTTCAAGCGGAATAGAATGGAAAAAAAGAGGTAGGATCGCGGATTGTGAGACGACTTCATATTCTGGCAGCCGCTGCCGCCGCGGCGGGACTCTTTCTGGGGATTCTGCTGCCGGAACTGGGGCGCGCGGGAGGAGGTTCCTATGCGGGGCTGGTCAGCGTTTACGGCCTGAGAGAATTTGAGAGGAAAAGCCTGGATGTCTTGTCTCTGTTTCCCTATGTGGCCGGCGTGCGTCTGCGCACGATTCTGTTTCTGTGGATGAGCAGCTATACGCCTCCGGGCCTGTTTCTGCATATGGCGTATCTGTTCTGGCTCTGTTTTCTGGCGGGAATCCTGCTTGCGGTTTTTGTCCTGCGGCAGGGGTACGGGGGGATTTTTTTGTTTTTATGCTGCCTGCTTCCTCAGTGGCTGCTCTACCTGTCCGTGTTTGCGCGGGAACTGAGATTCCTCTGGAGAAAGAGACAGCTTTCCTCCGGCGGTGACCAGGCGGCCGTCCGGACTGCCGGGAGGGAAGACTGGAAGGAACTGGCAGGCATGCTGCTTTTTATGACGGCCGGCGCCCTGGTGGAAGCCGGAGCCGGTCTGAAAGTATTTCAGATTTTTCTGCAGTATCTTTAAAATTCCCATTGAAATCACACATGAAATTGAGTATAATACATTACGTAATTAGGGGAACAAATGTAACATACAGGGGAGCAGATCACGGGAACCGAAGGTCAGGTTCCTGTGATGTTTTGGTGGTCTGAACTGCCGGATAAAATACGGGGAGATTAAAAATGGAACTGGAGATACCTTTGTTTTTGGATTACCTGGAAAATACGAAAAACGCGTCGCACAGCACAGTAATTTCTTATGAGCGTGATCTGAAAAAGCTGGAAACTTACCTGAGCGAAGCCGGAGTTGATTCTCTTGCGGGCGTGACTTCGCGAAGTCTGACCGCGTATCTTGCCTACCTTGAGAAGAAAGGATTATCCGCGGCCACCGTCTCAAGAAATGTCGCGTCGATGAAGGCTTTTTTCCGCTATGTCCGCTGTCAGAACAAGGTGGAGAATGATCCGTCGGAAGCGCTCCATGCGCCTCATATTGACAGAAAAGCGCCGGGGATTCTGACCGAGGATGAAGTGACGCGGCTTTTGGAACAGCCGTCGGGCGAGTCTCCGAAGGAACTGCGGGACCGCGCCATGCTGGAGCTTTTATACGCGACGGGGATGAGAGTTTCCGAGCTGATTTCTCTGAAGCTGCAGGATGTCAGCCTGACAATGAATTATGTGTTCTGCCGCGACAGCGGGAAGGAGCGGGTGATTCCGTTCGGAACCAGTGCGAAGGAAGCGCTTGAGCGTTACATTAAAAACGGGAGAGAAGCCCTTTTGAAAGAGAAGGGACAGGCGTACCTGTTTGTCAACTGTTCCGGCGGCCCCATGAGCAGACAGGGATTCTGGAAGCTGCTTAAACAGTATGCCAGAAAAGCGGGGATCTACGCAGAGATTACGCCGCACACGCTGCGGCATTCCTTTGCCGCGCATCTTCTGGAAAACGGAGCCGATATCAAATCTGTGCAGGAGATGCTCGGACATTCCAATGTCTCAGCGACGCAGATCTACCAGGGGCTGCATATCGGTCATATGCGGAGTCTGTACGAACAGGCGCATCCAAGGATGTGAGAGACAAAAAAGATGACAGAAAGACCGGCGGGCCGGAACACGCGCGGCGTGTTCCGGCCCTCTTGACTTTGCGCAGGTCCGCATATGGAAAATTAAAGAAGTTCTGATCCGGTTTCGTGATCATACATTTTGACTTTGCGCAGGCCTGCATATGAAAAACAGCTGCCGCCGCAGCATGCGGGCAGGAGGAAAAAACCACCTCCTGCTCGATTACATCAGCATTCTTTGTAAATATCATAGATCAGCTGTTCCGATTTTTCCCATCCCAGACAGGGATCGGTGATTGATCTGCCGTACACGTGCGGTGTGCAGCCGATCGTCTGTGCGCCGTCTTCGATGTAGCTTTCGATCATCAGTCCTTTTACGAGAGAGCGAAGCTCAGGGTTGTATTTGCGGCTGTGAAGCACTTCTTTTGCGATCCGGATCTGTTCCAGGTATTTTTTGTTGGAATTGGAGTGGTTTGTATCAACGATCGCGGCCGGATTCTTCAAACCACGCTTTCCGTACATTTCAAGGAGCAGCATCAGATCTTCATAGTGATAGTTCGGGATGTTGTTTCCGTGTTTGTTTACGGCGCCGCGCAGGATCACATGCGCGAGATCGTTGCCGTCTGTATAAACATCCCATCCGCGGTAGATAAAGTTATGCTTGTTCTGTGCGGCGACGATTGAGTTGAACATGACGGAAAGATCGCCGCTTGTCGGGTTTTTCATCCCCGCGGGAACGTCCATGCCGCTGACGGTCATCCGGTGGTGCTGATCCTCGACGGACCGCGCGCCGATTGCGACGTAGGAGAGCAGATCGTCGATGTAGCGCCAGTTCTCCGGATAAAGCATTTCGTCCGCGGCCGTAAGGCCTGACTCTTCGATCGCCCTTGCGTGAAGCTTTCTCATCGCGACGATGCCCGCGAGCAGATCCGGCTTTTTCTCGGGATCCGGCTGGTGAACCAGTCCTTTGTATCCTTCGCCTGTTGTGCGCGGTTTGTTCGTGTAGATGCGCGGGATCAGGATCAGACGGTCGCCGACCTTATCCTGAATTTTGGAAAGGCGGCACACGTAATCGCAGACGGACTCTTCGTTGTCCGCGGAACACGGTCCGATAATCACGAGGAATTTGTCGGATTCCCCCGTAAACACCTTGCGTATCTGGGCGTCACGCTTCTTTTTAATAGAAATAACTTTTTCGGAAAGAGGATACTGTTTTTTAACTTCCTGCGGAATCGGAAGTTTTTTTACAAAATTGATAGCCAATGTCTCCACCTCTGTTGTCAGAATTTTGGCCGGACAGCCGGACGTGTCTGTGAAAACGCACGCTCCGCAACGTCAGATCCGGAAATGGCTGCAAAAGCAGACCTGAGTCCCGCACGGGGACCTGCGGACGGATTCTGAATCTGCCCGGACAGTACAAACGCGTATATTATAATATAAGAGGCGGAAAATGTCGACTGCTTTTTTCAGAATCGGAGGAAACGGCTTTGGAAGAAAAAGAGAGTATGCCGTCCCGCGCTGCGGGGCAGCGGCACACAAAATAAAAACAAGGAGGAAACAGAAGAAATGAAACAAAGACGGAAAATTTATGTTGTCTGTCTGGCAGTGCTGGCGGCGCTGTTTCTGGGCGGCGCCGCGGTGTCCGCAGAGACAGAGACCGTGAAGATGACAGGTATATACGGGCAGACAGAGGCAAGAAGCATGCTTGCGATGATTAATGATTTCAGAACCGGTCCGGATGCGTGGTACTGGAATGAAACAAACAGTGAAAAAATAAATGAGACGGGACTGCGGCCTCTGGCTTATGATTATCAGCTTGAGCAGGTGGCCATGCTGAGGGCAATGGAGATTGCGGTTCATTTTGCGCATGAAAGACCGAACGGCACAGGATATGCCTGGTCTTTGCTGGAATCAGGATACGGAGGATGGAACGCGTTTGCCGAAAATATCGCGGCCGGCCAGACAACTGCCGCGGAAGCGTTTGAATCCTGGCAGGAGACAAATAGGAACTATGCGGGTCAGGGACACAGAAGAAATATGCTTAGCAGCAAGGTTACGGCTGTTGGAATCGGTCACGTGTATTACAATGGCTGGCATTATTGGGTTCAGGAGTTCCGGGCTCCTTCGGGCAGTTTGGGGGAGACGCCGGCAAATGATTCAGAGACGTCAGTGGAGATTGAGGTGGATTCCTCTGTAATCACAGGGAGAGAGGCGAAAGCATCTTTGAATTCCATCGAACTTCCTTATAAGAGTTCTGTCAGACTGCCGGAAATCACGGGAGGGATCCGGACTTACGAAACCTGGCCGGGCGGTATATGTCCGATCGATCTGTCTTATGAGTGGGAGTCCGCGGATACCGCGGAGAATTATATAAAACTTGACCGTGAGAAAGGAACGATAGAGGCCGTCGGCCTTGGAACGACAGAGATAACAGCTGTTGTCACGGAAACGGGAACAGAGATCCGGGTTCCCGTCACGGTCGTCGAGATCCCGATCGATTCCGCTGAAAATTCCGCGCAGATCACGCTGAATCCGGCATCTTACACTTACAGCGGGGAAGCGTGCAGTCCGGGTTTGACGGTTACGCTGGATGGGACAGAACTGACCGCGGAGACGGATTATACGGTAGAGTATGAAAATAATGTCAACGCCGGGACTGCCGCTGTGACGATCACCGGAACAGGAAATTATAAAGGCAGACTCACAAAAGAATTTGAGATTGCGGCAAAAGAGCTGGGAAGCGAATCCAGTGTGACGTTTGAAGAGGATACGCAGGTTTATACCGGTTCCGAAATCAGGCCGAAAGCGACGGTGGCCTGCAGAGAAAAAGAGCTGACTCCCGGGACGGATTATGAAATTATATATAGAAATAACACGGACGCAGGCGAGGCTTTCGCAGTGATTGCCGCGAAGGGGAATTATACGGGGGAATTGACCGGGACATTCACGATTCTTCCTCTGGATCTGGAAGAAGGAAACTGCAGCATAGACAAAATAAATCCTCAGGAGTATACAGGACTTCCGGTTGTACCGGAGATAACGGTCCGGCATGGAAAGAAAGTGCTGAAGGAGGCGGTTGATTATTCGGTTCAGTATTCTGGAAATAAAGCTCCGGGAACCGCTGCTGTAACGATCACTGGACAGGGAAATTATACCGGAACTATGACGCAGAAGTTTGTAATTCAGGAAGCGCCGAAGGAGACAGAGAAACCGTCCGCGAAACCTGTGTTTAAGAAGGGGTCCAGCAAAAAGGATCCGGCAACGGGAACGATTTACAAGGTGACAGGTTCAGACAGCACCGGTCAGCCGACGGTAGAGTACACTGCGCCGGGGAACAAAGGAAAGGCGTCCGTGACGATTCCTGCCACAGTTTTGCTTGACAATGTAAAATGTAAAGTGACCTCAGTTGCGAACAATGCTTTTAAAAACAACAAAAAGATTAAAAAAATTGTGATTGGGAAAAATGTTTCCGTGATTGGCTCCAACGCGTTTCGCGGCTGCGTAAAACTTTCTTCTGTGACGCTTGGCGCCGGTGTCGTCACGATAAAGGCGGGCGCTTTCTTCGGCTGCACAGCGCTGAAAGAACTGACGATTCCCGCCAAAGTGACCAGGATTGGGAAGCAGGCGCTGTATGGCTGCAAAAAGCTGGCAAGGATCGTGATTCGGACGCAGAAACTGACCTCAAAGTCGATAGGGCAGAATGCTTTTGGAAAGCTTTACGCAAAAGTAACGGTGAAAGTTCCGAAGAGTAAGCTGAAGGATTATAAAAAGCTGCTGAGGGCAGGAGGAATCGGAGCGAAAAGCAGAATCAGTTAACGGCAGAGCTGCGCTGCCATCATCCGGGGAAATGCAAAGAAGCGGGCGGACGGCGGCAGAAGCGGCCAGGAAAAACAGGCAGGAGGCAGAATATGTTTGTGAAGATTTTTACAGATGGATCCGCAAGAGGCAATCCTGACGGACCGGGAGGCTACGGGACAGTGCTGCAGTATGTGGATCCCGCAGGCAGGCTTCATGAGCGGGAATATTCACAGGGGTATGTGAAGACGACAAACAATCGTATGGAATTAATGGCTGCAATCGTCGGACTCGAGGCGCTGAACCGTCCCTGCGAGGTGGAGCTTTATTCCGATTCGCAGTATCTTGTCAATGCGTTTAATCAGCACTGGATCGAGAGCTGGCAGAAGAAGGGATGGAAGCGGGGGAAAAACGAGCCGGTTAAGAATATTGATCTGTGGCAGAGGCTTCTCGCGGCGAAGGCCCCTCACAGCGTCCGGTTTATCTGGGTGAAAGGGCATGACGGACATCCGGAGAATGAGCGCTGCGACAGACTGGCGACAGCCGCCGCGGACGGGGACGGAAGGATTGAAGATTTAAAAGTAAATATTGAAATGTAAAAACCGCTGTGATATGATGAATTCTGGATAGCGGTCCGGATCTTATTTTATCAGCTTTTGCGGTCCGACGGATGGAGAAAGAGAGTTCCGGTCGGATGCGGAGCGGAAAGGAAGGTATGGTATGGGAGCATTTTTCGCTGATTTTATTATTGAGGCGATCAGACTGGTTTTTCTTGCCGCGGTAGCTCTGGGAGCGATTTTCTGCGGCAAAAAGCTGCGTGACCGTAAGAGCGCGAAATAAAGAAACCCGCAAAAATTTACTGTATAAGTCCAGTCTCATAGCAGAGGCGGACGGGCTGTCTACAGACAGACCGGACGGACTCTGCTTTTGAGACGACAACAGGTATGAGAAAGCAGGCCGACAGGCCGAATTCCGAATACCTGTAGGATTGCGGAAGTGCGAACGCACGGAGCAATCCGTGGACTTATATTCATAGTGCTGCCGGGGGAAGCCCCGGCACTTTGCCCTGGATGAAGGCCGGAATCAGCGGAAAATGCACAGACGGATGTGTGCCCTGAGGTTTTCGTCATATTATGAATGTACCTGGAGGAATAATTGTGAAAAAATATGGAGTAAACGAATTGAGAAAAATGTTCCTTGACTTTTTCAGAAGCAAGGATCATCTTGTGATGAACAGCTTTTCACTGGTGCCGCACAACGATAAGAGTCTGCTTTTGATCAACGCGGGCATGGCGCCGCTGAAGCCTTATTTTACGGGAGCGGAGATCCCGCCGAAGCGCCGCGTCGCGACCTGTCAGAAGTGCATCCGTACCGGCGATATCGAGAATGTGGGAAAGACGGCCCGTCACGGCACTTTCTTTGAGATGCTGGGGAATTTCTCATTCGGAGATTATTTCAAGAAAGAAGCGATCACGTGGTCATGGGAATTTCTGACCGAGGTAGTCGGCCTTGATCCGAACCGCCTGTACCCGTCTGTCTATCTGGAGGACGATGAGGCGTGGGATATCTGGCATGATGTAATCGGAATCGCTCCGGAACGCATTTTCCGTTTCGGCAAGGAAGACAATTTCTGGGAGCACGGTGCAGGTCCGTGCGGTCCGTGTTCTGAAATTTACTATGACCGCGGAGAAAAATATGGCTGCGGCAAGCCGACCTGTACGGTAGGCTGCGACTGCGACCGCTATATTGAAGTCTGGAATGACGTCTTTACTCAGTTTGAGAACGACGGAGAAGGCCATTATGAAACGCTGAAGATGAAAAATATCGATACCGGCATGGGACTTGAGCGTCTGGCTGTCGTGGTACAGGAAGTGGATTCTATTTTTGATGTGGACACGATTCAGAGCCTGCGCGATAAGGTCTGTGAATTTGCGCATGCCGTTTATAAGACGGACGAGAAAAAGGATATCTCGATCCGGCTGATCGTTGATCATATCCGTTCGGCTACGTTCATGATCTCAGACGGGATCATGCCGACAAACGAAGGCCGGGGCTATGTCCTCAGGCGTCTGATCCGCCGCGCGGCGCGCCATGGCAGGCTGCTCGGCATCGAGGGAGCGTTTCTGTCCAAACTGAGCGCCACGGTGATCGAGGGCTCAAAGGACGGTTATCCGGAGCTTGAAGAGAAGAAAGATTTTATCTTCAAGGTGCTCGCGCAGGAGGAAGAGAAATTTAACCGCACGATCGACCAGGGGCTGAATATTCTTGCGTCCCTTGAGGCGGACATGAATGAGAAGCAGGAGAAAGTGCTTGCCGGAGATCAGGCGTTCCTGCTCTATGACACATATGGATTCCCGCTTGATCTGACGAAGGAGATCCTTGAGGAAAAGGGCTACGAGGTGGATGAGGCAGGCTTTAAGGCGTGTATGGAAGAGCAGCGCACGAAGGCGAGAAAGGCCCGCGCTGTGACGAACTACATGGGCGCTGACGCTACGGTCTATGATCAGATTCCGGCGGAGATTACAACAGAGTTTGTCGGATATGACAGAATGGTCTGCGATTCTGAGATCACGGCGCTGACGACAGAGAGTGAGCTGACCGAGGCGCTGACCGACGGTATGCGCGGAACGATCGTCACAGCTGTGACCCCGTTCTATTCTACAATGGGAGGCCAGAACGGTGACAAGGGCGTGATCACCTGTGCGGATGGCAGATTTGTCGTGGAGGATACGCTTCATCTGCTTGGCGGCAAGGCCGGTCATGTGGGCTATGTCGAGCAGGGCATGTTCAAGGTCGGGGACAAAGTGACGCTTTCCGTCTGCGAGGAAGGCAGAAGAGATACCTGCCGCAACCACAGCGCAACACATCTGCTTCAGAAAGCGCTCAAGACGGTACTTGGTTCTCACGTAGAACAGAAAGG
>CANRGB010000056.1 GCA_947630005.1 uncultured Lachnospiraceae bacterium
GCGAAATACAACGCACTGCCGAAATGCATCGTGGCTTCCTTTGCGTTCTACATCGCGTTCTACAATGGACAGAACCTCACGGAGGAAGGACTGACCGCTTCACGCGGAACGAACGAGTATGTGATCCATGATGACAGAGATATCCTTGAGTTTTATCTGGCTCACAAAGACGACGCGGCGGCTGATCTGGTTCATGCCGTGTGTACGAACCAGGCGTTCTGGGGCGAAGATCTGACGGAGATTCCGGGATTTGAGAAGGCTGTGGCAGATTATCTGGTGCAGATTCGTGAGAAAGGGACATACGAGGTCATGAAATCCTGCCTTGCGGACTAATCCATGGGTTGGAGTTTCAGAATACCGCCCTGCCGGAAGAATATGGGTGTCTGAAAAAGCAGACGGATAAATGAAAGAATTCTGATGCGGGATGCTGGATTTTGTGCCGTGTCTGAAAAAAGTGCCGCAGGATGGTACAGGTGAGGTTTTATCTGTGCCGTCCCGCGGTTTTTGCATGTTTTTTAACGTAATCAGCTGTTGAAATTTTCCTGCTTTTCCTGTACAATATCAGTTACTGTTCATACACCGGCGGCCGGAAAGGCGCTGCCGGAGAGGAAGGGAAGGCAAATGGAAGCATATCTGGATAATTCCGCGACGACGCGCTGCTCGGAGCTTGTGCGCGACGTGGTTGTGCGGACAATGATGGAGGATTACGGGAATCCCTCATCGAAGCATCGGAAAGGGCTGGACGCGGAACATTATCTGCGGGATGCCCGTGAGACGATCGCGCGGACGATGAAGGTAAAGGAGAAGGAAATCTTCTTCACTTCCGGGGGTACGGAGTCGGACAACTGGGCGCTGATCGGGGCCGCAATGGCGAACAGGCGCACGGGTACGCATCTGATCACGACGGCGGTGGAACACGCTGCTGTGCTGATGCCGATGCAGTATCTGGAGGAGCAGGGATTTTCCGTGACTTATCTGCCGGTGGACGGCAGAGGATTTGTCAGCCTCGCGGATCTGGAAGCGGCCATCCGGGAGGATACAATCCTGGTATCGATGATGTACGTGAACAACGAGGTCGGCGCCGTGGAACCGGTTGAGGAGGCGGCCCGTCTGATCAAGAAGCGGGATCCGCGGATCCTGTTTCATGTGGACGCGGTTCAGGCTTACGGCAAATTTCCCATTTATCCGAAACGTGCCGGGATCGATATGCTTTCCGTGAGCGGCCACAAGATTCACGGCCCGAAGGGAATCGGTTTCCTCTATATTAATGAGAAGGTAAAAATCCGTCCGCTGATCCTCGGCGGAGGACAGCAGAAAGGGATGCGCTCCGGCACCGACAATGTGCCGGGGGCCGCGGGACTGGCTGCCGCCGCGAAGGACGCGTATGAGCATCTGGAGCAGGACGCGGAACATCTGCGAAAACTGCGCGGGCGGATGCTGGACGGGCTCAGGGCATTGAATGAGCAGCAGGGGGCGGAAGCGGTCGTCATAAACTCCGGTGAGGATGAACGCAGCGCGCCGCATATTGTCAGTGCCGCGTTTCCGGGGATCCGCAGCGAGGTGCTGCTGCACGCGCTGGAGGACCGCGGCATCTGCGTGTCGGCGGGAAGCGCCTGCACTTCCAACAAAAAGCTTCCGGTCAGCACTGTGCTCAAAGAGATGCATCTGCGTCCGGAGCTGCTTGAGTCGACGCTGCGCTTCAGCTTCAGCCGCTTTACGACGGAGGAAGAGATCGATTACTGCCTGAAGGAGCTTGGGGAGCTGCTTCCGGTGCTGCGCAGGTATGTGAGGCACTGACGCTGCGGCTTGCGCGTCTGTGATCCTGCGAAGTGTGTCGCATTCACGGACGCGGATGGGAAGCGCCCCGAAATCCTGAAACACCTCAAATTCGCACATTTTTCCATGAAAAATGGCTCTTTTTCGGTTTTTTTGGGCCTTGGTGTCATGCTTTTCCATGTGGACATGGAACGCATGACCTTTCGGTCCTGGCATCATATGAAATGTTAAACAGAAAATTCAGCGGGGACAGCGGCAGGTACAGGGCGCCTCGGGCGAAGGCCGGGGAGGCCTCTGCCGCGGAGATTCCGGTTCCCGCCGCATCCGTGAGAAAGGAACGCTGCGAATGTTCAAATGTTTTTTGATAAAGTACGGGGAGATCGGCATCAAAGGAAAGAACCGCCATCTGTTTGAAGACGCCCTGGTGCGGCAGATCTGCCGCGCTCTGCGGAAAGTGGACGGGAAGTTTCATGTATACAAGGAACAGGGGCGCATCTATGTCGACTGTGAGGAGCCCTATGATTACGAGGAAACGGTGGAGAGCCTTTCCCGAGTGTTCGGTATCGTCGGCATCTGTCCGGTCATGAAGACGGAGGACCGGGGACTTGATGAGCTCGGGACGGAAGTGATCGATTTCCTGGAGAATGTTTACGATGTCCGGAACCAGACGTTCAAGGTGCTGACGCGCCGCGCGAGAAAGAGCTATCCGGTCGAGTCGATGGAAGTGAACGCTTATCTGGGACACCGGATCCTGGAGGCTTTTCCGGATATGAAGGTGGACGTCCATGAACCGGAGATTCTGCTGCACGTCGAGATCCGCGAGAAGATCTTCATCTATTCCAAGATCATTCCGGGCCCGGGGGGCATGCCGGTCGGGACAAACGGGAAGGCCACGCTGCTGCTTTCCGGCGGGATCGACAGTCCGGTCGCCGGCTATATGATCAGCAAGCGGGGCGTGGAGATCGACGCGGTCTATTTCCATGCGCCTCCTTATACGAGCGAGAGAGCGAAGGAAAAGGTGGTCGATCTGGCGCGCATCGTATCCGCGTATTCCGGACCGATCAATCTGCATGTCGTGAATTTTACGGATATCCAGCTTTATATCTACGACAGGTGTCCGCACGATGAACTGACGATCATTATGCGCCGCTATATGATGAAGATCGCGGAGCATTTCGCGCAGCAGTCGAAATCCATGGCGCTTATTACCGGGGAGAGTCTCGGCCAGGTGGCCAGTCAGACGATCCAGAGCCTTGCGGCGACGAATGAAGTGTGTACGATGCCAGTGTTCCGCCCGCTGATCGGATTTGACAAGCAGGAGATCATTGACGTATCTGAGAAGATCGGTACGTATGAGACGTCGATCCTTCCGTTTGAGGACTGCTGTACGATCTTTGTGGCGAAGCATCCTGTGACGAAGCCGAATCTGAACGCGATCAGGCGCTCAGAGCAGAAGCTGAACGAGAAGATCGGAGAGCTGGTAAAGACGGCGATTGAGACGACGGAGATCATCCGTGTGGAATAAGAAGCAGCAGAAAGTCAGAACGACGCGCGGCAGTTTCCGCGTCAGGAGATCATTCGTATGGAATGAGAAGTAACAGAAAGGCCGGAAAACGGGATTTTGCAGCAGGAACCGCGGGAAACCAGAGCAGCTTCGGACTCCCGAAGACGCTGCGGTTTCCCGCGGTTCCTGAGCGGATATTCTGCTTTGTCCCGGACTGTGCTTCCGGATGGATCCGGAAATTCAGAGCGGTGTTCTTTTGCAGGATCCAGTGCGGTCTCCTGCGGGATGAAACGGCGTCTGCGCCCGGAAAAGCCGTATCCGCGGGATCACTAGACGATATACGGGGCGAGTACGCTTATGATCTCATCCATATTGTTGTCCGCGTGAATATTCAGCTCGATCGGCTTGGAAAGATCAAGGCTGAAAATGCCCATGATCGATTTGGCGTCGATCACGTATCTGCCGGAGACGAGATCGAAATCGTTGTCGAACCGGGTGATACTGTTTACGAAAGATTTTACTTTGTCAATCGAATTCAAAGAAATCTTTACTGTTTTCATTGTGGAATCCCCCTATGCTGTTATTTTTGTATTTCATAACAATATCTTAACGGCTCAGGGAATAAAAGTCAAGCGAAAACGGTCAAAGGGGAGAGGAAGATGAAAAAGAAAGCGGCGCTGCATAACCTTGGCTGCAAGGTAAACGCTTATGAGACGGAAGTTATGGGAAGGCTCCTTGAGGAGGCAGGGTATGAGATTGTTCCGTTTGAACCCGGGGCGGACGTTTATGTGATCAACACCTGCACGGTGACGAATATCGCCGACAGAAAGTCAAGGCAGATGCTCCACCGGGCGAAGAAAATGAATCCGGAAGCGGTCGTGGTGGCGGCCGGCTGTTACGTACAGACCTCCAAAGAGGCGGCCCTGAAAGACCCCGCGATCGATATTGTGCTTGGCAACAACCGGAAAAATGAGCTCCTGCAGGCTTTGCGGCTGTTTGAAGAGGCCAGGGCGGGGAAAAATACAGAGAAAAAGAGCGGCGAAGGAAAAGAGGGCGGCGCCGCCTATACGGATGTCGCCGATCTGAGTCATGCCTGCGAATATGAGACCATGTTCCTCTCAAAAACGCAGGAACATACGCGGGCCTGCATCAAGGTGCAGGACGGATGCAATCAGTTCTGCAGCTATTGTATTATACCGTACGCGCGGGGGAGAGTCCGCAGCCGCGCGCTGGAGGATGTGGTCTCCGAGGTGAGCGTGCTTGCGCGGGGCGGCTGCCAGGAAGCCGTTCTGACCGGGATCCATCTTAGTTCCTATGGAGTCGATACCGGAAGTTCCCTGCTTGCGCTGATCCGGGCGGTTCACGAGGTGGAGGGGATCTCGCGCATAAGGCTCGGCTCTTTAGAGCCGGGGATCATAACGCGGGAGTCCGCGGATGCGTTCGCGTCGCTTCCGAAACTGTGCCCTCATTTTCATCTGTCGCTGCAGAGCGGCTGCAATGAGACTTTAAAACGGATGAACCGGAAATATACGGCGGAGGAATACGAGGAAAAGTGCCAGATTCTGCGGGAGGTTTTTTCGGATCCGGCGCTGACCACGGACGTGATCGTCGGATTTCCGCAGGAAACGGAAGAGGAATTTGAGACGACCGTCCGCTTTCTTGAGAAGCTGCGGCTGTATGAAACGCATATTTTCAAATACTCCAGAAGACAGGGAACCCGTGCCGCCGCGATGCCTGGACAGATTGATGAACAGACGAAATCCGCAAGGAGCAGCCGGCTGATCGAGCTCGGGGAGAAAAACCGCCGCCGTTTTGCGGCAGCCTGGCAGGGAAAGGAAGCGGAGGTGCTTCTGGAGGAGAAAACGATCCTGGACGGGAAGGAATATTATACGGGATATACAAGAGAATATCTGAGAGCGGCGGCCGAGACGGACCTTGATCTTATAAATGTAAGACGGACAGGCTGCCTGGGGGAAGAGATCGCCCCTCATATATATCGGTTAAAATTATGTGAAAAGCATTGCAATATTTTTTGATTTATATTAGAATGTCCATATAGGATTGAATGAGGGCGTGAAAAAATGGCAGAGATCAATAAGACACAATATATCAACAACATCAATACGGATCCGGAGACGCGGGTAAAGCTTGTGATCGAGCATGTGTATCTGGCGATGGAGGAGAAAGGATACAATCCCGTGAACCAGATCGTCGGCTATATCATGTCAGGGGATCCTACGTACATCACGAGTCATAAAAATGCGCGCAGCCTGATCATGAAGGTGGAGCGCGACGAGCTGGTAGAAGAGCTTTTGAGAGAGTACATCAAAAATAAGTCATGGCAGGGGACTGTACGATGACCCGTATCATGGGACTTGATTTCGGTTCAAAGACGACGGGCGTGGCGGTCAGCGATCCGCTGGGGATCACGGCCCAGGGTGTGGAGATTATACGGCGCGAATCGGAGAATAAGCTCCGCCGGACGCTGGCGAGGATAGAGGTACTGATTGCGGAATATCAGGTGACGCTTCTTGTGCTTGGTTTCCCGAAAAATATGAACAATACGATCGGAGAGAGAGCGGAAAAATCTCTTGCTTTTAAGGAACAGCTGGAGCGCAGGACGGGGCTTCCGGTTGTGATGTGGGATGAGCGCCTCACGACGGTGGAGGCGAACCGTACGCTGATGGAGAGCGGCGTGCGCAGGGAGAAACGGAAAGAGTACGTGGACAAACTCGCGGCCGTCTATATCCTGCAGGGATATCTGGACAGTATTGGAAGGATGGAAAATGGACAAAATTAAATTTTACCCGCTCGGGGAGACAGAACCGATCGGGTTGTTTGTGCTGGAAGAGACACGTATCGGAGGCGTTTCCTATCTGCTTGCGGCAGAATCAGAAGATGAGGATTCGGAAGCTTATATCATGAAAGATCTGTCGGCCGACGGGGAGACGGAAGCGAACTATGTGATCGTGGAAGATGAAGACGAGCTGAAGGCAATTGCAAAGATTTTTGAAGAGCTGCTTGAGGACGTGGATATAGAGCTCTGAAAATAAAGAAAAAAGAAAGGTTTTAACGGAATGCAGGAAGTATTCCGTTCTTTGTGCGTGCGCAGTTTGAGCGAAACGAAAAAGAAAGACAAAAGCTGATCTGAGGGGGATTTGTGTTTTCGTCCTCACGGTATGTTGCGCTCCTTTGCGGTGAACGGAATGAGGCTTCCTGAAAATTTATGGAGGTGCAGTGCAGATTGAAAAAAGTTCAGGAGATGAAATTAAAAATAATACCGATCGGCGGGCTGGGTCTGATCGGAATGAATATGACAGCATTTGAGTATAACGAGAGCATTGTCGTCGTCGACTGCGGGCTGGCGTTTCCGGAGGACGATATGCTCGGAATCGACTTGGTCATCCCGGATATCACGTATCTGAAAGAAAATATCGACAAGGTAAAGGGCATCGTCTTTACGCACGGGCACGAGGATCACATCGGCGCCGTGCCGTACATCCTGAAGGATCTGCCGGTTCCGCTGTACGCGACGAAGCTGACGATGGGACTTCTCGACAGGAAACTGACGGAGCACGGCCTTTTAAAGACGACGAAGCGCAAGATCGTGCGGCCCGGCCAGTCGATCAATCTCGGAGAGTTCCGCATCGAGTTTATCAAGACGAACCACAGCATCGCGGACGCGGTGGCGCTTGCGATCTATTCGCCGGCGGGAATCATCGTCCATACAGGAGATTTCAAGGTGGACTATACCCCGGTATTCGGGGACGCGATCGATCTGCAGCGGTTTGCCGAGATCGGACGCAAGGGCGTGCTTGCGCTGATGTGCGACAGTACGAACGCGGAGCGGGCCGGCTTTACGGCCTCGGAGCGGACGGTCGGACGCACGTTTGACAATATTTTTTCGGAACACAAGAACACAAGAATCATCATCGCGACCTTCGCGTCGAATGTCGACCGCGTTCAGCAGATCATCAATTCGGCGTACAAATACGGCAGAAAGGTCGTCGTGGAGGGGCGCAGCATGGTGAACGTCATCAGCACGGCCTCGGAACTGGGGTATCTCGATATCCCGGAAAATACGCTGATCGATCTGGAGCAGATGAAAAACTATCCGGACGAGCAGATGGTGCTGATCACGACGGGAAGCCAGGGAGAGTCGATGGCGGCTCTGTCCCGCATGGCCGCGAACATGCACAAGAAGGTCGTCATCAAGCCGGGGGATACGGTCATCTTCAGTTCGAACCCGATCCCCGGAAACGAGAAAGCCGTCTCGAAGGTTATCAACGAGCTTTCGATGAAAGGGGCCGACGTTATTTTCCAGGACGCGCATGTGTCCGGGCATGCCTGCCAGGAGGAGATCAAGCTGATCTATTCTCTGGTAAGGCCCAAATACGCGATCCCTGTCCACGGGGAGTACCGGCATCTGAAAGCGCAGGCGACCCTGGCGCAGAAACTGGGGATTCCGTCCAAGAATATCTATATACTGAAGACAGGCGATGTCCTTGAGCTTGACGAGGAATCGGCGAATGTGACAGGGAGCGTTCAGACGGGGAGCATCCTGGTTGACGGGCTTGGCGTCGGGGACGTCGGTAATATCGTGCTGCGCGACCGCCAGCATCTCGCGGAGGACGGGATTGTGATCGCCGTCGTGACGCTGGAGCGGTATTCCAATCAGATTCTTGCGGGTCCGGACATCGTCTCCCGCGGCTTTGTCTATGTGCGCGAGGCGGAGGACCTGATGGAGGAGGCGCGGGATGTCGTGCAGGACGCGATGAACAGCTGCATTTCTCACCGTGTGACTGACTGGAACCGGATGAAGAATCTGATCCGTGATTATCTGGGAGATTTTCTCTGGAAGAGGACGAAGAGACGGCCGATGATTCTGCCGATCATCATGGAGGTGGAATAGACGGCTATGGATCAGATAGAGCAGTGTACGAAAAATCTGGTGGACGCGATTCTGAACAGCAGGGAATATCAGGATTTCCTGAAGATCAGGGGAAAAGTGGCGCAGGATCCTGAGCTGAGACGAAAGATCAACGCGTTTCGGAAGCATAATTTTGAGGTGCAGAATTCGGCGGAAGTGCTCGACATGTACGATGAGATTGACAAAATGTACAAGGAATATGAGGAGTTCCGGAAAAATATCCTGGTGGATGAATTTCTCAAGCGCGAGCTGCGGGTATGCAGGATAATCCAGCAGGTGAACATTGAACTTATATCCGCGGTTGATCTTGATACGAAAGAGATCGCCGAGGGGATCTCGTTTTAAAGCGCCGGACATGCTTTAAGCGGAGGAATTATGATTATTGACGAGAGACTGTCCGTCTATCTGGATTCGCTGGATACGGGAAACGGCGAATTCCTGGACGAACTGGAGAGGACGGCGGCGGAGCGGAAAATTCCGGTGATCCGTCCGGGGATGCAGAGCCTGCTGAAGACTCTGCTCGCCCTGGGCCGTCCGGAAAAGATACTTGAGGTGGGGACAGCGGTCGGATTTTCCGCGATCCTGATGGCAGCGAACACGGACGAGCACTGCCGGATCACGACCATAGAGAAATATGAAAAACGGATCCCCGAGGCGAAAGCCAATTTTGAGGCGTCCGGGTACGGCGGCAGGATCACGCTGCTGGAGGGGGACGCGCTTGAGATCCTGTGCGGTCTCGAGCCGTCCTATGACCTGGTCTTTATGGACGCCGCCAAGGGACAGTACCTTCGCTTCCTGCCGGAAGTCCTGAGGCTTCTGCGGCGGGGCGGAATGCTGATATCCGACAATGTGCTGCAGGAAGGCGATATCATAGAGTCCCATTACGCTGTGGAGCGCCGTAACCGGACGATCTACCGGCGGATGCGGGAGTACCTGTATGTGCTGAAGCACACGAAAGGGCTGACAACGTCGGTTCTTCCTGTCGGGGACGGCGCCGCTGTCACGGTAAAGCAAGCGGAATTTTGGGAATTTCCCGGATTTGGAGGAACCTATGAGACACCCTGAACTGCTGATCCCGGCGAGCAGCCTGGAAGTGCTGAAAACGGCCGTTATCTTTGGAGCGGACGCGGTCTATATCGGAGGGGAGGCCTTCGGCCTTCGCGCCAAAGCGAAGAATTTTTCGATGGAGGACATGGCGGAAGGGATCGCTTTTGCGCATGAATACGGAGTGAAAGTCTATGTGACGGCGAATATTCTCGCGCACAACAGGGATCTGGAAGGCATCGAGGCGTACTTTCGCGAACTTGGCGCCATGGATCCCCGGCCTGACGCCCTGATCATAGCGGATCCGGGTGTGTTTATGGCCGCGAAGCGCATCTGTCCGCAGATCGAGCGCCACATCAGCACACAGGCGAACAACACGAATTACGAGACGTACCGCTTCTGGTACGGGCTTGGCGCAAAGCGCGTGGTATCCGCGCGCGAGCTTTCTCTGGAGGAGATCATGGAAATCCGCGCGCATATCCCCGACGACATGGAGATCGAGACGTTTGTCCATGGCGCGATGTGTATTTCCTACTCCGGAAGATGTCTTCTGAGCAACTATTTTACGGGCCGCGACGCGAACCAGGGGGCCTGTACCCATCCGTGCCGCTGGAAGTACGCGGTGATGGAGGAGACGAGGCCCGGCGAGTACATGCCCATTGAGGAGAATGAACGCGGGACTTATCTGTTTAATTCAAAGGATCTGTGTATGATCGAGCACATCCCGGATCTGATCCGGGCGGGGATCGACAGCCTGAAGATCGAGGGGCGCATGAAGACGGCGCTCTATGTCGCGACGGCCGCCCGCACTTACCGCAGGGCCATCGACGACTATCAGACGGATCCGAAGCTCTATGAGGCCAATATGGACTGGTACAGAGAGCAGATCGCGGGATGTACGTACCGCCGCTTTACCACGGGATTTTTCTACGGCCGTCCCGGAAGCGGCGATCAGATTTATGACAGCAATACATATCTTAAAGACTACACCTATCTTGGAATTGTCAGCGAAGTATGTTCCGACGGCCGATACCGTCTGGAGCAGCGCAATAAATTTTCCGTCGGGGAGCAGATTGAAATCATGAAACCGGACGGGCGGAATCTCACGGTGACGGTGAAGAGCATACAGAATCAGGACGGCGTTTTCCAGGAGAGCGCCCCCCATTCGAAGCAGGTACTCTTCGTGTCGCTGGAAGGAGAGACCGCCGCGAAATATGATATTCTGAGGCGCAGAGAGCCGCCGTCCGGCGGGAACTGACGCCGCCTGTCTTTTTCACCGGCGGCATTTCCCGTGCGGTTTCCGCAGAAATCCGGAACCGCGCGGACCGGATTTTCTGCGCGCCGCAAATCGGCGCCGCGTCCGCAGTCTGCGGGAAACAGGCACAGCATGACCCGCAGATAAGTCAACTATGTGCAGAATGCACAAAAATATTCGCAATTCGTATTGTTAAAACTCCGAAATTTGTTAAAAAGCACAAAAATTTCTTACAAGTCCTCCAAAAATGGTTTATACTGTTTCTGAATGGTCAATAGTGAAGGAAAAGGGCGGCAAAGAGAAGCTGCCGATGAAAGTTGGTTTCAGAAGGAGGGAGATGTCATGTATCAGATTGGAGATCATTTGGTTCATGAGGGCATAGGTGTCTGTGAAGTACAGGATATCTGTGAGATGGCATTGAACGGAAAGGGTTCGGAGAAAAAATATTATGTCCTGGTTCCTTATGGCGATAAGGGCGGCAGGACATTCACTCCGATTGACAGCGAGAAGATACGGATGCGTCCGGTGATGACAAAAGAACAGATCCGGGAGCTGGTCGGCATGATTCCGGAGGTGGACTGCATCCGCGAGAATAACGATAAGCTGCGTGCCGTGAAATACAAGGAAGCGATCAGCGCGTTTGAATCGGAGAAACTGCTCAGGATCATAAAGACCTGTTATCTGGGCAGGAGGCACAGGCTCCGTCTTGGCAAACGGGTGCTCTCCGGCGACGAGAAGTATTTTCAGATAGCGGAAAAGAAGCTCTATGACGAGATCGCGTTCGTATTTTCCGTGGATACGGATCAGATCAAAAACTGGATAACGGAAGAAATCGAGAAGTGCAGCTGAGAAATCAGCCGCACTTCTGCGGCGTTTTGGGGGGGGGGGATACAGCCGGCGCATCCGCTGTTTCGCGGGGGGGGATTTTCGCTTTCAGAGACAGGAAATTTTCTATGCGGCGTCTGACCGGAGTAGGCAGTAACACTGTAACAATAAAGTTTCTCCTGAAAATACAAAAGTTCTTGCAATGCGGACAAAAAAGTACTAAACTGGAAATGTAAAAGTTTTTGCTTAATTTTCATGTCAACATTATTGCCGCTTAATTTTTATTATTGCTTATTATGGCGGCGCGTTTTATTACGGCTCAACGGATGAGCGGTAATCTCTTTGGAGAAGGAGGAATTTGAATTATGAAAAAGTTAGCAGCTGCCGCGGTTTGCGCAGTCACAGCGCTCGCGTGTGTTTTTCCGGTGTCCGCCGCGGAGACCGTGAAGATCGGCGTGTATGAACCGGCGTCCGGAGACAACGGAGCGGGCGGAAAGCAGGAAACGCTGGGAATCCAGTACGCGAACAGCGTCTGCCCGACGGTTGAGATCGGCGGCACGGAGTACAATGTGGAGCTCGCGATCGTGGACAACGAGTCTTCCAATGAGAAGGGCCCGACCGCCGCTTCCCAGCTCGTGAGCGAGGGCGTGTCGGTGGTGCTCGGCTCCTACGGCTCCGGCGTTTCCATCGCGGCGTCTGATATTTTTGAGCAGGCCGGCGTTCCGGCGATCGGCGTCACGTGTACGAACCCGCAGGTGACGGAAGGAAATACCCATTATTTCCGTATCTGCTTCCTTGATCCGTTCCAGGGCACCGTGCTCGCGAACTTCGCGGCCGAGAACTTTGACGCGGATAAGGCCTATGTGCTGACGAAGCTTGGCGACGACTATTCCGTAGGCCTTGGATATTATTTCCAGGATGCCTTTGAGAACGAGCTTGGCGGCGAGGTTGTCGCGGAGACATTCCCGGAGGGGAACGCGGACTTCACTTCCTATCTGACGACGGCCGTGAACGAGGGCGCGGACGTTATCTTTGCCCCGACTTCCACGGAAGCGGCCCAGCTGATCATCGATGCGGCGGCGGCGCAGGGAATCAATATTCCGATCCTCGCAGGCGATACCTGGGATTCCAACGTGATCCTGAACGCCGCGAAGGGCAAGGATCTCGATATCTATGTCACGACCTTCTATCAGGAGGGCGGCAATGAGGAATTCGACGCGAACATCAAGGAGTGGATCAACAGCGACAGTACGAATCTGGCGAACAACGGCGGAGATGATACGGTGGCGGCTGTCACGGCCATGGGCTATGACGCGTACTTTGTGGCGCTTGAAGCGCTGAAGGCCGCGGGTTCTACGGATCCGGCCGCGGTTACCGAGGCGATCTGGGATGTGACCTATACCGGAGTTACAGGCGATATCAAGTTTGATTCGGTAGACGGAGACGCCGCGCGCGACGCTGCTTATGTAAAGACGGCCAACACCGAGACGGGTGCGTGGGATTTCGTCGGAGTACAGCAGCAGAAATAAAACTGGTTACCTGATAGACAGGACGGAGGCTGCAGGTGGTCCTGCAGCCTTTCTTCTGTAAGGGGAGGTTCAAAAGGGAGGTTCCCATGGATTTTATAAGTAAGAATCTGCCGTATCTGCTGGCAGGTATCTCAGTCGGAGGGCAGTACGCTCTGATCGCGATCGGCTATACGATGGTGTACGGTATTCTGCGTCTGATCAACTTTGCCCACGGGGATATTTTTATGGTGGCGGCTCTGGTGATGGTCTACGCTTCGGCATCGTTCCCGCTGTATGTCACGATTCCGCTTGTGCTCGTTTCCACGGTTCTGATCGGTTTTATCGTGGAACGCGTGGCCTACAAGCCTCTGCGCGACGCGCCGAGAATGTCGATCATGATCTCCGCGATCGGGGTTTCCTATCTGCTGCAGAATCTGGCGCTTTACATAACCGGAGGTCTCGCGCAGATCTATCCGTCGATTCCGCTGATCTCCAATTCTGTGAGCATCGGACCGGCGACGACAAAAGTGGTGACGATCGTGACGCCGGTTCTTACGGTTCTGCTCGTGATCCTTCTGATGTGGCTGATCAACCATACGAAGATCGGTATGGCGATGCGCGCCGTCGCGGATGATTTTGAGACGAGCAGGCTGATGGGGATTAAGATCAATTCGGTCATCAGCATGACTTTTATCATCGGGTCGTTTCTCGCGGCGGTCGGCTCTTTGCTGTATTTCACAAATTATGCCTCGGTAGTTCCTACTTCCGGCGCGATGCCGGGACTGAAAGCTTTTGTCGCCGCCGTTTTCGGAGGGATCGGATCGATCCCGGGCGCGATGATCGGGGCGTTTATCATAGGGATCTGTGAGAATATCATCAAGGGGCTCGGCTGGACGACATTCTCCGACGCGTTTACCTTTGCCCTGCTGATCGTTATCCTGGTCGTCAAGCCGACAGGCCTGTTCGGCGAGAGAGCGACGGATAAAGTATAAAGGAGGTGCAGTTATGAGCAAAAAGGCAAACGGAATCATCTCAGCGCTGCTCCTTCTGGCGCTGTTCGGACTGGTTCTGATGCTGGAACGGACGCTTCCGCCGACGCATATCGCGCTGACGGTGCTGAAAAAGGGATGCATCTACGCGCTTGTGGCTGTTTCCATGAATCTGCTGAACGGCTTTACGGGGCTGTTCTCCCTTGGACAGGCGGGATTTATGCTGATCGGCGCGTATACCTATGGGATCCTGACGATTCCGGTGGCGGACCGGGCCTCGGTCTACCAGTATTTTGACGGAGGGATCGTGCAGTTTTCCGTGCCGGTGATCGTGGGACTGATCGCGGCGGGGATTACGGCCGCGTTTTTCGCGTGGCTGATCGGCCTTCCGGTTCTGAGACTCAAAAGCGATTATCTCGCGATCGCGACGCTCGGCTTCGCGGAGATCATCCGCGCGTTTTTTCAGTGGGACAAGCTCGGCAGACTGACGAACGGCTCCAACCTGCTGCGAAAATTTCCGACGTTTAATTCGATCGCGTTTCCTTTTCTTGTGACAGTCGTCTGCATCGGCATCATGGTGCTGATCATCAACTCGTCGTACGGGCGCGCGTTCAGGGCGATCCGGGACGACGAGATCGCGGCCGAGGCGATGGGCATCAATCTCGCGAAGCACAAGAGAATGGCGTTCTGCATCTCTTCCTTTTTCGCGGGAGTGGGCGGCGCTCTGCTCGCGATGTACCAGACGTCGATCCAGGCCGCGACATTCCGCTCGTCGATGACGTACGAGATTCTCCTGATCGTGGTAATCGGGGGCATCGGCTCCGTGACCGGAAGCTGCATCGCGGCTTTTCTGTTCATCGCGAGCTCGGAATGGTGGCTGCGGTTCCTCGATACGGAGATGTATATCGGGAGTTTCAAGGTGCCGCTGCTGCGCACGGGTTTCCGCAAGGTTGTTTTCTCGGTGATCGTCATGGCGGTCGTGCTGTTCGCGCGGCGCGGGATCATGGGAGACCGGGAATTTTCTGTCGCGGGCATTTATAATTTCTTCAAAAAGAAGTTCGGCAGGAAGGAGGCGGCGAAATGAGCGGAAACATCCTCCGTGCTGAAAATATCACGATGCAGTTCGGCGGCGTTATGGCTGTCGACAATCTGTCGCTTGAGGTCAACGAGGGGGAGATCGTCGCCCTGATCGGCCCGAACGGAGCGGGAAAGACCACCGCGTTCAACTGCATTACGGGCGTATACGAGCCCACGAACGGCTGCGTTTATTTCTGTGACGAGCTTATGCTTGAAAGCTATCCGCACGGAAAGATGAAGCGGATCTATCAGGGATCAAATGCCGCGAAATATACGAAGCGGGTCACGCTTTCCCCGGATAAGATCACAAAGCTCGGGATCGCCCGCACGTTCCAGAATATCCGCCTGTTTTCCTCGATGACGGTGTTTGAGAACGTGCTGATCGCGAAGCATATGCGCGCGAAGCAGAATCTTCTGACCGCGGCGTTCCGCCTGAATTACGCGGAAGAAAACCGGATGCGCAGGGAGGCGATGGAGCTTCTGGAGATGCAGAATATGGCGCATCTGAAAAATGAGATCGCCGGATCTCTCCCGTACGGGATTCAGCGGCGGCTTGAGATTGCCCGCGCGCTTGCCACGGATCCGAAGCTGCTGCTTCTCGACGAGCCCGCGGCCGGCATGAATCCGCAGGAGACGCAGGAGCTGACCGATTTTATCCGCCAGATCCGCGACGACTATCATCTGACGATCTTCATGATTGAACACCACATGGATCTGGTCATGCAGATTTCCGACCGCATCTATGTGCTTGATTTCGGGAAACTGATCACGCACGGAACGCCTGAGGCCGTGCAGAACGACCAGCGGGTCATCGACGCATATCTGGGGGTGAGCGAGGATGCTTAAGGTAACGGATCTGAAAGTAAACTACGGCGGGATCGAAGCGGTCAAGGGGATCAGCTTTGAGGTGCCGGAGAAGAGCATCGTCACGCTGATCGGGGCGAACGGCGCCGGGAAGAGCACGACGCTGCGCTCGATCGTATCCCTCGAAAAGCCGGCCTCCGGAAAAATCGAATTTCTCGGACAGGATATTACGGGGAAAGACACCGACTATATTGTTTCCCAGGGAATTACGCTTGTGCCGGAAGGGCGCAGGATCTTTCCGGATCTGACGGTGCTTGAAAATCTGAAGATCGGCGCCTATATGAGAAAGGACAGTCTCACGGACGATCTGAACTGGGTCTACGATCTGTTCCCGCGCCTGAAGGAGCGCCACTGGCAGCCCGGCGGCACGCTGTCCGGCGGAGAGCAGCAGATGCTCGCGGTCGCCCGCGCGCTGATGAGCCGGCCGAAGCTGATCATGATGGACGAGCCGTCGCTGGGACTCGCGCCCCTGATCGTAAAAGGAATCTTTGATATCATTCGTGAGATTCACAGGCAGGGCGTGACGATCCTGCTGATCGAGCAGAACGCGAACATGGCGCTGCGGACCGCCGATATCGGCTATGTCATAGAGACCGGGCGCATCACGATGACCGGGAGCGGACAGGAACTGCTCGTAAACGAGAAGGTGCGGCAGGCGTATCTGGGGAAATAAAAAGAAAAAGAAAAATTAAAAAAAGTGATTGACAATCATCCGGACTGGGTATATAATTACAGACGCTGAAGAAAAAGCGTGTGCGTTTAGCTCAGCTGGATAGAGCGTTTGGCTACGGACCAAAAGGTCGGGGGTTCGAATCCTCTAACGCACGTTTGTAAGGCACTCCATAGGGAGTGCCTTTTTTCAACTTATGCGCAGGCCCGCATGTGGAAATCAGCTGCTGACGCAGCACGCGGGCCGCGCGGACGGACAGGAAGAAACTTCGCTTCCTGTCCGATTGACTGCAGGCCCGCATACGGAAATCAGCTGCTGACGCAGCACGCGGGCCGCGCGGACGGACAGGAAGAAACCCCGCTTCCTGTCCGATTGACTGCAGGTCCGCGTATGGAAACCCGTTGTATTCCTCTCGCGTTTTGTGGTATGATAGCCGCAGAAAAGATACAGGAGGGAAACGTATGAGTTATCCGGAAATCAAGAAGATCAAAAGAAATCCGACGCTGGAAGGACAGGCGTATCTCAGACAGAATGTCGTCTATTCGGTCCGGACGGGGGAAGAACTGAAAATGTCGCTGCTTCTGCCGTGGAATCTGGATCACCCGCAGATCCCGAAGGAGCCGAAGCCGCTGATCGTCTTTGTGCAGGGCAGCGCGTGGACGACGCCGGATCTGGATTTTGAGATTCCGCAGCTCGCGCAGTTCGCGCGGGAAGGGTATATCGTGGCGACGGTCGGACACCGCGATTCGCAGAAAGGGCATCCGTTCCCGGCGTACCTGCAGGATGTGAAATGTGCGGTCCGCTATCTGAGAAAGCATGCCGCAGAATACGGGATCGACGCGGAGCGGGTCGCCATCTGGGGGACTTCCTCCGGCGGCAATACGGCGCTTCTGGTCGGGACGACCGGCGATGATCCGCGCTATGAGACGAAGGAGCACGAGGGATATTCGGATTCCGTGTGCGCGGTCGTAAGCTGCTTCGGTCCGACGGATCTGATCGGGATGATGGGGGATGCGCAGAAGGTCGGGAATACGGCGGAATTTGAGTTCGTGGCTTCCTGTCTTTACGGGCCAGATAAGTCTCTCTGGGAAGAACGGGCAAAGGAGATGAGCCCGGTCAGCCATGTGGAGCCGGGGAGGAAATATCCGCCGTTTCTTCTGCTGCACGGGACCGCGGATACAATGGTCAGCTATGACCAGATGCTCCGGATGTACCATCGGCTCTGTGACTGCGGCGCCGAAACACAGGCGTATCAGGTTGAGGGAGCCGAGCACGAGCTGGATTTCTGGAGCGGCGAGGTTTACCATATAATCGGGGAATTTCTGAAAGAGAAGTTAATGAAATGATGTTGGGGTCAAAAGATGCCAAACGGATTGTTCCGTGTATCGCGGAATATTGCTGTGTTCACGGAGTGAAGCGGCATTTCTGTGTACCGCGAAGCATCCCGTGTTCACGAACCGCAGGGGAGTGAAAGCGGCGCTGCAAAAAAGATAGAGTTCCCCATTGCCAGACAAGGTCTTTTTATGTATAATGTCAGAAATGTAAAATTCATTAAACCAAATGGCACTGAGCCGCGGCGCCTGGACCGCTTCGCTTAGTGACAGTGCTGTTCACCTATACTATATACTGGAGGAGATACGATGTCTCAGAGAAAAGATATCCACAAAGTACTGATTATCGGTTCGGGTCCGATCATCA
>CANRGB010000057.1 GCA_947630005.1 uncultured Lachnospiraceae bacterium
CTCTGCCTGCCGCTCCCTGGTTATCTGAGTCGGTCTCTTTTCCCTCCAGAGACAAAACCAGTTCATCCAGCATTGCTGTTTTATCCACATAGTAAACAGATTCTGCCTCATCCTGATACAATGACGCCGGTTTTTTACTGTTCAGATACAGCCCCATCGCTTTTCCAGCTCCTTTTTGGTCATCTGTCAAATCTTTTTGTAATCATACCACATGCTCTTTTTCTTTTCTACTAAAACAGAGGATGTTAATCAATATAATTTTTTATAGTAGGATTGAGATGTATACAGCGCTGCCGCCGGATTATTTCCCGTCACCCGGTCTTTCACGATCAGCGTCGTTGTCGGAGCTTTCGAATATTTATAAAACAGGGAATCATGTCCCACACAGAGACCCACGACAATGTTAAAGTCCGTTTTTTCTTCTTCCAGCAGCCGTGCCTGGAGAATCGGATTACACATGTTATTTCCTATAGCACAGCACTCGGGGGAGATTCCCACATCCGTTTTCGGAGTGGCCCCCGCCTTACAGGCAATCCCAAAAACCTCGAACCCATGATTTCGCAGAATGTCTGTCAGAATCCTGGTCTCCCGGATCAGTCCAACACAGCAGGCGATTCCAAGTTTGCGGTATCCCATCCGGGCGGCAAATTCCATGGTTTCCTCCACGCGGCACCACCGGCAGTACCCTTCATACTCTACGGCAGCAGCCGTCTGCATGATCTTCCGGTTCTCTTCTTCCTCGTAACATGCCATCGCTTCTTTCTTTATATCCGGATCCATATGTACCGTCTGACAAAACGGCGGATACTCCTTCCCCAATCCTTTGCAGTTTACAACCCCGCAGTCGGTACAGCTTCTCTTTATTTCTTTTCCGCCAGCAAAATCTCTCTTAGTATCTGGCATTTTCATCCTTCCTTTCTTACTTCAGTAATTTTTTATCCAGACAGATAAAACAGCTTTTCATTCTTTTCTGTACACGATAAACAATCGAGCAGGAGGCGTTTTCCTTCCTGCCCGCCGCGCGGCCCGCATGCTGCGCCGGCAGTTACGTCCTTCGTGAACTTACACCACAGACTGACGATATGCCCATCATACACAGAAGCATCTCCAGGATTTCCCCCAGAGATGCTTCTGTCGTTTTGCAGCCGTTCACTTACTTTTTAGGTGGATTCAAGACCTGTCCGCAAATCCCCGAGAATCCGGGGATGCGCTTTCTCACAAAATGTTGTCTGTCTATGCAGACAATTATTTGATAAATTTCACTTCCGGATAGATCGCCTGCTTTGCGGCTTCCTTCTTCTCGTTGAAGATCACCTTGTTCTCCTCGAACATGTTTCTGCCCTGCGCGTCGATGGAGACGATCAGCGGACCAAATTCCTTCACCTTGCAGCACCACAGCGTCTCCGGCATGCCCAGCTCGTCCCAGTGATGCTCCGCAATCCGCTCTACCTCGGTAGCTGCCACGACGGCACAGCCTGCCGGGAATACGCAGTGAATCGCTCCAAACTCTTTGCAGGCACGCTCTGTGTTGGGGCCCATGCCGCCTTTTCCGACGATAACGCGCACGCCTGTCAGCTTTGTAAACTCATACTCAAATTTCTCCATACGCATGGAAGTGGTCGGTCCTACGGAAACCATCTCATAGTCGTCTTCCGTTCCCTCGATCTTCCGGACGATCGGGCCTGCGTGGAAAATCGCTTTTCCCTTAATGTCATAGGGAAGCTCTCTTCCGTACTCTACCAGACGGCGGTGAGCCACATCGCGGCAGGTCATCAGATCCCCATCCAGCCAGACGATATCTCCAATTTTAATATCCGCAAGGTCCTCGGCGCTTACCGGTGTAACCAGGACTTTTTTATCTCCTCTGATCTCGATCATTCCTTTATCCTCCTTTATGATATACGTTGTGAAAGCCCCGGACGGCATCCATTGAAAACAGCTTCCATTCCTGGTGCCGCCCTGTCTGTGGGGCATGAAAATTACTGATTCAGATCAACGGTGGAATGGGTATCTACCGTCGCGTTCAGGTCTTTGTCAAATACCACATGTCCGCGGCGGTGAGACCAGCAGCCTACGTTCACAGCCACACCGATCGTGGACGGATGACGGGCCGTATTCTCAATATTCACGCCCATGACAGAGAACTTTCCGCCCATTCCCTGCGGTCCAAGGCCGATCGCATTGATTCCGTCTTCCAGCAGCTTCTCCATCTTGGCAGCGTTCTCATTTTCATTGTGAGAACCGATCGGACGCATCAGAGCTTTCTTGGAAAGCAGAGCCGCCGTCTCAACAGAAGTAGCCACGCCGACACCTACCAGAAGCGGAGGACATGCATTCAGACCGTAGCTTGTCATCTGATCCAGGACGAAATCCGTGATTCCTTCATATCCGGCGCCCGGCATCAGTACCATCGCTTTTCCCGGAAGCGTGCAGCCGCCGCCTGCCATGTAAGCGTAAATCTCGCACTGATCGCTGTTCGGAACGATATCCCAGAATACCGTCGGAGTTCCTTTTCCTACGTTTCTCTTTGTGTTATACTCATCAAATGTCTCCACGCTGTTATGTCGAAGCGGAGCCGCAAACGTCGCCTGAACGACCGCCTCTTTCAGAAGGGCTTCCAGATCATCGATCAGCGGGAATCTTGTGCCGCATTTTACCCAGAACTGCAGAACGCCTGTGTCCTGGCAGCTCGGACGGTCCAGGGCCACCGCGAGATTCTGATTCTTTGTCATCGTCTCATAGAGCACCTTCGGCAGCGCGGCGTTTTCCTGAGCGCCAAGCTCTTCCAGCTTTGCCACCACATCATCCGGCAGTTTCTTTGCGATATGCGCCACGAACTTTGCCATTTTGTCAGTCATCAGTTTAACACTTTCTTCTCTTGTCATAGTTACCTCCTTCTTTTAGGGCAGCGCCGCAAAAACAGGTTTCTGCGCCGCCGGATTTCTTGTTCCTGAAAATCATTTTGGCAGAAATTGATTTTATATCATTTACGGATAGAACGGATACAGGAGCGGCAGCAGTATCATGCAGACCACGAAGGATACCAGGATCAGCGGCAGACCGGATTTTACATAGTCGTTAAACTTGTATCCGCCAAGGCCGACCACCATGGTATTCGCGGGCATACCGATCGGAGTCGCGTACGCGCAGGAACCGGCGATCACGGTCGCGATCACGACAGCCCTCGGATCCGCTCCCAGATTGTTTGCCAGAGATACGGCAATCGGTACCATCAAAGCAGTCGTCGCTGTGTTCGACATAAAGTTCGTCAGAGCGCAGGTTACAATGAAGATTACCAGAAGCAGGATGATCGGGTTCGGATCGCTTCCCAGAAGCCCGACAATCTTGTCCGCGATCAGAGTTCCTGCTCCGGTCGTTTCCAGGGCGCTTGCCAGGGCAAGAGAGCCGCCGAACAGAAGGACAACCTTCAGATCGATCGACTGCAGCGCAGCTTTCTCGGAAATAACGCCGAACAGAACCAGCACCACGGCGCCGATGCAGGCGGATACCTGAATCTTGATTCCGATCTTGTCCTCAAAGATCATGGCAAGGATCACCAGGATCAGGACAACCAGGGAAACAATCTGCTTCCACTGCGGAACATCCGAAAAATCACTCTGATCTCCTGTTACGGCTTCCCCGGAGCCGCTGCCCGCGGGAAGAAAACGATAGCCGATAAACGCAAAGTAAACGATTCCGAGCACCAGCATGGGAACGCCTACCGGCGCATACATAAAGAAGCTGGTTGCAAGATCCATCTCCTGGAGAGCGTTGACGCCCATCAGGTTGCCCGGCGCTCCGATAATCGAGAGGTTGCCGCCCAGAGCTGCCGCAAATACGAGAGGCATCAGCAGACGGCTTCTGGAATATCCGGATTCATCGGCGATACCACAGACTACAGGGATCAGAACAGCCGCGGTTCCGGTGTTGGAGAGGAAACCGGACATCACGCCTACGATCACCATGATCGCGATGATCAGCATTCTCTCGCTTTTCGCGAATTTTGTCACAATCCCGCCGATCTTGTTTGCCATGCCGGTTTCAAATAATGCCTGTCCTACGACGAACATTCCGACGCAGAGGATCACGTTGCTGTTGACGTAGCCTGCAAACGTGGCCGAACTGTCCAGAACGCCGGTCAGGTTCAGTCCCAGAGCAACGATGGTTGCCGTAAGTCCCAGAGGAATTTTCTCCAGAATAAAGCTTACGACCGCAAAGAGCAGGAACAGTAATGTAATGGTTGTTGGAGCCATATCTTTTTCTTTTCTCCTTTCGCTTCTTTTGTTCAATTCGTATGCTTGTGATATCGCTGGCCGGCTATATCTTATGAACTTATGGTACCACCGTCAGAGTGCATAAGTCCAATTAAAAAAATTTCGCCGCGGCAAAAAAAATTTAATAGCTCCGGCCGCTGATTTTCCGGCAAAATATGTTATTCTATACATATATTTCAAAAAATGGAGGAAAAAATATGACGCTGAATCAGTTACGGTATTTCAGCGCGGCAAGCCGGTGCCACAATGTCTCAAAGGCGGCAAAAGAACTGTTTGTCACGCAGCCTACGATTTCCAATGCTGTCCGCGAGCTGGAAAACGAATTTTCCATTACCTTGTTCTACCGCAACGGCAGCCACCTGGAACTGACCGCGGAGGGAGAAAAATTTTTAGAGAAAGCCAACTACATACTCCACTACTGCATCTCCATGGAGGCAGAATACAAAGACAACAGCCGGATCAAGCCTCCGGTCCGCATCGGCATCCCTCCTATGCTGGGCACCATCTTCTTCCCGGAGCTCTGGGACGCTTTCTGCCTGAAATATCCGGATATTCCCGTAGTCTTGGAGGAATACGGCTCTGTCCGCGCCTGCGATCTGGTTCAGACCGACTTTCTGGATCTGGCCCTGGTCAACATGGAGATGTTCAACATCGACAAATTCAACAACTCCGTACTTTTTAACAGCCAGCTCTGCTACTGTGTTTCCCGCTCCCATCCTCTGGCCGGTCAGTCTTCCGTGAAGATGGAGCAGCTCGACAATGAAAAGGTGCTTCTGTTCAACGGCGATTCCGTTCAGACTCACCTGCTTATGACGCGTTTCGACGCCATGCAGCTGCACCCGCATATCGTCATGCGGAGCAGCCAGCTCTACACCGTCATGAAATTTGTCCACCAAAACCAGTGCGGATGCTTTCTGTTCAGAGAAATGCTGCCCCAGTTCCCGGACTGCGTAGGGCTTCCGCTCGATCCGCCCGTCAATGTCAATGTGGGAATGGTATGGAAAAAAGGAAAATATGTCACAGAAGAAATGCAGACGTTTATCACGTTCACTGAAAAATATTACTGAAACACGCGGCCCGCATGCTGCGCCGGCAGCTGGCTTCCATGCCTGGGCCTGCGCATAACACAGGAAGGGAGACTTCGCATCCGCCGCCGAAGTCTCCCTTTTCACATATTTCTGTATGAATTTTATCCGCGCGCTCTCTCCCGCCCCGGCGGAATCCGCCCCGCCGCAAAACATGGCTCAAAAGCAGGAGTCCAAGCAGTCAGTCTGGCGCGGTCGGTTACGCGTTCTTCTTGTCCAGCCGGTAGCCGAACAGCAGCACCAGAGCGCCGATGATGATGACGGCCGCCGGGATGATCATAAATCCGATACAGATGCCCCGCTGTACCGCGGCGTCCGCCGTAGCCGGATCGATGTCCGCGGAGAACCCGCCGATCGCCAGAGCGGCGCTGATCAGGATGCCTCTCATCACAATGCCGACTTTCACCGGGACGGTCAGAAGACCCATCACGGTTCCGGTGGTATCAAACCCGGTCTTTTCGGAGCTGTAAGCCGCGCAGGTCGCGAACAGCTCAGGTTCGCAGGCGTTGGTCAGCGTCATGGCAAAGATGACAAGGCTCATCAGGGCGATGACTGCCCAGGTGCTCCGGAAAGCCACGAAAGCGATCAGCATGCCCGCCGCCATGATAAAGTAGGAACCTACCACCGTCATCTTGGCGTTCAGTTTCGCGACCGCGAACTTGGACAGATAGGAGGCCAGGATTCCCAGAAGATTCGTGATCAGCACGAATGTGGCCAACAGGCCGGCATTGTGGCTGATGTAGGTAAAATAATACACGGCGATTCCGTTCACGAGGAAAAGAACCATGTACTTTGTCGTGCTGGAGATGATCAGGCCGATCAGATGCGGATTGCAGGCGATCGCGGCCAGCGCGCTGACCTTCGGCTGACCCTTCTCCGGCTTTGCCGCGGCTTCCGCGCGGAGCCTTGCCATCTCTTCCTCGCCGCTCTCCTCGTAGCCCGTAAACATCTTAAAGTGAGCGAAATAACCGGCCGCCATCAGAGCGGCAAACGCGAAGGCCGTCGCCGCGTAGGAGTTTGTCTCTCCCAGGATGCTCGAAAACAGAGCCACCGCCGCGGGGCCCGCGTAGGAGTAGATTACGTTTCCGAGCGAAGTCCAGACGCTTCTTGAGGCCGACAGGGCCATACGGTCTTCTGTCGTCTTTCCTGCCACGTTGATCATCGAGATATTCGCGATATAGGGCAGGTTCCAGGCGATACGGCTGGTGATCATCGCAAGCGTCATGATCACGATGCCGAGCATGCCGTTTCCGACCTTGAAGAACTGCATCGCGTACAGGAACGGAACCAGCCACGGCGTCATGATCAGCCAGGAGCGGTAACGGCCCCACTTCCGGGGCTTGATCTTATTCAGCCACGCGCCGTACAGGCAGGACAGGATCGCGTCGATGACCGCCGAGATCGTGGTGATGGTCGTCACAACGCTCAGCGAAAGACGCGCGATATTCGTGAAAAAGTAGGTAGCGTAAAATGTATCGATATTGGACATCAGGTTGAAGCCGAAATCACCGATGCCGTAAAACATCTTCAGTGAAGAACTGATCTTTTTATTTTTGTTTTCTTCCATAGTAGTTTCCCCTTTTATAAGATCACAGGTTGTCTCAGCCGCTATTTACTGACTTGCCAGAACACGGTCCGCCTTAAAATATTGCCGTTCACTTCTCTGCGGTCCGTGAACGTAACCCGCTTCGCGGGATCATGGACGTGCAGGCTGTAACCTTAAAATTTCCCCTCTGCCAGGATTTTCTGGTTGATCTTGTCAATCTCCTCGGTCAGCGCCTCGTATACGCCCGGATAAATGCTCTCGGGACCGCCCATGGTATTGCAGGGGATGAAGGATTTCCTTCCGTACTCCTGGGTGGCTCTCTTTGCCTCGGACGCGATCACTTCCCGCGACCAGTCAGGTCTGTCGATCGTCGCGCTGTCGATGCCGCCCATGAAGGTGATCTTATCGCCGTATTTCGCGATCAGTTCTGAAATGTTGTTCGAAGTCATAACGCCCTGCCAGATGTCGATGCCGATGTCGATCATGGCCGGAACAAGATTGGCCGCATAGGAGTCGGAGTGATGCACGATCACCTGCACGCCGCAGTCACGGTAGCAGCCGTAAACCTTCTGGTATGCCGGCACAAAGTATTCCCGGAACATCTCCGGCGAAATGAAGGAGGAACTGCCGCTTCCCCAGTCATCGTGATGGAACAGCGCGTCCGGCTTGATGTATTTGCAGAGTTCCTGCGCGTAGGCGATCTCCCAGTCGGTGATGTAATCCACCAGCTCATGCATCGCGTCCGGATCCGCGTAGAAGTTTATCAGGCAGTTCTGGATCTCCTGCAGATAGTGGCACTGCTCAAAGATTCCGGGAGCCACAAACGGCGTTACAAAATACTCGTCGCGGTCGATCTTCTCCGCCTCAGCCACAAACGGCGCCCACTCCTCCGGCGTGAAGATCACGTTCGGCGCCTTTACATACTTTCTCCATTCGCTGATATCCTTACAGACAATGTGCTCCTCGTCGTGTACGGGGAACGGTCCCGGCATTCCTTCCGGGAAGGAGATCGTCACGCCCCACTGATTGACAACGTTCGGACCGCCCTTTACCGCCGCCGGCGCGGAAACCGTGTACGGCGTCCCATAGACCATCTGAAATGCTTCATACTGGTTGACAAATCTGTCGGGGTTCCCGTGGCGGATCGTCTCCAAAAGGTTTTGTTTCTTTGTCAGCATGCAAATATCCTCCTTTTATCGTATTTTTCTGTAAATCTGCCTTCCCTGCGGATTCCGTTGGCAAAATTCACTTTAGTCCTATTATACAATGTAATATGCATGAGGGCAACTGAACAAAGTGTCGGTTCTTTTCCCCTTCTGATTCGTCATTTTGATGAGGGGTCGTCAGGAACACAGGTATGTTTCGACTGCCGCCGCGCATCCGTCGTGATCGTTATCCGGCAGAACCGCGCCGCATATCTTTTTAATACGCTCATTCGCGTTGCCCATCGCCAGGGAGAGTCCGGCCGCCGACAGGATATCGGCGTCGTTGTCCGCGTCGCCGACAGCAATGGTCACGGACGGGTCGATCCCCAGATGACGGCACAGAACCAGAAGTCCGGTCCCTTTGTTTATCCCTTTCACGGAACACTCCAGCGAAGTTTCCTCCGAGTCCTTCATCTCAACAGGCAGATGACGCAGAGCGGCCCTCGTAATCTCCCGCTCCCTGACGCCTGTATGATAAAAATTCATCTTCTCAAAAGGCCGGGGCGCGCTGCGAAAATACTCATAGATATCCTCCACCTGCGTCGCGGCCCTCTGATACAGCGGGCGGTACACTCCCATATGATACCGGTCCATATGCAGTATCTGATCCCGTTCCGCGATGGATTCCACTCCCAGAAGATGCCGCATGATATCCCGGCCGCGGGTGATCTCCAGAAGCGAGCGGACCGTATCCGCCCCGATCTTCTCCGAATACAGGACTCTTTCTTCCATGCAGTCGTAGAGCAGAGCCCCGCTGACGCAGATCATATACCGGACGTCCGGCAGCTGTTCCATATATTCCCGCATTTCCGCGATGCATCTTCCGGTAGAAATGACCGTCGTTTTTCCCTGTCTGCCCGCCCTGCGTATCGCGTCCGCCGTGCGCGGGGAGATCTTCTTCTCACTGTTTAACAGCGTTCCGTCCATATCCAGGGCAATCAGCTGATATTTGCTCATTTTGCTAACCTCCGTTTTTTGCAGATCCGGCCAGGACAACCGGATCTTTCTATCTTTGAATTCTGCATGATATCCGTAAAAATATCCGGGCAGAAAACCCGTCTGACTTTCAGATACACATTACCTATTTTTGTATAGTAAAATAATTCTTTCTATGTTACAATAGCTCCAAGATGCCAGGGTCGAAAGGTCATGCGTTCCATGTCCACATGAAAAAGCATGACACTGAGACCCCCAACATTACTTGGGCAAACGCCAGGGTCGAAAGGCCGGACGCTTCAGATCCCCTGGCAAGGCATGCCCCAACAAACCAGGATATTTCACTTCCGAAAGGAGTATATCATATATGAAAAATACCACAAAGAAGAAAAAACCCGTCAGAAAAGACAGGAGCCTGACGGCTACAGGGATTGTGATCGCCGTCATCATCGCGCTTCTGCTTTCCGCGTATCTCACAATCACCTCAACGCTGCAGAGCCGTTCGCTGAGCCGCCTTGAGGAAGGCGTTGAAACCGTAATCAACGAGATCACATCCAAGCTGGAACGGGACAGCCGGATTCTCAACGCCACGGCGAACATCATCTCACAGGCCAATAATTTTGACGTCGACGCTACGCTGGCAGTCATGAAGACAACCACCCCGCTGCTTGAGACGATGCGGGTTCAGGTCCTTCTTCCAGACGACCGGATCCTCTCGCCGGACGGCAGCATCACAGACGCCTCGGACAACGAGGAAATCTCTTTCGCAAAAGAGGCACCGTTAGGAGAACATGTCTCCAACCGCGAAAAAAGCGTCTCAAACGGCTCCCTGATCCTGAGGCACTTTGTTCCTATTATTCAGGACGGCAAGACCGCCGCTCTGCTCTACGGCGTCACCAAGCTTTCGACTCTGCACCAGAGCCTGAACATCGACAACATTTATAACGCCAGCGCCAGTATTTACATCATCGATACGAAATCCGGCGATTTCATCCTTGACACCTGGCATGACGGGCTGGGAAATATTTCCGACTTTTCTTCCTCAAAATCTCTCAGAGAGACAAAAGGCGCTCTGACCTGGGATGAATATACAAAAGATCTGATGAGCCTGGGTACCAACTATGTGATTTTCCGTACACCCGACACGGACGGCTGGGAATATATGTATTACGCGCCCGCCGGCATCAATCAGTGGGCCATCGCCGTGTCCGTCCCGGAAAAAGAAGCCTTTTCCAGCGTCAGGGCCGTGCAGAAGGTCTGCATTTATCTGGGGATCGCGATGGCGGTCGTCGTCATTCTGTACTACAGATGGGTCAGCCGCAACGCAAAGAAGGCGATGGAGCTGGCCGTGGAACAGGCGGTTCTGACTGAAAAGCTGCAGAAAGCCGAGGCGGCCGACCGTGCCAAGAGCACGTTTCTCTCCAACATGTCCCACGATATCCGCACGCCGATGAACGCCATCATCGGTTTCGCGACGCTCGCCCAGGCCAATCTGGACAATCAGGAGCGCATGCAGGAATACCTGAAGAAGATCCTCTCCTCCAGCAGCCACCTGCTCTCGCTGATCAACGATATCCTCGACATGAGCCGTATCGAGTCAGGCAAGCTGAATATTGAGGAAAAGGAATGTTCCATCTCGGATATCTTCCGCGACATGCGCAACATTATCCAGACGCAGATGCAGTCCAAACAGCTTAACTTTTTCATGGACACCGTGGACGTCATCGACGAGGACATTTACTGCGACAAGCTCCATGTGAATCAGGTTCTGCTGAATCTTCTCTCCAACGCAATCAAATTTACGCCGGCGGGCGGCACCGTGGCGCTGACGATCCGCCAGAAGCCCCGCGCTCCCAAGGGCTACGGCTCCTACGAGATCCGCGTCAAGGACACGGGAATCGGCATGAGCCAGGAATTTTCCAAACATATTTTTGAACCTTTTGAGAGGGAGCGCACTTCCACCGCCAGCGGCATCCAGGGCACCGGCCTCGGCATGGCCATCACAAAGAACATCGTCGATACGATGGGAGGCACGATCGAACTTGAGACCGAGCAGGGAAAAGGGACGGAATTTATCATCAATCTTGATTTCCGCCTGCAGGAAAAACCGCAGCACGTGGAAGTCATTGAGGAACTGCAGGGGCTGCACGCGCTCGTCGTGGACGACAGCTTTTCCACCTGCGACAGCGTCACCCGGATGCTCCGGCAGATCGGCATGCGCTCCGAATGGGTCCTGCACGGAAAGGAAGCCGTCCTGCACGCCAGGCAGGCATATGAGCTGGGCGATGAATACCACGCCTACATTATCGACTGGTTCCTGCCCGACCTTGGCGGCCTCGAGGTAGTCCGTCAGATCCGCGCGGTCGTGGGCGACAGTACGCCCATCATCGTCGTCACCGCCTACGACTGGACGATTTTTGAGGAAGAGGCCCGCCAGGCCGGCGTGACCGCGTTCTGCAGCAAGCCGATTTTCCTCTCGGAACTTAGGGATATCCTGATCGCAGCCACCAGCGGCACGCTTCAGACACAGGAATTTTATTCCGTTCCCGACCTCACGGAGCACCTGAAAGGCACGCGGCTGCTGCTGACCGAGGACAACGAACTGAACCGCGAGATCGCGGAGGAACTGCTCTCTGACAGCGGCTTTGTCGTGGAGACAGCGGAGGACGGCAATATCGCCGTGGAAAAAATAAAGAATTCCGAGCCTGGCTACTATGCGCTGGTCCTCATGGATATCCAGATGCCGCAGATGAACGGCTACGACGCCACAAAAGCGATCCGCGCGCTCGAAAACCCGGCTCTCGCAAACATCCCGATCGTCGCCATGACAGCCAACGCGTTCGAGGAGGACCGCAGGCGCGCACTCGAATGCGGTATGAACGCGCATATCGCCAAACCGATCGACGTGGAAAAACTGCTGGGGCTGCTTACGGACATCCTGAAGGACCGGCCGGGAAACAAGTAGGAGGCGGTTTTCCCTCCTGCCCGCTGCGCGGCCCAGGTGCTGCGTCAGCAGCTAATCTCCATATGCGGGCCTGCGCCTAAAAATTAAACCCCGCCTTTTTGCCGCGGGGTTTTTGCTTTCCGCTCTTGCCGCCGCATTCTTTTTCCGCCCGCCACAGTTTTTCTCCCCCGCAGTCCGCGCCGCGCCAGGTACGCCTTCGGATCGTCCGCGGTCACGCCCGCACTCTGCGCCTTTTGGCGCGGAATTCCTCCAGCGCCGCCAGGCCGGTCTCCGTAACCGGCCGGATCCATTTCCCGGAATACAGATGCATCTGCATCAGCACATACCGCACAGGCTCATCGATGTAGCAGCAGATGAAAACGGCCCAGTAAGGCGCTTTCAGGACAAAAGCGGAAGTCAGCACGCAGGGCAACACCAGCGCATACATGAAAACGATCTCCAGCACGGTCCCGAAGACCGCGTCGCCGGACGCCCGGTACGTGTCATTCTGGATCCAGTTTCCCATGCGGATCACAGAGGCCGCGCCATAAATAATCAGAAATCTTGTCCCGGCCAGGTAGGAATCTCCGGAAAGACTCATGCTGGTCAGAACCGGTCGGTGTACGGCAAACAGGCAGAGATTCGCCAGCAGTATAACGCCACTGCACAGATACACCAGCCGTTTCGCCCGCTCATACGCGGTGTCCAGCTCTCCCGCGCCTACGCATTTTCCGACCAGCACCGAGGACGCGCTGGAAAATCCGGCAAAAAATCCGATGATCAGCCCCTCCAGCGTGCGGAAGACGGCGATCGCCGCAATCACCTGCTCCGGCTGCCTTCCGAGCGTGACATTGATCACCATGTTTCCGATTCCCATCATCACCTCATTGCAGATGATCGGAAAACATTTCACAAAATACTGCCTGATCTGTCCGCGGTTCCAGCGAAAATGGCGGCGCACCCGGAACAGATACGGATATTTTTCCTTCCATGCGAGGATATAGATGACCAGCACGTTCACGGCCGCGGCGCAGGTCGTGGCAAGGGCCGCTCCCCGGATCCCCATTGCCGCAAATCCGAAATGACCGTAAATGAACACCCAGTTCAGCATAATGTTCACCGCGACGGATACAACCGAGGCGATCATGGGAATCCGCACGCGCTCGGTCGATCTGAGCAGACAGCTCATCGCCATGGAAAATACCTGCATGATGTACGCGAACCCGACGATGCGCAGATACTGCACGCCGATCCTCCGGATCGCTTCCTTATCTGTATAGATCCTCATGATAAATTCCGGGGCAAAGACCGCAAGACAGCCAAACAGCACGGCCACGGTCATCATGCATACCAGCGTCAGCCCGTAGGAACGCTCAATCCCGTCGTCCTCCCCGGATCCCCAGTACTGGGAAATAAACAGCATGCCTCCGCCGAAGAATCCCCAGTATCCGCAGAACATCAGAGAGGAAAACTGCGCGCACAGTCCGAGCGCCCCGACCGACAGTTCGCCGAGCGGCGCGACCATCATCGTATCCACCATGCTGGCCGTAGTCGTCAGCAGATTCTGGAAGGCGACCGGGACCGCAATCGCGGCCAGTCTTCTCAGAAACGGATTCCATGGAAAGCTCTTATTCCGATTTGTACTCATATTGACAGCTCCTTTGTATTATAGAGTTCTGAATCGTCAGTCTTTCCATTATTATGCAAAACAGTACAAAAGTCAATATTCCTGCGGAAAACCTTGCCATCATTCCGGAAAAATAATATAATAGGAAAACGACGATGAAAAAATGATCCGTTTTTCAAACCTACGATAAAGGAGGAACATTCTATGAAACGGATACGCCTGCTGTGCCTCGCGTTCGCCGCACTGCTGCTGGTATCATCCTGCTTCACCACATACGCCGCAACACCGCAAGAGGAACAGCCGGAGGTTCTTCGGGTGGGATTTTTCGCATTCTCCGGTTATCACACAATTGATGAAAACGGCCGCCGCAGCGGTTACGGCTACGAATTTCTTCAGCGGCTCGCCATCCATGCCGGCTGGTCCTACGAGTATGTGGGCTACGACGGCTCCTACGCTGATTCCCTGGATATGCTGCGCAGCGGCGAGGTGGACATTGTCACTTCCGTCTCCAGAACCCCGGAACGTGAGGAAGAATTTCTGTTCTCCAATCAGTCGATCGGCGTCAACTCCACCATCTTTACTGTGAAATCCGGAAATCAGACCATTGTGGAGGGTGACTACTCCACCTACGACGGCGCCGTCGTGGGCATGTTGGAAGGCAATTCCAAAAACGCCAACTTTGAGCTGTTCGCGAAGATACACTCTTTTACGTTCCAGCCGGTATACTTCGCCGAGCAGGATGAACTCACCGACGCCCTTCAGAGCGGCGAGGTGGACGCCGCCGTGACCGGCAGCCTGCGCCTTCTCGAAAACGAATGGCTGCTGGAATCCTTTGACGCCAGTCCGTTTTATATCTGTACCCGGAAGGACCGCACCGAACTGATGGAGCAGATCAACGCGGCCATCAACGAGATGGACCTGCACGATCCGAACTGGCGGGATTCCCTCCATGAAACATATTACTCCACCGCTCAGGACGGCTCCATCATTATGAATGCCGGCGAACGGGATTTTCTGGAAGAACACCGCGCCTCGGGCGTTCCGCTGCGGCTGCTGTTCAATCCTGACCGGGCCCCCTACTGCTATTTTCGGGACGGACAGGCCCAGGGCATTCTTCCCGCCGTCTTCGATACGCTGGCTCAAAACCTGGGACTGAACTACGAGTTCATCCCGGTGAAGGACCGGAATGAGTATTTTGCGCTCCGCGCGGCGGGAACCGCGGATATCGTGCTGGATTTTGCCGGCGACTACTATCTGGCGGAGGAGGAAGGATACAAAATCACCGTCCCTTACTTCCGGACCAACTTTGCCCGCCTGACCCTGGACGGCTTTTCCGGAACGATAGAACGGCTGGCAGCGCAGGAGCGGGACGACGCCCTTGACAGCCTGATCACCGACCGATACTCTGAAAATACGGTGACCCGCTATCCTTCCACAAAGGAATGTGTCCAGGCAGTGCTGGACGGCCAGGCCGACGCGGCCATCCTCTACTCCTACACTGCCGAGCGGTATGTCCAGCAGGATATCCGCAACCGCCTGACTGCCGTCGTCTTCGGGGAGGTCTCCCTGTCCTACGCCGTAGGCAACAACGTTCATGGAGGCCGCTATCTGCTCTCCCTTCTGGACAAAGGGGCGGACAGCTTTACCTCGGCGGATCTGGACGCCATTATGTCCCGGGAGTTTGATGCCGGACAGGAGAACAATGTCAGCCTGACCGCTTTTCTGTACCGGAACCCGCTTTACAGTGTGCTGGGAGTTTTCTTCGTCCTGCTGCTCCTCTTCGCTCTGGCCATGCTGGCGGTGCGGACCCACAACCAGCGGCGTCTGAAACAAAAGGTTGCCCTGGCCACCAGCGAGCTGGAAGACAAGACCCAGGAACTGACACGGGCTCTCCAGGCGGCGGATGCCGCCAACCGGGCCAAAACCACCTTCCTCAACAATATGTCCCACGACATCCGCACCCCCATGAACGCCATCATCGGCTACACGGCTCTGACCACCACCTATCTGGACAACAGGGATCGGGCGCTTGACTATCTTTCCAAGATCTCCCAGGCATCGAATCACCTGCTTTCCCTCATCAACGATGTGCTGGATATGAGCCGCATCGAGTCGGGCAAGGTTACCATCAGCGAGCGTCCGGAGAATCTGGCGGAGATCCTTCAGAGCCTGCGGAATATCATTCAGTCCGACATCCACGCAAAGCACATGGAGCTGTTCATCGACACCGTGGATGTGACGGACGAGGAGATCTGCTGCGACAAGCTGCGGCTGAATCAGATCCTGCTGAACCTGTCCTCCAACGCCATCAAGTTTACTCCCGCCGGAGGCACGGTGGCTATCCGGGTTACGCAGAAGCCTTCCCGCTCTCCCAGGCGGGGACTCTACGAATTCCGGGTCAGCGACACCGGCATCGGCATGAGTCCGGAGTTTGCACAGACCGTATTCGACCCCTTCACCCGCGAGCAGACCTCCACCGTCAGCGGCATACAGGGCACCGGTCTCGGCATGGCGATCACCAAGAACATCGTGGACATGATGGGCGGCACGATCAGTGTGGAGAGCGAGCACGGCAAGGGCACCACCTTCACTGTAAATCTGGAACTGCGCTTCGCCGCCGATCACCATGAGATGGGCCCCATCGCGGAGCTGAAAGGGCTGCGCGGCCTGGTAGTGGACGACGATATGATCTGCTGCCAGAGCGTCTCCAAAATGCTCCGGCAGATCGGAATGCGGGCGGAGTGGGCACTCTCCGGGCGGGAGGCCATCGCGCGCACCACGGAGGCCGTCGAGCTTGCCGATCCCTTCGAGGTCTACATTGTGGACTGGTCCATGCCGGAGCTGAGCGGCATAGAGACTGTCCGGGAAATCCGCAGAATTGTGGGCGCGGACTCCCCTATCATCCTCATGTCCGCCTATGACTGGTCGGACATTGAGCGGGAGGCCCGCCAGGCCGGAGTCACCGGCTTTATCAGCAAGCCTCTCTTCGCCTCCGACCTCCATCACACCCTGGAGGTCAGCCTGGGCCGGACTGTGGAGGAAACGTCCGTGGCGGAGAGCGTACTCCCGAGGGAAGACAACTTTGAAGGCAAGCGCATCCTCATAGCCGAGGACAATGAACTTAACCGGGAGATCGCTACCGAGCTCCTGAGTGAAGCCGGCTTCCTGGTGGAATGCGCCGAGAACGGGCAGCAGGCCTGCGATATGGTCCGGCAGTCCGAGCCGGGATATTACCAGCTGGTTCTGATGGACATTCAGATGCCCATTATGGACGGCTATGCCGCTACCCGCATCATCCGCTCCATAGAAAATCCGGATCTGGCCAATCTGCCCATCATCGCCATGACCGCCAATGCCTTTGAGGAGGACCGGGAGCGGGCCATAGAAGCGGGCATGAACGGCCACTTGGCCAAACCCATTGATCTGGACAAGATGATGTCCCTCCTGCGGGAGCTGTTCAGCAAAAAAGAATGATCTTAAAAAATCCCTCCTTCCGGACTGGTCAGATCCGAAAGGAGGGATTTTATTTTATGCACAGGCCCGCATAAGGAAATCAGCTGCTGGCGCAGCATGCGGGCCGCGCAGGCGAGCAGGAGGAAAAGCCGCCTCCTGCTCGATTTATTCTTATTCTGCGCTGTCCTTAATCGCCGCCTGTGCCGCCGCGAGTCTCGCGATCGGAACACGGAACGGTGAGCAGGATACATAGTCGAGTCCGAGCTGGTCGCAGAACTCCACGGATGACGGATCGCCGCCGTGCTCGCCGCAGATACCGATATGCAGGTTCGGGTTCACCGGCTTGCCAAGCTTGATTGCCGTATCCATCAGCTTGCCGACGCCGGACTGGTCGAGTTTCGCGAACGGGTCGTTCTCAAGGATCTTCGCGTCAAAGTACGCGTTCAGGAACTTGCTGGAGTCGTCGCGCGAGAAGCCGTAGCACATCTGCGTCAGGTCGTTCGTTCCGAAGCAGAAGAAATCAGCCTCTTTTGCGATCTCATCCGCTGTCAGGGCGGCACGCGGAATCTCGATCATCGTACCTACCTGATATTTCAGGTCGGAACCTGCCGCGGCAATCTCAGCGTCCGCCGTAGCGACGACGATCTTCTTGACAAAGACAAGCTCTTTGATATCGCCGATGAGCGGGATCATGATCTCCGGGCAGATATTCCAGTCCGGATGTCTCTTCTTTACATTGATTGCGGAGCGGATGACAGCCTGTGTCTGCATCTTCGCGATCTCCGGATAGGTTACCAGCAGACGGCAGCCGCGGTGTCCGAGCATCGGGTTGAACTCATGCAGGGAGTCGATGATCGCCTTGATCGTGTCCACGCTCTTGTCCTGCGCGAACGCCAGCTTGCGGATGTCTTCCTCCTCGGTCGGCACGAACTCGTGAAGAGGCGGATC
>CANRGB010000058.1 GCA_947630005.1 uncultured Lachnospiraceae bacterium
GCGAAATTTGACGAGCTGACCCATGACCTGGTTGAGATGACGGTTGTTCCGGTACAGAACGCGTTAAGAGACGCCGGCCTTTCCACGAGCGAACTTTCCAAGGTGCTTCTGGTAGGCGGTTCCACCCGTATTCCGGCGGTGCAGGATAAGGTGAAACAGCTCACAGGCCACGAGCCGAACAAGAGCCTGAATCCGGATGAGTGCGTGGCGCTCGGCGCTTCGATCCAGGGCGGCAAGCTCGCGGGCGACGCCGGCGCAGGCGATATCCTTCTTCTGGATGTCACTCCGCTGTCACTTTCCATTGAGACGCTCGGCGGCGTAGCGACGAAGCTGATCGAGAGAAACACAACGATCCCGACCAAGAAGAGCCAGGTATTCTCGACCGCGGCAGATAATCAGACCGCTGTGGATATCCATGTCGTACAGGGCGAGCGTCAGTTCGCGAAGGACAACAAGTCCCTCGGCCAGTTCCGTCTGGACGGTATTCCGCCAGCACGCAGAGGTGTGCCGCAGATTGAGGTTACGTTCGATATCGACGCGAACGGCATCGTGAACGTATCCGCGAAGGATCTTGGCACAGGCAAGGAGCAGCACATCACGATCACATCCGGATCCAACATGTCCGACGCGGAGATCGACAGGGCTGTGAAGGAAGCGGCTGAGTACGAGGCGCAGGACAAGAAGAGAAAAGAAGCGATCGATACGAGAAACGACGCCGACGCGATGGTATTCCAGACCGAGAAGGCTATGGAGGAGGTCGGCGACAAGATCGACGCCGCCGACAAGTCCGCGGTTGAGGCTGATCTGAAGGCTCTGAAGGATCTGATCGCGAGCACGAATCCTGAAGATATGACGGATTCTCAGGTGGCCGACATTAAGGCAGGCAGAGAGAAACTGATGCAGAGCGCGCAGAAGCTGTTCGCAAAGGTTTACGAGCAGGCGCAGGGCGCGGCAGGTTCTGCCGGAGCAGGTTCCGGCGCGGGCGGAGCGGCAGGCGCTGATTACACGCAGCCGGACGACGACGTGGTAGACGGAGATTACCGCGAGGTATAAGGAACCCGGAACCGCCGGCGCTTCACAGGCCGGACGCGGCAGAGCGGCAGATGAAAGCCGGATCGTATTCGGTCAGACTGCCGCTGAAATAAGGACGGGAACCGTGACACAAAAAGCAAAAAAAGACAGTGCGATACCCCTGGAGTGAAAAGCTTCAGGGGCATCGTTGAGTAAATCATGAAACATTACTTATGTCCTGCTTGGCGGGACATCCGAAAATAAAAGCTTCCAGACCGTCTGACGCGCGCTTTTTGCATAAGACGGCGGGGCTTTATAAGAGGGGCCGCGGTGGACGGCCAGGGAGGTTATATTAGTATGGCAGAGAACAAACGGGATTATTATGAAGTCCTGGGAGTAGATAAAAATGCGGATGAGGCGGCTCTGAAAAAAGCGTATCGCGCCTTGGCGAAAAAATACCATCCGGATATGAATCCGGGGGACGCGGAGGCGGAGAAAAAATTCAAGGAAGCGTCCGAGGCGTATGCCGTGCTGAGTGATGCCGAGAAAAGACGGCAGTATGACCAGTTCGGACACGCGGCGTTTGAGCAGGGAGGCCCCGGAGCGGGCGGCTTCGGCGGCTTTGAGGGCTTTAATTTCAGCGGCGGCGATATGGGCGATATCTTTGGCGATATCTTCGGGGATCTCTTCGGCGGCGGAGCCAGAAGAAGAGGCGGTTCGCGCGGGCCGATGCAGGGCGCGAATGTCAGAACGAGCATCCGTATCAGCTTTGAGGAAGCGATCCGCGGCTGTGAGAAGGAGCTTGACTTGAATCTGAAGGATGAGTGCCCGAACTGCCACGGAAGCGGCGTAAGACCGGGGAGCAGCCCCGAGACATGTCCGAAGTGCGGCGGACAGGGCCAGGTGGTATTCACCCAGCAGTCCCTGTTCGGCACGGTACAGAATGTGCAGACCTGTCCGGACTGTCATGGTACCGGCAAGATCATCAGGGATAAATGTCCGAACTGCTCCGGCAGCGGTTATATCACGAACCGCAGGAAGATCAAGGTCACGATCCCGGCCGGAATCGACAGCGGGCAGAGCGTCCGGATCCGTGAGAAAGGAGAACCCGGTTCAAACGGAGGCCCGCGAGGAGATCTTCTTGTCGAGGTAAACGTGAGCAGGCATCCCGTTTTCCAGAGGCAGGATATGGATATCTATTCCACTGTGCCGATGTCGTTCGCTCAGGCGGCGCTGGGCGGAGAGATCCGGATCAATACCGTGGACGGCGATATCATGTACACAATCAAGCCGGGCACGCCGACCGATACGAGAGTGCGATTCAAGGGCAAAGGCGTTCCGTCGTGGCGGAACAAGAACGTCCGGGGCGACCATTATGTGACGTTCGTCGTTCAGGTGCCGACGAAGCTCAGCGAGGAAGCAAAACGCGCGCTGCGCGAGTTTGACCAGGCGACAGGAGGCAGCCTCGGAGCGGACCCGGAGAAAAGGACGGAAAAAGGGAAAAAGAAAGGCTTCATGGATAAACTGAAAGAGACGTTTGAGGATTAATTCCGCGAAAGAATCATGACAGGCGCTGCGGGGCAGAAATGTCCCGGAAGCGTCCTGTCTTTTGCGGTTTATAGGGCGGGAAAATTTATCATACAGGGGGAATACGATGAGGTGGAATAAATTTACATTGAAGACGCGGACCGAGGCGGAGGACATCGTGATCTCGACTCTGGCGGAAGCCGGGGTGGAAGGCGTCGAGATTGAGGATAAGGTGCCTCTGACCGAGGAGGACAAAAAGCAGATGTTCGTTGATATCCTTCCGGATGGACCTGAGGACGACGGCATCGCGTATCTGAGTTTCTATCTCGAGGAGGACGCGGACAAGGAAGCGCTTCTTGCAAGAGTCCAGGAAGAGCTGGAAGAACTGCGCATGTTTGTGGATATCGGAGAGGGGACGATCGAGGAATCCCAGACCGAGGATAAGGACTGGATCAATAACTGGAAAGAATATTTTCATCAGTTCTATGTCGACGATGTCCTGATCATTCCTTCCTGGGAGGAAGTCAAAGAGGAAGATAAGGACAAAATGATCATCCATATTGATCCTGGCACGGCGTTCGGCACGGGGATGCATGAGACGACGCAGCTGTGCATGCGGCAGCTGAAAAAATATGTAAAGCCCGGGACGCAGCTGCTCGATGTCGGAACAGGGAGCGGGATCTTGTCGATCGCCGCGCTGAAATTCGGGGCGGATCATGCGGTCGGGACCGATCTTGACCCGTGTGCGGTCAGCGCCGTGCATGAAAACCTGGAGGCGAACGGCATACCGGAAAGTTCCATGGATGTCATGCTCGGAAATATCATAGACGACGCGTCAATCCAGGACGCGGCCGGTTATGAGAAGTACGATATTGTGGCCGCGAACATTCTCGCGGAGGTGCTTGTGCCGCTGACGCCTGTGATTGTAAGGCATATGAAGCCGGGCGGCATCTATATCACTTCGGGCATCATCGACGAGAAAGAAGAGACTGTCGTGCGCGCGGTAAAAGACGCCGGACTTGAGATGCTTGAAGTCACGCACCAGAACGACTGGGTGTCGGTGACGGCGCGGAAAAACTGACGGAATACTGCTGATCCGCGGCGGACGATCAGAAAAGAACACAGCGGCAGAAAAGAAAATCAGGCCGGTTCGGAGGGAATGTAATGTATCATTTTTTTGTAACATCTGAGCAGATCGGAGAAAAGGAAATCCGCATCGAGGGCAGTGACGTCAACCACATCCGCAATGTTCTCCGCATGAATCCCGGGGAGCAGATCAGCGTAAGCTGCGGCGACGGAAAAGATTACCGCTGCGAGCTCTTTGAGATCGGGGAAAGCTTTGCTTCGGCAAAAATCATGTGGGTGCAGGAGTCCGATGTGGAGCTTCCCTCCAGGATCTGCCTGTTTCAGGGGCTTCCGAAAGGGGACAAGATGGAGCTGATCATCCAGAAGGCGGTGGAGCTCGGCGCTTTTGAAATCGTGCCGATGGCGACCAGGCGCGCCGTTGTGAAGCTCGACGAAAAGAAGGCGGCGGCAAAATGGAAGCGCTGGAACGCGATCTCCGAGAGCGCCGCGAAGCAGTCGAAGCGGATGATCGTGCCTGAGGTAAAGCCCGTGATGAATTTTCGGGATGCCGTAAAATATGCGGAATCTTTTGATCAGAAACTGATTCCCTATGAGCTTGCGAGCGGGATGGACGAGACGCGCAGGCTTATCCGCGGGATCCGGCCCGGGCAGTCCGTCGCGATTTTCATCGGGCCGGAAGGCGGCTTTGACGAGGAGGAGATCGCGCTTGCGAAAGAAGCAGGGATCGTGCCCGTCACACTGGGCAGAAGGATCCTGCGGACAGAGACTGCCGGAATGACCGTGCTGTCGGTGCTGATGTTCCATCTGGAGGGGCAGAGGACGGTATAGCCCTGATCCGGTGCGCCGCTTTCTACAGGATATTTTCAGTTTTGTTTCACCTGCGGCAGTTATTTTAATTTATGCCGTATGCACTGCGCGGGAATGTGCAGAAATCCAGCGTATACATACAGAAAAGGGACTGCAAAAAAGGAGCTGACCACGGCTCCTTTTTTACAGTCCCTTTTTAGCCTGTTTTCCTGCGTTTTGTCGCAGATTTGCATATTCTGCGACACAGGATATAACCTGATTTTTGGCTATTGTATCACTTTCACAGTAAGTTTTCAATAGAAAACGGAATTTTCAGACGGCAAAATTTTTGCAGAACTGCAGATTTTCGGATTTTTTTGTGACAAATCGGGCGTACCTGAGACCTTTATAGCAGTCAAATACGCAGTCAAAGAGCCCCGGAACACAGCTTACAGCAAGGAGGAACAAAAATGTCAAGGAAGGGTGAAAACATTTTTCAGAGAAAAGATGGACGATGGGAAGCCAGGTATGTCAAAGGACACGAGCTTTCAGGGAAAATCAGGTATGGCTTTTGTTATGGAAAAACCTACAAAGAGGCTAAGGCAAAGGTAGAACAGATCAAAGCGGCGCTTATGAACGACAAACCGATTCCGACGTCGCACAGTCGGCATCGTTTTGCGTTTTTCTGCGAGGAGTGGTTGAAGATGCAGAAGACCAGGATCAAAGAATCCACTTACGTAAAATATGATTCGATACTTCAGTGCCATATTCTGCCAAAGCTGGGCGGCAGCTATCCTCTTGGGATCAGTACGCAGATTGTAGAAACCTTCAAGACTGAGCTGATGGAAGAAGGTCTCTCGGTACAGAGCGTCAAAAATATACTGATTGTCCTGCATTCTGTCCTGCGCTATGCGGCGGAACAATATCCCGGTGTTTTTCCGGCTGTCGAAATCCGATACCCCAAAGAACCAAGAAAGGAACCGCGGGTTCTCAGCATTGAAGAACAGCAGAGCTTTGTTTCCTATCTGATGGAAGATATGGATGAGTGCAGATTCGGCGTTCTTCTGGCGCTGCTGACCGGCCTTCGGATTGGGGAAGTCTGCGCTCTGAAGTGGGAAAATATATCCCTGCGTGACAATACGATCCGAGTCAGATCAACGATGCAGAGAATCAGAAATTTAAATGGGGACGGAAACGGAAAAACAAAAATTTTGATTGGAAATCCCAAGAGCGACACTTCGGTTCGGACGATTCCTCTGTCGGACAGCGTGGCCGGACTTTGCAGGCAGAAGGATCCCCACTGTCTGACTGCTTATATTCTGACCGGAACAGAAAGCTATATGGAACCGCGCAGGCTGCAGCGGAGACTAAAGAAATATACCAAAGAATGCGGACTGGAAGGAGTTCATTTCCATACACTGCGCCATACGTTTGCGACCCGCTGTATGGAAGTGGGATTTGAACTGAAATCCCTGTCAGAAATTCTTGGACACGCGAAGACGTCAACGACTCTGGATCGTTATATCCATTCTTCCCTGGATATAAAAAGAATGAATATGGAAAAACTGCCGCCTGCGGGTATGTGATTTAAGCAGTCAAACTTTTTAGTCAAACAGCCGGAAAACAGGAAGTGCCAAAACTTCCGTCTCTTTCAAAAACTCCATAAAATCAGCATTTTTCAATTGATTTCATCTTCAGAACAGCTCCGTGTCGCAGAATATGCAAATCTGCGACAGATTTGGTCAGACCTGTGTCAGGTAATACTCAGTCTCCCCATTATGGCAGTCCAGTATGTACCTGTGGAGGAAAAAGTAAAAATATTTGATCTTTCGGGAAATGATTTATGGAGGTGGCATGGATGGTGGAATCGACAAAACGAAAGAATGCCGTAAAGAATTTTTTGGATAAGGGAGACGGGAGAGATTCCTTCTGGCGGGCCGCAGGCTGGACGCTGATCCTGATCGGAGCGATCCTGATGCTGGTCGGGATGTGGAGGGATCTGCGCAGGAATACACAGCTTACAGCGCGGTATCAGGACGGCGATATGTGTATTACCGCGACTTACGGAAAAGATGCAAAAATTCCGGGAAATGCGGAACTGCGGGCCTATATGGTGACGCCTGAAACGAATCCGGATGACTATGAGCAGAAAGTAGCAGACGCTCTGACGGCTGCCGGAAAAGACAGAGAAACGGCTGCAGCGAGCGCGATCTATAATATCGGCTTTTATGTCGGGGATGAGGAAGTGGAGCCTGCCGCTCCCGTGGCTGTGGAAATCCAGGGCCTGGAGGACGGTTTTGCTGCCGGAGAACCGGTGACGGTGGTTCATCTTGGAGAGAACGGCGCGGAAGTAATCAGCGATACGAAAGTGGAGGAGGATGGAAGTGCCGTCTTTGTTGCGGAGGGATTTTCTGCGTATGCTTTTATTCAGACGAAAGTGCAAATTACAGAAACCAACAATTGGAATAAAATTTGTTCAGAGGCTAAAGAAAGCGGTACAGAAGCGACGTATCAGCTAACTAATAATATAACTGCGAATTCTCTATGTATCGTAAAGGGAAATATTACCATAGACCTAAATGGACAAACGATTACCTATAGTGGCAAGAGTTGGGAACATGTCATGGAAGTGGAAAATGGTGGCAGTCTGACCATAACTGACAATGTTGGCAATGAAACACCAGGAAAATTTGTAGCTAATTCTCAACCTTTTAGTTTAGTCAAAGTGGATGCAGGCGGGCAGATGATTTTAAATGGTGGTATTCTTGAAAATAGTAGGGGCTATCATGCAATCCAGGCGAACGGCGGCACGGTTATAGTCAATAGTGGTGCGATACAGAACTCCGGAGATTCGAGCGATACCGGAGGTGCTATCCGTGTACAAGACAATGGAAACTTAACAATTAACGAAGGTACGATCTCCGGAAATGAATCGGGACTTGGCGGAGCAATTTATTTTAGCGGTGATGGTAATTTCCTTATGACAGGAGGAACGATTTCTAAAAATACTGCCAGTAGCAATGGAGGTGGGCTTTATTTTACAGGGTGTACCGGAAATATCGAGTTTAAAGGTGGCACAATCTCCGAAAACGAGGCTATATGGCATGGTGGAGGACTTTGGTTTGGTAGTTGCTCCAATATTTTCATCAACGGGGAGATACAGATCAAAAGCAATATAGCTGACACCGCTGGCGGTCTTCGGGTGGAGAATAATTCAAAGCTGATAATAAACGATGGCATCATCTCCAGTAATAAAGCTACTGGTAAAAAAGTGGGCGAGGAAAAAGCCAGTCCAGCCGCCAGCGGGATCGGCGGTGGTATCGCTTTGACACAAAGTACAGTCACCATAACTGGTGGTACGATCTCTGACAATACGGCTGAAAACGGCGGTGGTGGTATTGCACTGAGACGAGGAGAGTCTGGAAAAGTTACCACTGTTGAAATGAGTGGCGGAACAATCTCTAGTAACAGCGTGACTGGCGGTCAATGGAGATATGGTGGCGGCGTTTATCTCCAAGACTACAGCAGTTTTACCATGACTGGTGGTCTGATCAGTAAGAACCATAGCATAGGACAGGGCGGTGGCATTGGTACCGATTATTCAGGGATGGATAATGGCGATGAAAAGTGTACCGGCCAGATCCGTGTCGAAATTAATGGCGGCGAGATCAGCGGGAACTGTTCGACACTGCATGAGGGCGGCGGCATCGGCATGGGTAATGGAACGCTCGTTATTGAGGCAAAGCCTGGCCCGGTTTATATTAAAGAAAACGAATCCCAAACTAAAGAACACTGGGGTGGCGGGGGTATCTTTATTTCCGATAAGGCAAAAGGTGTGATTATTGGGGCTCTGATTGAGAACAACAGTGCGGGGGGATTTGGCGGAGGCCTTGGGGCCTGCTCTACCGGCCATGTATTTTTTGGCAATGGTCCGAACGAAACTGCTCTGGCAGCTATTTTTGGAAATACTGCGCAGGGAAAAAATTTGTCTAGTATTACCGTGAGTGCAAAGCATGCAGACCATGATGCTTTTATGAACGAGGTATTTATGAACTCTGGTTATCAGGATGTGTACAGCGCACTGGAGGCTGTTATCAGTGGACTTATGCTGGCTCTTGGTGATGAAGCATGGGTCGGCAGTGCGGACGGCGCACCTGTGACAGTAAACAAAGGTGGGTTTGTGTCCGCCTCTCAGATGCTGGGACTTACCTCCAACGCTTCAGCGGAAGATCGGGAAAAGGCGCGTGGAGCAGCGAGCGTCTTCATCACCGACAATCATTCCAATACGCATGGCGGCGGTATTATGTGTAATGGTGAATTAGCTCTGGGATGGAATGCTGAACTGGACATTACTCCGGGACTGGAGATCAAAGGCACAAAACAATATGAGATTAAAGGAGAAAAAGCGGATTCTGTACCGGAGTTTCGTTTTGCCCTCAGTAATGAGGAACCTAATTGGAAAGAAAACCATTGGGAGGCAGCGGAAAGCAGCAGTGTTTTCTATGTTAAAAATAATGCAGCCGGAATGTTTGATTTTGATCTGACATTCGGAGAAATGCAGCCCTGTCTCAAAAAGGAGGTAAGAACACAGAATTTTTACTTCTGGGAAGTAAATGAAGGTGGAAATGGTATGGTCTATGACTCAGCCCTCTATAGAGTGACGGTCAATGTATCTGAATCAACTGTTGAGAAAACAGTTGACATAGCAAAGTTGGAGATTAATTATTGGAAAGTGGATAATGGTAGCATTAAAGTTGAAAAGCGTACTTCTGAGGACCAAAATTACAGTGCGGTTGAATGCACGATAGCGAAAGAAACTAACGACAGCGACAACGATAAAGAAAAAATACCGGACGAAATAGCTCGCACGATTGTCACTCTTAAAAGTAATGCTTTTGAAAACAATTATAATGGCGAAGCAAAGCTGAAGTTGAAAAAAGTGGACGAAAATGGAAATCCTCTGAAGGATGCAAATTTTACTCTTTACAAAAGGCTTAAAGATGAGTTCAAGGAAGACAATTGGAAAACTGACAGCAGTGCATGGCAGAAAGTAAAGACGTACATTTCCAACGAAGAAGGCATTATCTATGCCGACAATGACGAAACAGAAGAGAATCTGAAAGAGGGAGTCTACCGGCTTGTCGAGACTGCAGTTCCTGATGAGAGTTACAAACTTTTGCCCGGTTATATCGAGTTTGAAATAAAGGGAAAAGATGCTCAGCGCATGCTTCTTTGTCCGTTTAATCCGGCGTTTTCTGCTTATGCAACTGTGATGGATAACGGCCTGACACTCCAGATTAAAAATATCCTGATTAAAGGTTCACTTCGGATCGTGAAGGTGGACAGCGCTTCCATAGGAGAGCCCGTGGAAAAAGGATTACAGGGGGCGATGTTTGAGCTGTATTCAACAACAGAAGAAGGGAAGCTTACAAAGGATAAGCTGCTGTGGACAGCGGAATCCGATGAGAACGGACAGCTTTTGTGGAAGAAGAGTGGGGGTTCCGTCACCGGTAGTGGCACAGATGAAGACAGAGGCATGGATGAGCTGACTCTGACGCCGGGAACTTATTATCTCGTCGAAACAGATGCGCCGGCTGGCTATAACAAACTGGAGAAACCTGTTACTGTGAAAGTGGAAGAAAATGAAAGCGGAAAAGTAACGATTACCTGTTCAAGCAGCGAAGTTGAAGTGACACAAAAGGATGGGGAACCGGTTCTGACATTCCGCCTCCCCAACACCAACAGCTTTGTACTTCCTGAATCGGGCGGAACGGGAACTGTTGTCTATCTGGCAGCAGGACTTTTACTGATATTTGGCAGTGTGATTTTCCTGGTGCTGAAAAATCGTTTAAATCACGACCGGTAAATGACTGCCTGTGAGTTGCTGTTTACAGTGATGTTTCGTAAGTTTTTATAACGGATTGTGGAAAAATCTCCTGTATGGGGAAGGGATAAAAGCTATGTGATGTCTGCTGCGGCAGATCCGGCTCTCCTCGGCAGATGTTATGCGAGTGCTGTGCAAGGGGGTTGTGAGCGGAATTTGAATGGCTGTGAGATGGGCCGGGGGCGCGAACTGCGTCTCCGGCTCATCTTATAGAACGGGGAAACTGAAAGAGGTTTATTGTTCATATTACGAAGGAAAAGTGAGAATTATGGATATTACCACAAAGATAAATGAGCGGGATAAGGCGGGGCGGATTGCGCCTGCCGGTTCTGAAACCGGTTTTGAAAAAAAGAATACGCGCGGTTCTGTTGTCTTTGTCATACTGGGACTTTTGCTTCTGTCGGTGGCGGCTGTACTTTTGTATCCCAGAATAAGCAAGTGGATTTACGCAGTGCACGTGTCGCGGATTATTGACGATTATATTCAGACGGTGGAGAAACTTACGGAGGAGGAGCGGGCTGAGATAATGGAAGCGGCCCAGACTTACAATGCCGAACTCCCTGAAGGGACCCATTTCCAGCCGTCACAGTCAGAACTGGATGAGTACAGCAGGCAGCTGGATTTTACCGGTACGGGTATGATGGGCTATATCCAGATCCCGAAGATAAACGTGTCTTTGCCTGTTTATCACACGGCAGATGAATCTGTACTTGAGACAGCCGTGGGGCATATACCGGGGTCGTCCCTGCCGGTGGGTGGAGAAACCTGCCATACGGTTCTGTGCGGGCATCGGGATCTGACTGCGGCCCGCCTTTTCCGGGATCTGGGTGAACTGGAGATTGGCGATGTTTTTACTCTTACCGTTCTGGATCAGACGATCACTTATAAGGTGGATCAGATTCTGGTCGTTCTCCCCCGGCAGATTGAGGCGCTGGCCATTGAAAATGGGAAAAACTACTGTACGCTTGTGACCTGTCATCCGCATGGCAGCAGCGCCTACCGTATGCTGGTCAGAGGGAAATCAGGATAAATCCGGATCTTTCTGCCGCCTCGTCGTCTGGTGCTCCACGATACTGCCGGAAAACATGCGTACTATGGTTGTAACGACGAAAATGTTATATTAAATCTATAAGATACGGTTTTAGTTTTTTCTTAAGAGGTTTCAGGCTCACGCAAATTCACCTCCCAGCATATCAGAGAGGTACGGATCGGCGCCATAGCGGCCTTCAAGGTACTGCTTGTCGTAAGCGGCAGTGTTCTTTATCCGGTCATGATCTTCTCCTCGGATTTCATGGAGAGAGTAAAGCTCGCTTTCATGAGAATCATTTTCAGCGGCAAACCATATTTCGTCGCGGCGAAATATGGTATTTTTCAGGGTGTACATATCGTGTGAGGTGAACAGGAGCTGTGCGCCGTACTTGTTGATTTCTTTATTTTTAAATAAGAGGATCACATAGCGTAAAAGCTTTGGATGCAATTTGGAATCAAGCTCGTCGATGATAACCATACGTCCCTCCCTGAGGGCAAGAAGAATCACCGGAAGTGATGAGATCAGCTTTCTGGTACCATCGGACTCGTTGGAAAAAGATAATTCGTATTCATTGGGTCCGATTGTTCTTTTTGTAAAAAACTGATGACTTTCCTCATCATAGCGATAATCTGTAATATCAATATCCATGTCATTAAGGGCGCGGATGAACTGTTTTTTGTAAGATATATTTTTAGAGAGCATAATCTGATGTTCAACCGCCGGATCTGCATAGCTTCTGATGATGCAGCTCTCAAACCAGAGCATGACATCACAGATAACAGGAATATCATAATTAATGGCAAGGAATGAAAGATAAGGCATTTTTGGATTTACACTGGTATTAATGCCTTTTTTGTTAATGGTAAAGCCAAGTGTGATTTTGTCGGCCTCACGTTCAAAAATTGTGGCCGGCTTTTTGCCGGTAAGGGCCTTGCGGTAAAGCGCTTCAGAATATATTTCATCGTTCTTCAGGGCAATATAGTAGCAGTATTCATTTTTGCGGATCCGAAAGAACACACGGAATTCAGTTGGTTCAAATGGAGATGTTTCGTCAAATAAGAACGGAACGGCATCTGTTTTCTGCTGAAGAATAAGATTCCGGCGGCTTTTCCCCAATTCGTTTACTGGTTTGACGATGGTGGAAATCATACAGGAAAGGGCCTGAAGCAGATTGGATTTCCCGCCTCCGTTTGGTCCGTACACGACACTGACCGGAAGCAGGCAGGCCGCCTTGTCTTCTGTGATTAATGTATCCTTAAACTCAGGAAGCGAGGCAGCCTGAAAATCCAGAGTCGTTTCTTTCTTGTAGGACTTGAAATTCTGAAATGAAAACTGGCATAACATATGCATGCACCTCCTCTTTAAGGGATATTATAGGATAATAAAACGGGAAAAACAAGATTTATATTTGATTTAAGAAATAAATTTCCTGAAAATCCGTATAAAACCACTCAAAGCACAGATTGTATATCCGCGTTTTCATTTCGCCTCGTCGTCTGGTGCTCCACGATACTGCCGGAAAACATGGTCTTCGCCGGCAGATCCCGCTTCTGGAACATCTGCACCATTAAGGAGACCGCGGTCACGCACATAAATTCGACGCGGTTGTCGAGCGTGGTGATCTCCGGCGTGCTGCAGGTGGCGAGCACAGAATTGTTGTATCCGGTGATCTGGATGTCGTCGGGAATGTGCAGACCGCTGGAGAGAGCGTATTTGACGGCGCCGACGGCCAGCTCGTCGTCCGTGGCGACGACGGAGTCGAACGGGATCCCCTGCTCTCTGGCGCTGTTCAGGATCGCGCGGGTATTCTCCATCGGCCCGGGGCAGGAGAACGTGCGTTTTTCTATGTTGTCTACGCTGTGATCCTGACATGATCTGAGAAAGCCCTGCACTTTTTTCTGGCCGCTGTAGCTGAGCGTGCGGTAGAGGAGGATCGGCGTCCGGCTTCCGCGCAGGAACAGCAGGTCCGTGATTTCTTTGGTGGAGGTAAAATCATCGCACAGGATTGAGTAGACATTCTCGCCGGAAAGCTCCCCGTTCAGAATAAAAACAGGGGTTTTCTGCGCGGCGCTCAGGATATAGCTGTTGCCTTTTTCGGAGGCTTCCACGAAATGAGAACCGATAAAGAAAACGGCGTCCACGTTCCTCGAGAGGAGCAGCTGGAGATAATCCTGTTTTTCCCTGAGATTGTAGCCGGTGCAGCAGAGCATGGACGTGTAGGAATGATTGCGGAGTTCGCGTTCCAGATAATAGATCGCCTGTGCCTGATAGACGTCAGAGGAATCTGAACAAAGAATCCCGACGGTGGACATGGTGTTCAGTCCCAGACTGCGGGCAAACGCATTGGGGACATACCGGTTCTTCTCGATAACGTCAAGCACCTTCTGCCGCGTCTTTGGGCTGACTTTGTCGCTGCCGTTGAGGACGCGGGAGACGGTCGCAATGGAAACTCCTGCCTGTACCGATATATCATAAATATTCATAAAACAACTCCTTTTATGCTGTCACGATGGATTAGTCAGTTTTTTTATTCACAATACCATAAAAATAAAGTTTTGACAATAAATTTATGCGTTTTTGCAAACCGCAGGAGAGTGGACAATAATAAATAACGGTGCGGATTTCCCGGCTGACTGTTTCGGTTTCCGGTATATCCGCACCGTTCTCTGTCTGATGACTGTCCTGGAATTACAGACAGCTCTTCATCACTTCGTACGCTCCTTTTGTCTCGGTATCCGTGAACAGTTCGGTCACCTTTTCCTCAAATCCCGGGATCCTGGTCAGATCGCGTCCCCAGAACGCCGTGTTTGTACAGACCGCGCGGACAAGATCCGCGGCGGAATCGTCCTTATGGACATAGAAGAATTCGAGCACTTCCCGGTCGTCGGAGATCATGTAGCTGTCGCCGTTCGGGCGTTTCGCGGCAAGGCCTTCCGCGGTCAGTTCCGTGCCGCGGCAGAACGCGAGGTAGAACGCGAACGAGGCGGTGATGCACAGCGGGAGCTTTCCGAATTTTTCCACATAGCCTTCCAGTGAGGGCAGCACGCGGGCTTTCCACTTGGAAGTGGAGTTCAGCGAGATCGACAGCAGCGCGTGGTCGATGAACGGATTCTGGAAGCGTTCTGTCACGGCGGCCGCGAAATCCATACATTCCTCCTTCGGCAGGGAGAGCGTCGGGATGATCTCGCTGCAGATCGTTTTGTTCATAAAATTCAGAATCACTTCGTCGTGCATGCAGTCCCTTACGATGTTCTGCCCGGCCAGGTATGCGCCGAGAACCATGGAGGTGTGCGCGCCGTTGAGGATCCGGACTTTTCTCTGTTTGTAGGGTTTGTGGTTGTCGGTGATCAGGACGGGAAGTCCCGCCTCGGCGAACGGAAGCTCTTCTTTCAGCGACTGCGGCCCTTCAATAACCCAGAACGCGAAAATCTCTCCGGTATCGAGCATGTTGTCTTCATAACCGTTCTCCTCGGAGAGAGCGGCGGCCTCGCTTCTCGGGAAACCTGTGACGATGCGGTCCACGAGGGTGGAGCAGAAAAGATTTTCCCTGTCAAGCCATGACAGAAAACTCTCTCCAAGGTTCCACTGTCCGGCGTACCGCTGTACGCATTTTTTCAGTTCTTTCCCGTTGTCGTCAATCAGCTCGCAGGCGAGGATGACAAAGCCTTTGCCCGGTTCTGTCCCGAATTTTTCATAGCGGCGGTACAGAAACTGCGTCAGCTTCGCGGGATAGGAATCCGGTGGCGTGTCGGTGAAGCTGCATGACGGATCGTAGGTGATTCCTGCCTCGGTCGTATTGCAGGTGATGTAACGCAGATCCGGATTGGAGGCACATTCCATCAGGGCTTCGTAGTCGCTGTAAGCGTTCAGGCATCTGCTTACACAGGAGATGATCCGCCTGTCATTTACTTTTTTCCCGTTTTCAAATCCGCGCAGGTACAGTGTGTAGAGACCGTCCTGCCCGTTGATGACCTGAGCGTGGTCGGTTCTTCCGGGCCGTTTGGCTCTTGGCTGGACCAGCACAACCTTTCCGTTAAATCCTTTCTTTTCATTGAGTACATCAATAAAATAATCCACGAAGGCGCGCATAAAATTTCCTTCTCCGAACTGGAGCACGCGCTCCGGAGCCTCTTTTAAAAGATAACCATTATAGCCCTGTTCCTCCAGGGTGCGGTACGATAATTTGTTCATAATCCTGTTCTCTTTCCTCCTTAATTTGTAAGAGCTTACAAAAATAAATTACAACTTAAACCTGGAAAAGTCAAACAATATATTGTAAAAAAGAAAAAGTTAGTAAAAATTGACAAAAATAAGCAATATAATTTGTGTATAATCACAACTAAAAAGAACTTGAAAAAAGATTTTTTCGGATATATAATAACCATAAATGTAAGAGCTTACATTTATGCAGAAGGAGGGAACTGCCAGGCAGCCAGACTTTTGCAGCGCACCAGTCCCTGCGCCGCAGGGCCGTACCACAAAACAATACAAGAAAAGGAGGAACGTATATGTGCGTATACGAAATGGGGAAACTGAGGATTGTTGATCTGACCAAGGAACTGGATCCGAAGACCGAGTCGAGAAGATGCCACCTGTACCGTTTTAATACGGGCGGTCCGATCCCGGATTTCCACACGATCATGGACCTGACGAGTCATCTGGGAACTCACTGCGAGTGCCCGTATCATCATGACGACAACTGGCCGAGCGTCGCGGAGCTTCCGCTGACGACTTTCATGGGCCGCGCGATCTATGTTGATTTTAAGGATACGGTCGCTCCGTACACCCACATCACCGCCGCGGATCTGGACAGGGCCACCGCGGGAAAGATCCAGGAAGGAGATATCGTCATTCTCGACTCTTCCTACAAGCTGCCGCCGTTCACAGAGGCGACGAACACCGAGGCGGATCATCGTCTTCTGATCGGAAAAGAGAGCGCGGAGTGGTTCCGTGATCACAAGGTGAAATGCGTCGGATTCGGCGACGGCGTTTCCATCGAGAACTGCAACGAGGATGTGAAGCCGTTCCACGATATCCTGATGGCTGAGAACATCGTATTCCTTGAGGTTCTGAAGAACCTGGACAAGCTTGAGAAGGATGTGTTCTTCATGAGCTATTCGCCGCTTCCGATCCTCGGGCTGGATTCCTGCCCGGTACGCGTTTACGCGATCGAAGGGTTAAGCGACTTTTCATGATTGCCACGGTGAATGAAACAGCCGGGTGAATAACGAGGCGAATGCCGTCTGCACGGCAGATTTGAGAAATGCTTCGGTAGCCTGCGGTAAAGGGGGCGCTGCGGGCTGCCGCGTCAGCACTTTGCATGAAAGGAAATGTAAAAATGAAAATAGTTGTTATCGGCGCCGGAGCGATGGGTTCCATCTACGGCGGACATCTTTCTTTAAATAATGAAGTTTATCTTGTTGACACAAATCAGGCGGTTGTGGAAGCGATCAACAGCGAAGGCCTGAAAATTGATGAGAACGGCACGACGAACGTCTATCATCCGAAGGCGGTCGTTTCCACAGAAGGCGTGGGAGAAGCGGATCTGGTGATCCTGTTTGTCAAGGCGATCTTTTCAAAGGCGGCTCTGTCCGGGAACCGCGGCCTGATCGGACCGAACACGAGACTTCTGACCCTGCAGAACGGTGCGGGCCATGAGGATCTGCTGGCTGAGTTTGTTCCGAAGGAGCGCGTGGTCATCGGAACGACGGAGGACAACGGCGCGGTGCTTGGCATGGGCCATGTCAGAAGAGGCGGCGAAGGGAAAACAAATGTCGGCATGCTTGTGGAGGATACCGACGGGTTCCTCGCGAAGCTGAAAGAGTCCTTTGACAGCTGCGGCTTCCAGGTGAAGATTCATGAGAATATCCAGCAGCTGATCTGGGACAAGCTGTTTACAAATGTATCTTTGAGCGCTGTGACCGGAATCCTTCAGGTGGACATGGGATATATCGCTTCCAATGAGTACGCGTGGAAGATGACCACGAAGCTGATCCATGAGGCGGTTGAGACGGCGAAGGCTCTGGGCCTTTCCTGCGATGAGGAAGCGATCACGGAGAAGGTGCGTCTGACTTCCGTGAACAGCCCGAACGGCAGGACATCCATCCGCGTCGATCTTGAGAACGGGCGCAGGACGGAAGTGGACACGATCAGCGGCGCTGTTGTGCGCGCGGCCGCAAGATGCGGCGTGGCGGTTCCGACGCATGAGTTTGTCGTCAACATGGTGCATGCGATGGAGGGACGCGGCAAGTAAACTCTCATGTCCGCACTGCGGGCAGCACTATATATGAGATGATTCCAGGGCATTCATCTGGCTGCAGCGCAGTCTGGCAGAGACAGGAATGCCGGAAAGGAGAGAAATGATATGATCTTTTCATCAATTTATTCAAACGATGATTTCAGGGCGTACCCGGCGGCGATCCGCCGTGTGATTGACTATCTGAAGAGCAATGATTTCGTCAGCATGGAGCCGGGCGTATACGATCTCGAAGGCAAGGATATCTATGTGCAGGTATTTGACGCCGAGACAGGTCCTGTGGAAGAGAAGAAACCGGAATCCCACAAGGAGTATCTGGATGTCCAGTTCCTCGCTTCCGGAGAAGAGAAGCT
>CANRGB010000059.1 GCA_947630005.1 uncultured Lachnospiraceae bacterium
CTGATGACCGTATTCTTCGGCATCATCATGGTGATTATCGGAAAGCCGTTCTTCGTAGAGACCGGCGCAACCACAGAAGGTGAGAACTTCGCATACTTCTGCTTCAATACATCCCTGAACTTCGCGGTTTACCTTGCAATCCTGCAGCTTGGCGTCCGTACGTTCGTGACAGAGCTGACCGCTTCCTTCCAGGGTATTGCCGACAAGCTGCTCCCGTCCTCCATTCCGGGCGTCGACTGTGCAGTCTGCTTCGGTTTCGGCGATTCCAACGCCGTTACGTTTGGTTTCCTTGCAGGTCTGTGCGGACAGATCGTTGCGATCCTTGCTCTGATCGTTATGGGATCTCCGACCATCATCATCTGCGGATTCGTTCCGGTATTCTTCGACAATGCCACGATGGGTCTTGTCGCAAACGAGAAGGGCGGTCTCAAGGCCTGCCTGATCATCCCGTTCGTCGCCGGCCTCATCCAGGTATTCGGCGCGGCCCTGATCTCCGGCTGGGTTGGCCTTGCCACATACGGCGGATATCTTGGAATGTTTGACTGGGATACCGTATGGCCGATGTTTACGGTTGCGATGCGCTATCTTGGATATATCGGTGTTGCTGCTGTTGTTATCGTGCTTCTTGCGATTCCTCAGATCGAATACAGAATGGATCCGGAAGGCTACTTCCTGATTACGGAGGATTATGAGGCGTACGTAGAGCACAAAGCGAAAAAAGCGAACAAATAAACAAAAAATAAAATCATAAAGGTAATTTGGAAAGGAGTCACTGTTATGGCTAAACTTGATGGAAAGAAACTGCTTGCCTGCTGCGCGAACGGCGCAGGTTCCTCTCTGATGATGGAGAACGCGATCAAAAAAGTAATGACGAAGTACGGAATCAAACCGGCTGAGCTTCGTCACTGCCCGGTATCCGAGGGCAAGACGGCAGCGAGAAATTATGACGTCGTTTTCTGCGCCCGTACGTTTGCGAAGACGTTCGACGGAGTTGAGAAGAACGGCACGGTGCTGATCCCGCTGAAGAACGTTATGTCCGCACCGGAAATCGAGGGCGCTCTGAAGGACGCGGGCCTGCTTGAGTAAGCGCTGCCGCGCGGTACCGGAGCGGTACTAAAAAGGAAAGCTGACCAAGTATTTACATTTAACCTGGGAAACCGGAACCGGCAATGCAATTTACCGGCTCCGGTTTTCTGTATATGCGCAGAAGGAAAAGCTGTCTCCTGCTCGATTAAAGCCGGGATTTCTGATAAAATCTTCGGGTTGCCTTATCTGTGGGAGCCGAGGTATAATAAAAGCAGGAAAGCGGTCTGCCATCGCATTTCTGTGTGCCGTAGTGTGTTTATATGGTTGACGCGAAAGGAAGTTTGAGATAATATGATAAAAACGGTAGTTTTTGACATCGACAATACTTTATACAGTTATGACAGGGCGCACGCGTCGGCATTTGAAGCGCTGATCTCTTACGCGGACCGGAATCTCGGACTGGACAGGGAAGCTTTTCTGGAAGCGCTTAAGGAGACGGAGCGCGGGCTGAAAGAGTACATCGGGGATAAGGCCGCGGTGCACAACCGGACAATCCGTTTTCAGAACCTGCTTGAGAACAGGGGGCTGCCTCTGTATCCGCATGTGCTGGAGATGGACTCTGTCTACTGGGGCACGCTGATCCGGTCGGCCGTGCCGGAACCCGGAGCCCTTGAGACCATGCAGGCTTTAAAAAAGCAGGGAATCCGCATCGGGATCGGCACGGATATGACCGCGCGCGTGCAGTTTCAGAAGCTGACGGCTCTCGGGCTTCTCCCTTACATCGATTTCTTTGTATCCAGCGAGGAGGCGGGCGCGGAGAAGCCGGATCCTGCTTTGTTTGACCGCTGTGTCAAAAAAGCCGGATGCGCGCGGGAGGAATGTCTTTTCGTCGGGGACAATCTGAAGCGGGATGTCCTGGGCGCGAAGGCCGCCGGTCTGAAAGCTGTATGGTATTGTCCGGGGGACTGCCATGGGGAAGAAAATGTGCCGCGGATCACGGAGCTGACCCAGCTTTCTTCGGTGGCGGCAATGCTTGAATTTTAAAGGAGTAATACTGCATTATGAAAAACAACCGAAAGGCCGTCGATGACCGCCAGCTGCAGATTTTAAATATGGTCCGCGAACGCGGAGAGGCCAGGGTGGAGGATCTGGCGAGGATATTTCAGATCTCTCAGATGACCGTCAGACGCGATCTCCAGTATCTGGAGAAGGAAAAACTGCTTGCGCGTATTCATGGCGGGGCAGTTTCGCTCGCGCAGGCCAGCCTGCTTCTCTCACAGGATGAGAAGACGGCCCTGTGCAGAGACCGCATATCGGAGTACGCTTCGAGGTTTATTGACGACGGGGATACCCTGTTCATTAACGGGAGCCGCACCGCGCTGAATATGCTCCGCTATGCGGAGGGAAAGAAAGTGACGGTGTACACAAATAACTGCTGGGGAATAGGAGCCAGGTATCCGGATGATGTGACGATCTATTTTACCGGCGGCGAAGTGCGCAATAATGTGATGGTCGGCGAGTATGTGATGCGGAATCTGCTTTCCATGACCGCGGACAAAACGTTTATCGGCTGCGCGGCCGTTTATGACGACGGGGAATTCCGGTATGATATTCCCACGGAGATCGGGATCAATGAGGCGATGATCAGCCGGACGACCAAGGCTTTGTATATCCTGGCGGATCACACGAAGATCAAAAAGAGAGAGGCGCAGGAAAATTCCTACGGAAGCTGCGCCTACAACCAGCCGTGTACGCTGATCACGGACGACAACGCCAATATGTCGGTTGTTGAGAGACTGCGGAAATACGGGATCAATGTGATCCTGGTTCCGGCAAAATGATTTATCGGCCGAAAGCGCGCGGATGTCCTTTCCGCCGGTAAATCACAGTACAAGAGAAAAAGGAGCGCCGTATTAATATGACAGATTTTTCCCAGTTGTTTTTGTATATTCCGGGCATCATTATCTTTCTGGTCGGATCCGGACAGGTGAGGCGCTGGCTTCACGTACACCGGAGCGGGTACTGTGTTGACGTCAGCGTGGCTGCCTGCAGCCATGTGGTAAAGAAGGATAAGAAAGGCCGGGAGGTTTACAATTACTATAATGTGACGGTAGAATACATGAATCCGGAGACGAAGCACACGGAGCGCCAGGTCATCAAATCTCCCACCGAGTTTGCCGTCGGACAGCAGATCCGGATGTTCCGCGATAAGAACAGCGAGAAAAACGCGCTGACGGAAGCGGAAGGAGAGTTTCTGTTTCATCCGTGGGTGACGATGATCGGCGGGGCCCTTCTGATCGTTCTCGCCCTCATGGAGAATCAGGGGCGGGAAGTGGAAGCGATGCTCTGTCTGTCGGTTGTGCTCGCGGGCGCGGGCGCGGATCTGCTCGTCAATTATATCTCCCTGAAAAAACGGGGACTGCAGGAAATTGGCGCCGTGATCACCGATATCTACACGCGCCAGATCTCCAGGGAGTCCAAGATCCTCAAAGGATCGAAATATACGTATTACCCGATCGTCCGCTACGAGCTGGACGGCCGGCAGAACATCCGCCGCTGCAATATCAACTCGAGCGGGGTGAACACGTTCAAAAAGGGCGATTCCATGAAACTCTGGTATGACCCGCAGACGCACGCTGTGCTTGAAAAGCACGCAAGGGCGGGGATGGCCGCGGCGGGAGTCATTCTGGTGGTCATCGGACTGCTCGCGGGGCTCAGCATCCTTTCGGTCGTGCTGTGAGGTCTGCTGTCTGAGATCGAGTAGGAGGCGGCTTTTCCTCCTGCTCGCCCGCGCGGCCCGCATGCTGCGCCAGCAGCTGATTTCCTTATGCGGGCCTGCGCATAAACAAAGGGAGCGGATCAGGATTCCGCTCCTTCCAGGGTAAACACAAATTCGGATCCGACGCCCTCCGTGCTGATCACATTGATGTTCTGGTCGTGGGCGCGGATGATCTCTTTTACGATGGACAGGCCAAGGCCTGTCCCTTTTTTGTCGCGCCCGCGCGAGGAGTCCGTCTTGTAAAAACGGTCCCAGATCTTGGGAAGATTTTCGCGCGCGATGCCGTCTCCGTGATCCTTGATCGATATGAACACCTTTCTGTGCTGTTCCGTGACTTCAATCTGGATCGGGGAGCCGTTCTCGCTGAACTTAATGGCGTTGTCGATCAGATTGTAGAGAACCTGCTGTATTTTTGAGAGATCGGCGCGCACCCGGATCACAGGGGAGGAGAAGGACGTCTCGACCGTGATGTTTTTCCGGCGGCTGATCACTTCAAATGAGGCGACGCTGTCCGTTATGACCTGCGCGATATCAAAGACGGAGAGATCCAGGTATATGCCGCGGTCGTCGAAGGTGTTGAGCGTCAGCAGACCTTCCGTCAGCTTGTTGAGCCGCTCGGTCTCCCCGAGTACGATTCCCAGATATTTTTCCTGCAGCTCCGGCGGGATCGTCCCGTCGAGCATGGCCTCCACGTAGCCCTTGATGGAAGTCAGAGGCGAGCGGAAATCATGGGAGACATTTGATATGAACTGTCTCTGATATTCTCCTGAGTTGCAGACGGCCTCGTGCAGATAATTAAGCGAGGCGCTTAAGTTTCCGAGCTCATCGTCCGCGCGGTAGCGGATCGGCTCGCTCTCGTCGTCGAACGTGTACATGGCCGCCGCCATGATGATCCGGCTTAAAGGGCGGTAGATCCGCAGCTGAAAGACAAGAAGCGGAATCAGGGAGAGCAGGATCATAAGGACGAACAGTATGTGGCAGGTGTTCTGTATCGCGACCGAGACGGAGGCGAGGTACTGGCGGTATTCCTCGAGATCCGACGCCGCGTACAGATAGTAGCGCAGCAGCTTCGGCGTCAGGAAGTAAACCGCGGCGTAGGCGGCGCAGAAAAAGACCAGGTAGGACAGCAGGAAAGACATGTACAGCCGCTTTTTGGTCATAATTTCACCTCGAATTTGTAGCCGATCCCCCACACGGTCGAGATGGACCAGCGGCCGTGGTCTTTGATCTTTTCCCGGATACGCTTGATATGGACGTCGACGGTCCGCGTGTCCCCGATATATTCATAGCCCCAGATATGGTCGAGCAGCTGTTCGCGCGTAAACACCTGGTTGGGAGAGGACGCGAGAAAATACAGAAGTTCCAGCTCCTTGGGAGGCATCTCGACCGTTCTGCCTTTGTAGATCACGGAATAGTTTGTCAGGTTGATCGTCAGATCTTCATACTCGACGTATTTGGCCGGCTTTCTGGCCGCCGCGGGCGGAGCGGCCTGGTAACGGCGAAGAACCGCCTTGACGCGCGCGACCAGCTCCTTGGAATCGAACGGCTTGATGATGTAGTCGTCCGCGCCGAGTTCCAGTCCCAGAACCTTGTCGAAAACCTCTCCCTTTGCCGAGAGCATGATGATCGGGACCGAAGAGCGCTGGCGGATCTCGCGGCAGACCTGGTAGCCGTCCATGCCCGGCAGCATCAGGTCGAGCAGGATCAGATTCGGCTCGAACAGCTCAAACTGACGCAGCGCCTCCTCCCCGTCATGGACCATTTTCGTGTCATAGAATTCTTTTGTAAGATAAAGCGAGATTAGTTCGCAGATATTTTCGTCGTCATCCACGATCAGTATTTTCTGTCTGGTAACCATATAATAAACTCCTTATCCGTAATTTTCCGCCGGTCAGCTTTTAAAGGTTACGATCGTGACTCCGGCGTCCCCTTCCCCGAATTCGCCAAGGCGGTAGGATTCCACATGCTTCTGCCGGCGCAGATACTGGTGAACGGCTTTGCGCAGCGCTCCCGTTCCTTTCCCGTGTACGATGCGCACGGTCGGAAGATGGGCGAGGTAAGCGTCGTCGAGATATTTGTCAAGTTCTATGAGAGCCTCGTCCGTGGTCTTTCCGAGCAGGTTCAGCTCGGTTCCGACGGAGTAGGATTTGGACATTTTGATTTTGCCGCCGCCGGACGCCTGATGCCGGGAGGCTCCGGACGGGGAGGGATCGTCGGCGATCTTTTCCAGATCCTTCAGATTGACCTGTGAGCGCAGAATGCCCATCTGGACGAAGAGATTCCCTTTCGCGTCAGGAAGCGTGCTCACGGTTCCGGTGAGATTCAGACTGAGAACACGGACGCTGTCGCCGACGCGCAGTTCTTTTTTGTTCAGCTCTTTTTTCGGCTTTCTGGCGGCTTTCAGGCCGGAGTCCTGGCCGAGCGACGTCATCTTTTCGCGCAGCTTCGTGCGTTCGCGCTCCATCTCCCTGGAAGCGTCCGAAGCACTGCCGAGCCGGTTGTACTTTTTGATCGTCTCGTCCGCGTACTCCTTGGCTTCCTCGAGAATATGGCGCGCTTCCTCGCGTGCTTTCTGCAGGATGGCGTCGCGGCTGCTTTCGAGCTTGTCCTCCTTGCGCTCAAGACGCTGTTTCAGCTCGGAGATTTCCCGCTTGTAACGGTTGATCTCCTCACGTTCTTTCTCGATTGTCACGCGGCTGTTCTCAAGATCCGCGATGACGTCCTCAAAGCTCTCGTCTTCCTGGCTGATCTGGCCTTTCGCTTCCTCTATTATATAGTCCGGTAATCCGAGCTTTTCGGAAATTGCAAAGGCATTGCTCTTGCCGGGAACTCCGATCAGAAGCCGGTAGGTCGGGCGGAGCGTGTCCACGTTAAACTCGCAGCAGCCGTTCTCGACGCCCGGGGTGGACAGCGCGAACACTTTCAGTTCGCTGTAATGCGTGGTGGCGATCGTGCGGATCCCCTGCCGGTGCAGACTGGAGAGGATCGCGATCGCGAGCGCCGCGCCCTCGGTCGGGTCGGTTCCGGCGCCGAGCTCGTCAAAGAGCACGAGGGACTTTTCGTCGGCGTGCTCCCAGAACGAGACGATGTTCGTCATGTGGGAAGAGAACGTGCTGAGGCTCTGCTCAATGCTCTGCTCGTCCCCAATGTCCGCGAAGACCTCTGTGAAGACGGCAAGCTCGGAGCGGTCAAGCGCCGGAATGTGAAGACCCGCCTGTCCCATCAGTGTAAACAGTCCGACCGTCTTTAAGGAGACGGTTTTTCCGCCCGTGTTCGGGCCGGAGATCACAAGCAGCGTGAAATCCTCCCCGAGCCGGATATCGACGGGAACGACGCGCTTCGGGTCAAGAAGCGGATGACGGCCCTTGCGGATCCGGATCCGTCCCTCTGTGTTGAAAACCGGCTCGGAGCCGTTGTAGGAGAGGGAGAGCTTTGCGCGCGCGAAGATAAAATCCAGTTCCTTCATCATCATGATATCAAGTTCGACCGCTTCCGAATTCTCCGCGACTTTCGTGCTGAGCATGGCGAGGACGGCCTCGATCTCCTTTTCCTCCCGCAGTTCCAGCTCGCGCAGGTCGTTGTTCAGCTTTACGACGGCCATCGGCTCTACAAAGATCGTCGAACCGCTGGAGGACTGGTCGTGGATCATGCCGGGAATCTGGCCGCGGTGCTCCGCCTTGACCGGCACGCAGTAACGGCCGTTCCGCTGCGTGATGACCGCGTCCTGCAGGTAGATCCGCGAGCCTCCCGTGAGCAGGGAGGAAAGCTGGGTTTTGATCCGGTCGTTCGTCACCTTCATCTGGCGGCGGACCTGACGCAGGCCGGGACTTGCGTCGTCGCTGATCTCATCCTCCGAGAGGATGCACCGCCGAATCTCGGAGACGACCGGCGTCAGCGGCTGCAGCGCCGCGAACATCGGCGTCAGGGAATCCTCCGGCTCCGCGTCGTTGACCGGCCGCGACCAGTTCCTGACGCGCAGGCACGTTTCAAGCATCCTGCATACCCGCAGCAGTTCTTCAATATTGAGAGAGCTGCCGATCTCCAGTCTCTTTAACGACATGCGCATGTCGCTGACGCCGGAGAACGAGACATTGCCCTTGCGCAGGAGCCGTCCGGCCGCGTCCGAGGTCTCCTGCTGCATCCGCCGGATTTCACTGATTTCCGCAGAAGGAACCAGTTCCCGGCACAAAGCCTTCCCGGGCTCGCATCCCGCGAACTCGGTCAGTTTCTGTATGATCTTATGATATTCAAGTACCTGCAAAGCTTTTTCGTTCATAGATGATCTCCTGAAAGTCCCGCGTCTGCGCGGGGATTATAATTCTCTGGAATTTATTTTACGAACAGCGGGCCGTCATCTGCCGGCAGATATCCGGCGGCTGGCTCGTTTTGTGAATTTAAGCTTACCACAAAGAAGGGGATATGCGCAAGTTTATTTGAAAAGCAGAGTACAAAACGGAAAATTGAAGGATTTTTTTCTTGACACTCTCTGGAAAATGTTGTATAGTGTAGGTTGCACTATTGTGCAGAGACTATGCCTAAGGCATAAGTATGCCCAAAAATTGATGCAGACTGCAGAAAGAACAGAGGTGAAACATCAATGGAGAAAAACAGGATACGTCCTATTACAAATGGTAAGGGATTCCGTATGAGTTATTCACGTCAGAAGGAAGTCCTCGAGATGCCGAATCTTATTGAGGTTCAGAAGGATTCTTATCAGTGGTTCCTTAATGAGGGTCTTAAGGAAGTCTTTGATGATATTTCCCCAATCGAGGATTACGGCGGAAAGCTCAGCCTCGAGTTCGTGGATTTCAAGCTTTGCGAAGAGGATGTAAAGTACTCGATTGAGGAGTGCATCGAGCGTGACGCGACATACGCAGCTCCGTTGAAAGTACGTGTACGTCTCCACCACACGGAGAGCGGCGAGATCAGCGAGCATGAGATTTTCATGGGAGATCTGCCGCTTATGACCGCTACCGGTACCTTTGTGATCAACGGGGCCGAGCGTGTTATCGTCAGCCAGCTTGTCCGTTCCCCCGGAATCTACTACGCGATCTCCCGGGATAAGCAGGGGAAAAGACTGTTTTCCTGTACAGTCATTCCGAACCGCGGCGCATGGCTGGAGTATGAGACGGACTCCAATGATGTCTTCTATGTCCGCGTAGACCGTACCAGAAAGGTTCCCGTTACCGTACTCATACGTGCACTCGGTACCAGTTCTAATGCAGAAATCATAGATTTGTTCGGCGAAGAACCGAAGATTGTCGCCACGCTGGGGAAGGACACGGCCACGAATTATCAGGAAGGCCTCCTGGAATTGTATAAGAAAATACGCCCGGGCGAGCCGCTTGCGGTGGAGAGCGCCGAGAGCCTGATCGAGAGCATGTTCTTCGACCCGCGCAGATACGATCTCGCGAAGGTCGGACGATATAAATTTAACAAGAAGCTTATGCTGCGCAACCGTATCAGCGGCCATATCCTCGCGGAAGACGTTGTGGATCCGTCCACCGGCGAAATTCTCGCGGAGGCGGGCACGGAGCTGACGAGAAGCATGGCGGACGATATTCAGAATGCCGCCGTTCCCTATGTTATGATACGTACGGAGGAGAGAAATGTCAAGGTTCTTTCAAGCATGATGGTGGATCTCCGCCATTACGTGGAGGGAGACCCGAAGGCGCTCGGCATCACGGAGCTTGTCTATTATCCGAAGCTTAAGAAGATCCTTGAGGCGAACAGCGATCCGGAAGCGCAGAAGGAAGAAATCCGCAAATCGGTGCATGAGCTTATTCCGAAACATATTACGAAGGAAGATATTCTCGCTTCCATTAATTATAACATCCATCTGGAGTACGGGATCGGTACGGATGACGATATCGACCATCTGGGGAACCGCCGGATCCGTTCGGTCGGCGAGCTGCTGCAGAATCAGTACCGGATCGGTCTTTCCAGGCTGGAGCGCGTTGTGCGCGAGCGTATGACGACGCAGGAGATTGAGGGAATCTCCCCTCAGTCTCTGATCAACATCAAGCCGGTGACCGCGGCGGTGAAGGAATTCTTCGGATCCTCCCAGCTGTCGCAGTTCATGGATCAGAACAATCCGCTGGGCGAGCTGACGCACAAGAGACGTCTCTCCGCTCTCGGACCGGGCGGACTTTCGCGTGACCGCGCCGGGTTTGAGGTCCGTGACGTACATTATTCCCACTACGGAAGAATGTGTCCGATCGAGACGCCTGAAGGTCCGAACATCGGACTGATTAACTCGCTGGCCTGCTACGCACGGATCAATGAGTACGGCTTTGTCGAGGCTCCTTACCGCAAGATCGATAAGTCCGATCCCAAGAATCCGCGGGTCACGAACGAAGTCGTCTACATGACGGCGGATGAGGAAGACAACTATCATGTGGCGCAGGCGAACGAGGCTCTTGACGAGGAAGGGCATTTCATCCGCAGGAACGTATCCGGCCGCTACCGCGAGGAAACGCAGGAATACGAGCGCTCCATGTTTGACTATATGGACGTCTCCCCGAAGATGGTGTTCTCGGTGGCGACTGCTCTGATTCCGTTCCTTGAGAACGACGACGCGAACCGCGCTCTGATGGGGTCCAACATGCAGCGCCAGGCGGTTCCGCTTCTCACGACGGAAGCTCCGGTCGTGGGTACCGGTATGGAGGTCAAGGCGGCGGTCGACTCGGGCGTCTGCGTGATCGCGCGGAACGACGGCGTTGTCGAGCGCTCCACATCGAAGGAGATCGTGATCCGGACGGATGAAGGGCTGCGCGACGAGTATCATCTGATGAAATTCGTGCGGAGCAACCAGAGCAACTGTTACAATCAGAGACCGATCGTGTTCAAGGGAGAGCGCGTGAAGAAGGGCGATGTGATCGCGGACGGCCCGTCCACGCACAACGGCGAGATCGCGCTCGGGAAAAACCCGCTGATCGGCTTTATGACATGGGAAGGCTACAACTATGAGGACGCGGTTCTTCTGAGCGAGCGTCTGGTCATGGATGACGTATATACATCCGTCCATATGGAGGAATATGAGGCGGAAGCGCGCGATACGAAACTCGGGCCTGAGGAGATCACCAGGGACGTGCCGGGTGTCGGAGACGACGCGCTGAAGGATCTCGACGAGCGCGGAATCATCCGCATCGGCGCCGAGGTCCGCGCCGGCGATATCCTGGTCGGAAAGGTTACGCCCAAAGGAGAGACGGAACTGACGGCGGAAGAGCGGCTGCTGCGCGCAATCTTCGGAGAAAAGGCGCGCGAGGTCCGCGACACCTCCCTGAAAGTGCCGCACGGCGAGTACGGCATCGTCGTGGACGCGAAGGTGTTCACGAGAGAGAACGGCGACGAGCTGCCTCCGGGAGTCAATCAGGCGGTGCGTATCTACATCGCGCAGAAGAGAAAGATTTCGGTCGGCGACAAGATGGCGGGCCGTCACGGGAACAAGGGTGTTGTCTCCCGCGTGCTTCCGGTGGAGGATATGCCGTTCCTTCCGAACGGACGTCCGCTGGATATCGTTCTGAACCCGCTCGGCGTGCCGTCGCGTATGAATATCGGACAGGTGCTTGAGATCCATCTGAGCCTTGCGGCCAAAGCGCTTGGCTTCAATGTCTCGACGCCGGTGTTCGACGGGGCGCACGAGGAAGACATTATGGACACTCTTGATCTGGCGAATGATTACGTCAATCTGGAGTGGGAAGAATTTAAAGCGAAACATGAGCAGGAACTGCTTCCGGAGGTTATGGATTATCTGTATGAGAACCGTGACCACAGAAAACTCTGGAAGGGTGTTCCGATTTCAAGAGACGGCAAAGTAAGGCTGCGCGACGGGCGTACCGGCGAATATTTTGACAGTCCGGTCACGATCGGGCACATGCATTATCTGAAGCTTCATCATCTGGTGGACGACAAGATCCATGCCCGCTCCACAGGTCCGTATTCTCTGGTAACGCAGCAGCCGCTCGGCGGCAAGGCGCAGTTCGGAGGACAGCGTTTCGGAGAGATGGAGGTATGGGCGCTCGAAGCCTACGGCGCGGCGTACACGCTGCAGGAGATTCTGACGGTGAAGTCGGACGATATCATCGGGCGTGTGAAAACGTACGAGGCGATCATCAAAGGGGAGAATATCCCCGAGCCGGGCATCCCGGAGTCCTTCAAGGTACTTCTGAAGGAACTGCAGTCTCTGGGACTTGATGTCAGGGTTCTCAGGGAGGACAACACGGAAGTGGAGATCATGGAGACGGTTGATTATGGTGATACCGATATGCGTTCTGTAATCGAGGGCGACAGAAAGTACAACGACAGCGAGGAGCAGTCGCTTGGCAGCTACGGATACAGCAGACAGGAGTTTGAGGACGGTGAGCTGATCGATGTGCACGAGGAGCCTGAGGAAGAAAGTCTTGTTCTGGATGACTATGAGATGGACAGCTACAGTGACGAAGACTGACTGTAAGGATTAATGCCCAGCTTTTGAAAGGAGTGTCATCATGCCGGAAACAATGAACAACGAAGTGTATCAGCCAATTACATTTGATGCGATAAAGATCGGGCTTGCTTCTCCGGAAAAGATCAGGGAATGGTCGCGCGGAGAAGTAAAGAAGCCGGAGACGATAAATTACAGGACGCTGAAGCCGGAGAAGGACGGACTGTTCTGCGAGCGCATTTTCGGGCCGAGCAAGGACTGGGAATGCCACTGCGGAAAGTACAAGAAGATCCGCTACAAAGGCGTTGTGTGCGACCGCTGCGGCGTTGAGGTCACGAAGGCCAGCGTCCGCAGGGAGAGAATGGGGCATATTGAGCTTGCCGCTCCGGTATCCCATATCTGGTATTTCAAAGGCATACCGTCCCGTATGGGACTGATCCTTGAGATCACTCCGCGAAATCTGGAGAAAGTGCTGTATTTCGCGAGCTACATTGTTCTCGACCCGGGAGCGACGGATCTGAAGAAGAAGCAGGTTCTGACGGAGCGTGAATATCTGGACGCACGGGAAAAGTGGCACAACGGCTTCCGCTGTGGAATGGGCGCGCAGGCGATCAAGGAGCTGCTTGAGGAGATCGATCTCGAGAAGGAATCCGCCGAGCTGAAGAGAGAACTGAAGGAATCGACGGGCCAGAAGCGCGCGAAGATCATCAAGAGACTTGAGGTCGTCGAGGCGTTCCGCGAGTCGGGGAACCGCCCGGAGTGGATGATTCTGACGGTGATCCCGGTGATCCCGCCGGACATCCGCGCGATGGTGCAGTTAGACGGAGGCCGCTTCGCGACGTCCGATCTGAATGATCTGTACCGCCGTATTATCAACCGGAACAACCGTCTGAAAAGACTGATCGATCTGGGCGCGCCGGAGATCATCGTGCGCAATGAAAAACGAATGCTTCAGGAGGCGGTGGACGCCCTGATCGACAACGGCCGCCGCGGCCGCCCTGTGACGGGGCCGGGGAACCGTCCGCTGAAGTCGCTCTCCGAGATGCTGAAGGGCAAATCCGGACGTTTCCGTCAGAATCTGCTCGGCAAGCGTGTCGATTATTCCGGCCGTTCGGTTATCGTCGTTGGGCCGGAGCTCAAGATCTATCAGTGCGGCCTGCCGAAAGAGATGGCGATCGAGCTGTTCAAGCCGTTCGTTATGAAGGAGCTTGTCGCGAACGGTACGTCGCACAACATCAAAAACGCGAAAAAGATGGTGGAGCGCCTGCAGCCGGAGGTATGGGATGTGCTTGAGGATGTCATTAAGGAGCACCCGGTTATGCTGAACCGCGCCCCCACGCTGCACAGACTCGGCATCCAGGCGTTTGAGCCGATCCTCGTCGAAGGAAAGGCGATCAAGCTTCATCCGCTCGTATGTACCGCGTTCAACGCGGACTTCGACGGAGATCAGATGGCTGTGCATCTTCCGCTCTCGGTCGAAGCGCAGGCGGAGTGCCGTTTCCTGCTGCTCTCGCCGAACAACCTGCTGAAGCCGTCGGACGGCGGTCCGGTGGCCGTACCTTCCCAGGATATGGTGCTTGGCATTTATTATCTGACGCAGGAGCGTCCGGGAGCGCTCGGGGAGGGCAAGTTCTTTAAGAACGTAAACGAGGCGATCCTCGCCTATGAGAATAAATATCTGACGCTGCAGTCCAGGATCAAGGTCCGCGTGGAGAAGAAGATGGAGGACGGGACGGTCCTCCGTTCCGTGATCGACTCGACGCTTGGCCGTATCCTGTTTAATGAGATTCTTCCGCAGGATCTCGGCTTTGTGGACCGTTCGGTTCCGGGCAATGAACTGAAGCTGGAAATCGATTTCCTGGTCGGCAAGAAGGGACTGAAGCAGATCCTGGAAAAGGTCATCAACACCCACGGTGCGACGAGGACGGCCGAGGTGCTTGACGATATCAAGTCCATGGGATACAAGTATTCGACCCGCGCAGCCATGACCGTGTCGATTTCCGACATGACGGTGCCCCCGGAGAAGCCGGAGCTGATCAAAAAAGCGCAGGATACGGTGGACAAGATCATGCGCAACTACAAGCGTGGACTGATCACAGAAGAAGAGCGTTACAAGGAGGTTGTCGAGACCTGGAAGGAGACGGATGATATTCTGACCAGGGCGCTGCTCGACGGTCTCGATAAATACAATAATATCTACATGATGGCGGACTCCGGAGCCCGCGGTTCCGATAAGCAGATCAAACAGCTGGCCGGCATGCGCGGACTGATGGCGGATACGACGGGCCATACGATCGAGCTGCCGATCAAGTCCAATTTCCGTGAAGGACTTGACGTACTGGAGTATTTCATGTCGGCGCACGGCGCCCGCAAGGGTCTGTCCGATACCGCGCTGCGTACAGCCGATTCCGGATACCTGACCAGACGTCTGGTTGACGTGTCGCAGGAACTGGTCATCCACGAGGTGGACTGCAGCGAGGGCGCGGATGAGATCCCCGGCATGTACGTGAAAGCGTTCACGGACGGCCGTGAGGAGATCGAGAGCCTTCAGGAGCGTATTACCGGGCGTTTCTCCTGCGAGGATATCTGCACGGCGGACGGAGAGGTCATCGTAAAGGCCAACCATATGATTACTCCGGCGCGCGCGGCGCGTATTATAAGCAAGAGCGTTGATTCCGAGGGCGAGCCGATCAAGAAGATCAAAGTCCGTACGATCCTGACCTGCAGATCCCGTGTCGGTATCTGCGCGAAGTGCTATGGCGCAAACATGGCGAGCGGCGAACCGGTGAGAGTCGGCGAGTCGGTCGGTATCATAGCGGCTCAGTCGATCGGGGAGCCGGGCACGCAGCTTACGATGCGTACCTTCCATACCGGAGGCGTTGCCGGCGGCGATATCACACAGGGTCTTCCGCGTGTCGAGGAGCTTTTTGAGGCGAGAAAACCGAAGGGTCTCGCGACCGTCACGGAGATCTCCGGCGTTGCCAAGATCGTTGATGAGAAGAAGAAGCGGGATGTCATTGTGACGAACCACGACACAGGAGAGTCCAAAACGTATCCGATCACGTACGGCCTGCGGATCAGAGTCTCGGATGGAGAGTATCTTGAGGCGGGCGACGCGCTGACGGAAGGAAATATAAATCCGCACGATATTCTGAAGATCAAGGGTGTTGAGGCGGTACAGGACTATATGCTGCGCGAAGTTCAGCGAGTATACCGTCTTCAGGGTGTTGAGATCAACGACAAGCATATCGAAGTGATTGTCCGTCAGATGCTGAAGAAGATCCGCATCGAGGACAACGGAGACACGAATTTCCTGCCGGGAACACTGGTCGATATTCTGGAATACGAGGACATCAACCGTCAGATGGAGGCGGAAGGAAAGACGCCGGCGGAAGGAAAGCGCGTCATGCTTGGTATCACCAAGGCTTCGCTCGCGACAAACTCGTTTATGTCGGCCGCGTCCTTCCAGGAGACGACAAAGGTGCTGACAGAGGCGGCGATCAAAGGCAAGATTGATCCGCTGATCGGTCTGAAGGAGAACGTTATCATCGGCAAGCTGATTCCGGCCGGTACCGGCATGAGACGCTACCGGAATGTCAGGATCGATTCCTCGGCCACGGATGATTATCTGTATGAAAAGCTGAATTCCGAGGAATACGGGGATGATCTGGACGAGATGGACGAAGTGAATCTGAGTGAGCTGGGCGACGATCCGGATGAGCCCGATGAGGATCTTTCGGGACTGGATGATCCGGAAACGAAGGAGGAAGAATCCGCGGAGATTGTGGAGGAAGCAGATGTGGAAGTTCCTGTGGAGGATGATGCGGAATCCGACGGGGAAGAATAAAAAAAGCCCACGGGTCGCTTCGTGCCTTTGGCACTCCCGCGGTCTGCGCTCCGCTTCGGTCGGTGCTAAACGAACGTCCACTGGACGTTCAGCACCCCTGCCCATATTCGCAAAGTCTACACTCCGTTCCGGTCGGCGCCAAACGTGTGCCACCGGCACACGGCGCCGCGCTGCTCACATTCGTTCGCATCACTTTTTTGCTCATACGGGTTAGCGTCTCCTATGCATAAACCGGGTGGCAAGTAAACTTGCCCCCGGTTATGCATGGAGACTGGGCTTATAATAAAAGCTGGCAGCCGAATCCTTTCAGAATCCGGCTGCCTGTTTTTCTTTTTTAATTTTTAAAATCTAATCACGCAGGAGGCGGTTTTTCCTCCTGTCCGGCTGCGCGTCAGGATCCGTCCGTGTGATCCTGCTGGTGCTGTTCCCGGATATCGTGAAGCAGTTTCCGAAAAGACAGATCCTCCGACAGTTTGTCGGAGCCGCGGACCGGTTCTTTCCGATGCCGTTCTTCGTATGGCAGCGGCCAGTCTGTGCCGCCGCGGTTGTCATAACTGGCATGGCCGCCTCGCCCGCTGTGATCATCGTAACTATCATAGCTGCTGCGTCTGTCCTGTTCATTGTAACTGGTATAGCCGCCGCGTCTGTCCTGGCCATTGTAATTTGCTGCATAGCCGCCGCGTCCGCCATGGCCATCGTAACTGTCATAGCTGCTGCGTCCGCCGTAGTCATCGTAATCGTCATAGCCGCCGTAACTGTCATAGCCATAGGGCGCTCTCTGCTGCGGTGCAGTATTATAATAGGAAGAAACCCTTACTCTTTTTCTGCGGAGCGGCCGGAAAATTGTCATGCGGCCGGTCCATCCGATGATTCGGACAAGGATGATACCCCAGAAAGCGCCGAAGGAATCGATCAGCACGTCCCTTTTGGAGGGGGAGCGGCCGGCGACGAACGACTGGTGGTATTCGTCCCCGCAGGCGTACGCCACACAGATCATTCCGGCGGTCAGCACGAGAGGAATCCCGTGAAGTCCGTATACATAAAGCGGAAACGCCACGCTTATCGCCAGAGCAAAATATTCCGTCATATGCGCCAGCTTGCGCGTGACCCCGTGGAAACGGTTCGCAAAGTTTTCGATTTCCCATTCCTGCAGATCCGCGTCAAGGACCTCGTCCGCCGCTTTGACTACATAATAGCTGACTTTATAGCTGAGGGCGGCAGAATCGCTCCCTTCCTGCGCGGAAAAGGAATAGATCAGATACATCATCACCAGGGCGGGGAGAAAAGAAAACGGTTTTAAAAAAGTTCGTAAACGCATAGAAGACCTTCCTTGGATGTCTGAAATTTCTTGCTATCTTATCATTAAAAGGATGCGATGTCCAGATGATTAATAAAAATATAAGAAACAGCTTGACAAGTGCGGTTCTTGTCAGTATAATGTGACAGTGCGCAAAAATGAAATGCGTTTGTTTTGATGTGCGCAGTTTTCAGGCAACCACAGGAGCATGCATGTCAGCTGCTGTTTATGCGCGGCCGCGCCGCGGCACGGGGATGAACAGCGCCACTATTCAGGAGGTGAAAGAAGAATGCCAACATTTAACCAGTTAGTAAGAAAGGGCAGACAGACCTCAGTCAAGAAGTCTACCGCACCGGCTCTCCAGAAAGGATTCAACTCCCTGCAGAAAAGAGCTACGAACGCATCTTCTCCGCAGAAGAGAGGAGT
>CANRGB010000060.1 GCA_947630005.1 uncultured Lachnospiraceae bacterium
GATATGTATGATTCGATTGAAAATCTGTGGAGCGTCCTGTTTACCACAGGGTACCTGACCCAGAGAGGAAAGCCGGAGGGGGACAGTTTCCGGCTGGCGATCCCAAATATTGAGATCCGGAAAATTTTTACGACACAGATCATGGAGCTGTTCAGGGAAGATGTTCCGAAAAACGGGGAAGCGTTAAGAAATTTCTGTGAGGCATTGAAGAACGGGGAACCGGAACAGGTGGAAAAGCTGCTGGGCGAATACCTGAGGCGGACGATCAGCATCCGGGATACCTTTGTGAAAAAGCAGCTGAAAGAAAACTTTTACCACGGTATTCTGGTGGGAATCCTGGGTTTCTGGGATACCTGGGGCGTATCGTCTAACAAGGAGTCGGGGGACGGGTACAGCGATATTCTGGCGGAGTCGGACGACGGCAGCATGGGTATTGTGCTGGAGATCAAATATGCAGACGATGGAAATCTGGAGGCAGCTTGTCAAAAAGCGCTGGAACAGATTGAGAGCAGGCGGTATGAGGAGGAACTTCTGGACGAGGGGATCGAGCGTATTCTGAAATATGGGATCGCATTTTATAAAAAGAGGTGCAGGGTAATGCTTGCATAATGATCTCTTAAGCATTTCTAGAGGAGGATGGACATGAAAACAGACCGCATGCAGCAGTTATTATTGAAGGACAAACCTCTGATGGAAATTTATCCCACGGGAGAGTGCGTGATCCTGGATTTCGGCCGCCTTCCGTTTGCTTTGAGAAGGGAAGACGTTTCGTTTGTGGACTTTATGGAATGGGCTTCCAATCGCACGCTGTCCATGGGGAGGAGCTACGCGAAGGAGATCTTAAATGCCATGCGTCTGTCCCAGACGAACCGGTATGCGGTGTGCAGAGCGTGCAGGGGACTGAGCCTTGAGGATTCTTACTGGATCCGGCAGGACGGGGATGAGGCGGTCTGGGATGAGGTGAATCTTTTTCACAATCCGCTTTCCCTGTTTATCACGGAAGTGTCTTTGTCGGGAAGAAACGTTGTCTACAGAGAAACCGCGGAGCAGAGAAAACGGATACACACCCCGGAGCTTACGACGTTCGGAACCAGCGCTAAAGGATGGATCCGGCAGGATGACGGACTTTATCTGCATAAGGTTGGAAAATATGAGATTCCGGCGCATAATGTTCTTGAGGCGCTGCGTATTCCGCATATTCCGTACGAGGTGTCTTTGCGGGAAGAGATTTCGTCTTATCTTTCTCCGGAAAGGCAGGAGTGGATCGAAGGAGTGGGAGAGGCCGTCGTGAAGTCAAAACTGTTCACGACAGAGGATACGGCCATGGTGACTTTTGAGGAGTTTGCCCTGTTTTGCGATGCGTACGGCCTGAATGCATTTGAAGAGGCAGCAGGCATCGACCGGGAACTGTACCTTCAGATGCAGCTTGCGGATTATCTTCTGAATAACAATGACAGGCATGAGCAGAACTGGGGATTTTATATGGATAATGAGACAGGAAAAATCACGGGTTTCTGCCCTTTGTTTGATCATGATCACGCGTTCTCCGATTATCCGGATATTTATTCCCAGACGACAGCCAGTGAGATGACTCTGTTTCAGGCGGCAGTGCAGGCCCAGGAGGAACTGCGGATGGATCTGGGCTCTCTGGAGGAGATGGGACAGCCTGCTTTTTTGATAAGGAAACAGTGGGAGGCATTGCTGGAGAGAAAGCGGAAGCTGGAGAAGCAGTTACAGACTGCAGCCTGCAGAGGAATGAACTGACGGGCCAGGAGAAGCAGAGAAAGAACACTTTCCGGGGTATTTGACTTCCCCAAAGGGTTCTTTTTTTGTGGAACAAGGAGTTTTTATAATTATGTTGACATTTCTGCAGGCAGGGAATATAATACCCCAAAGTTCAAAATTGAACTATCCAGTATTGAAGGGAAAGGCAAAGATGAAGTGCAGAAACAATGTAACCATATTCCGCAGTTTTATTGAAGCGTATGAACACTTCTGCAAACCGCTGTGCCGCGAGCTGGCCATGCCGCAGATGGCATTTGATATTCTGATGTTTTTGTCGAACAATCCGGAGTTCTGCACGGCGAAAGAGATCAGCCAGCAAAGAGGATTCAAAGAAAACATCTTATCGGTGAATATCAACAAGCTGGTATGCGAGGGGTACCTGGAACGGTTTTCTGTGGAGGGGGACAGGAGGAAGGTGCGTCTTGTGTGTACGCCGAAGGCGCAGCCGATCATTGAGCGCGGGCGCAGGCGTCAGAATGAGTTCAATCAGATGATCCGGGAAGGACTGACAGAGGAAGAACTTGCGATCTGCCGGCGCTGTCTCGAGATTGTGGGCAGAAATGCCTGGAGGATTAAACAGATGGATGTCAGATGACAGGTGGTTCCCGTCTGATATCGTTTTGTGAGGACTGGATTTTAAGGAGGGATGAGTACCAATGAAATATTATTATGCTGTAATTGAGCGCGAATACGGAAGCGCGGGAACAGCAATCGGGGAAAGGCTGTCGGAGCTTGGGAAGATTCCGTGCTACGGCGCGGAGATACTGGAGAGGGTATCGGAGAGACTTAATATTGATGTTGACCGGATCCAGCGGTATGAGGAGAAGGCGACAAACAGCTTTCTGTATTCGATTTATCTCATGGGAAGGATGAATGAGGGAGCGGACGGGCATCTTTCCAATGAGGGACAGATCTATCTGGAGGAGCAGCGTGTGATCCGGGAGCTTGCGGCGCAGGGGCCGGCCGTTTTTGTCGGAAGGTGCGCCGTAAACGCGTTTGACGACAGGAAAGATGTCTTAAAAGTATTTATACGGGCTGATAAGGAACTGAGAAAAAAGCGGGCGGTTGAAAATTATGGGATCCGTCCGAATGAAGCGGAGACGGTCGTGCATAAATTTGACAGGAAGCGCGGCAGTTATTACGCGGCAAATACGGGGAGAGACTGGAAGGATCCGTCAAATTATCATCTGATTCTGGACAGCGGAAAGCTGGGAATTGAGCAGTGCGCCAGAATCATCCGGGGGGCTATGGAGGAATCGGCGGATTCACGGCAAAAAGACGCGGAGCATTAGAATGACAGTGCTGTTTGGCAGGCATGTGACGACTCATTGCCTGTGGGAATAAAATCGAGGAGGAATATTAATGAAGAATATTTTCCGATTTTTAGCTGAAGCGAAGGGAGCTGTGGCGGTGATCGTAGCCCTGCTGATCATACAGGCGTACTGCGATCTTGCCCTGCCGACCTACACAAGCGACCTGCTGAATGTCGGGCTTCAGCAGAACGGCATTGAAGACGCGGTGCCGGAGACAATACGGGAGGAAAGTCTGGATACACTTGCTCTGTTCCTTGCGGATTCCGATGTGGAAAAGCTGGAAGCCGCATATTCAGAAGCGGACGAGGACGGCATACGGACGCTGAAAGAAATTGAAAAAAGTGACAGACAGACGCTGGACGGCATTCTCGCACTTCCGGAAAGTGCCGTTTTTCAGATGCAGAACAGCAAGGACGGGGCGGCGATGCTGGCGATGACGAAGGCGGCTGTCCGCCTTGGGGTCATGTCAAAGGAAATGATTCAGAAGCAGATGCAGGATAAACTTTCCCAGATGGAGGGAATGACCGATTCTTTCCTGGATCAGGCCGCGATGGGATATGTCGCGGCGGAATATGAAGCACAGGGCATTGATCTGAATGAGATACGAAACGCGTATCTTTTCAGGGTTGGAATGAAGATGCTGGCAATGGCGCTGGTCATGGCCATTGTGGCAGTTATGACCGGTTATATCGCGGCCAGAGTCTCTGCGGGAATCGGACGGAATCTGCGCGAGCGGCTTTACACAAAGGTCATGAATTTTACCAGCGCGGAAATCGAAAAGTTTTCCACGGCCTCTCTGATCACGCGCTGTACCAATGACATTCAGCAGGTGCAGATGCTGACGGTTATGCTGCTCCGTATGGTAACTTACGCTCCGATTCTTGCCATTGCAGGTGTCATAAAGGTAATCCAGACGGGATCTTCCATGAGCTGGATCATCGTCGCTGCGGTCATCGCGCTTGGAATCTGCGTCGCGATTTTGTTTGCCGTTGTCTATCCGAAGTTTAAGATCATGCAGCAGCTGGTGGACCGGCTGAATCTGGTATCCAGGGAACTTCTGACCGGCGTGATGCCGATCCGGGCCTTCGGACGTCAGAAATATGAGGAAGCGCGTTTTGCGAAAGCGAATACCGATCTTTTTGAGACGCAGCTTTTTACGAACCGGGTCATGAACTTTATGATGCCGGTTATGATGCTGATCATGAACGGTGTCTCAGTGCTGATCGTCTGGGTCGGCGGACACGGCGTGGATACAGGAAACGTACAGGTGGGCGATCTGACGGCGTTTATCACGTATTCGATGGTGATCATCATGGGCTTTCTGATGCTCTCGGCGATCTCCATCATGCTGCCGCGTGCCGGCGTCGCGGCCGACCGTGTCGAGGAGGTTCTGGAGACGGAGATTTCCCTGACTGATATCGCCGAGACAAGAGACCAGGAGCTGGACCGCCTGAAAGGAGAACTTGCGTTTTCGGATGTTTCCTTTGCGTATCCGGGTGCGGAATCGCCGGTTCTGGAGCATATTTCCTTTACGGCAAAGCCGGGAAAGACGACGGCGATTATCGGCTCCACAGGATGCGGAAAATCCACGCTGATCCATCTGATTCCGCGTTTTTATGATGTTACAAAGGGGAGCATTACGCTGGACGGGATCGACATACGGGAGATCAGCCAGAAGAAGCTGAGAGACAGCATCGGCTATGTGCCGCAGAAAGGGATTCTGTTCTCGGGTACGGTTGAGAGCAACCTGAAGTACGGGGGAGAACAGATCACGGATGACGATATGGAAATGGCCGCGAAAATCGCGCAGGCGACGGAATTTATCGAATCAAAATCCGCCGGATACCAGTCGGACATTGCTCAGAATGGTTCCAACGTGTCGGGCGGCCAGCGGCAGAGACTGTCGATCGCGCGGGCTATCGCGAAGCATCCGCAGATTTTCCTCTTTGACGATTCATTTTCCGCTCTGGATTACAAGACGGATGCGGCGCTGCGGGGCGCGCTTGCGGAACAGATTCAGAATGCCACGGTTGTCATTGTCGCGCAGAGGATTTCCACGATTCTGCATGCCGACCAGATCCTGGTGATGGAGGAAGGCCGCATTGTGGGCAGAGGAACGCACCGGGAACTTCTGGAAAACTGTCAGACTTATCTGGAAATTGCGAGAGGGCAGCTCTCGGAAGAAGAGATTCAGAGCGCGCTGAAAGGAGGGGCTGTAAATGGCTGAAGCAAGAAGACCCATGCGGAGACGAGGCCGTATGCCTGGCGAGAAAGCGAAAGATTTTAAAGGGACAATCAGGAATCTGCTGCGTTATATGGGTGTCTATAAGATTGGGCTTGCCGCGGTTGCGGTTTTTGCGGTCGCTTCCACAATTTTCAATGTAATCGGGCCGAAGATTCTTGGAAACGCGACGACGGAGCTGTTTGGCGGTCTGATCGCAAAGCTGTCCGGAACCGGAACGATTGATTTTGGAAAGATTGGCGGCATTCTTCTGACTCTAATGGGAATTTATGTCCTGTGCGCCATCTTTTCCTTTGTGCAGGGCTGGATCATGACGCAGATGTCCCAGAACATGAGCTTTCGGATGCGCAGGGATATCAGCGAGAAGATCAACCGGATGCCTCTGGCTTATTTTGAACGGAATTCCGTGGGCGACGTCCTTTCAAGGATCACCAACGATGTCGATACGCTGGGCATGGCGTTCAACCAGTCGATCACGCAGCTGATCACCTCGGTCTGTACGCTGGTCGGCGTTCTTGTCATGATGCTGTCCATCTCGCCGCTGATGACGCTGATCACGCTGCTGATCCTGCCGGTGTCCATGATGCTGGTGATGGGAATCGTAAAAAAGTCACAGAAATATTTCATCGCGCAGCAGGAATATCTGGGAAAGATCGACGGACAGATTGAGGAAACGTTTTCCGGACACGACGTGGTGAAGGCATTCAACCGAGAGAATGCGGAGCTGGAGGAGTTTCGGAAAATCAACGGCGTCCTGTTTGAATCGGCGTGGAAGAGCCAGTTCCTGTCCGGCCTGATGCAGCCGATCATGAACTTTGTCAGCAACCTCGGGTATGTGGCTGTCGCGGTGTCAGGTGCGATGCTGGCAGCTGCCGGCACCATTGAGATCGGCGATATCGTGGCGTTCGTCCAGTATGTGAAGCGGTTCACACAGCCGATCACGCAGATGGCGCAGGTATCAAACCTGCTGCAGTCCATGGCGGCCGCGGCGGAACGCATCTTTGCGTTCCTGAATGAGGAAGAGGAAATCCAGGCGACGGAACATCCGGTCGACCCGGCTGTCATCGAGGGGGAAGTTTCCTTCGAGCATGTACAGTTTGGCTACAATCCGGACAAAATGATCATTCATGATTTCAACAGTGAGATCAGACCGGGACAGATGGTGGCGATCGTAGGGCCGACCGGCGCAGGCAAGACGACCATGGTGAAGCTGCTCATGCGGTTTTACGATGTGAATTCCGGAACGATCCGGCTGAATGGACATCCGGTTGCTGATTTTGACCGGAACGCGCTCCGCAACGGGTTCGGCATGGTGCTGCAGGACACCTGGCTTTTTAAAGGTTCGATCATGGAAAATATCCGCTATGGGCGGCTGGAGGCCACGGATGAGGAGGTCATCCGCGCCGCGAAGCTGGCAAGGGCCGACAAGTTTATCCGGTCGCTTCCGGGCGGCTATCAGATGGAGATCAATGAGGAAGCCTCCAATATTTCGCAGGGACAGAAGCAGCTTCTGACGATTGCCCGCGCAATTCTGGCGGACAATCCGATCATGATCCTCGATGAGGCGACATCGTCCGTGGATACCCGAACCGAACATCTGATCCAGGCCGCGATGGATACGCTGCTGAAGGGGCGGACTTCCTTTGTGATCGCGCACAGGCTTTCCACGATCCGGAACGCGGATCTGATTCTTGTCATGAAGGACGGCGATATCGTGGAGCAGGGGACGCACAAGGAGCTGCTTGAGAAGGGCGGATTCTACGCGGAGCTTTACAACGCGCAGTTTGAGGAGGCAGGATAAGCTATAAAAATCATGTCCGTGAAAGGGGTAAATATGGACAGAAAATACAGGATTGACATGGAAGAAAACAGACAGTTTTTGAAGGAAATGAGGGAACAGCTTCTGGCGTTCGGGCGCAGGTTTCCCTCCCCGGGAGGTTCCTCCTGGTATCTGGGGAATGACGGGACTCCGTGGACGGAGCTGAACCGGGAGACCTGGATCACCAGCCGCATGGCGCACGTGTACAGTATCGGTTCCATGCTTGAATATTCGTCATGCGAGGCTTTGCGAAAGGAATATGACAGGCTGTCAGAGGAGATTCCTGGCGGGGACAGCGCCGGGGTGCCGGATATCGTTTCACGGGAGATTTGCGGCAGGCTGGCAGACGATGCCCTGCGGGGGATCCGGGGAGAGCTGCACGATGCGAAAAACGGCGGCTGGTATGCAGGGCTTACGCAGGACGGTCAGATTGTCCCGAACAAGCAGTGTTATGCGCATGCGTTTGTGATCCTTGCCGCGTGCTCGGGACTGCTGGCGAAAAGAGAGGGAGCGGCAGAACTGCTGGAGGATGCGCTGCGCGTGTTTGACCGGTTTTTCTGGAATGAAGAAGAGGGACTGTGCTGCGATACCTGGGATACAGATTTTCGCGTGCTGGATGAATATCGGGGACTGAACGCGAATATGCACACAGTGGAGGCTTTTCTCGCCGTCGCGGACGCTGCGGGCAAAGAGAAGTACCGGGTGCGGGCCGGCAGGATCATTGACCGGGTGATTGGCTGGGCCGTGGAGAACAGCTGGAGGATTCCGGAGCATTTCACAAAAGACTGGAAGGCGGATCTGGAATGCAATAAAGAGATTCCGGACGACCGCTTCAAGCCGTACGGCGCCACGCCGGGACACGGGATTGAGTGGGCGAGGCTGATCACACAGTGGGCGCTTTCCACGTACAGAGGGACCGGGATAGAAGAAACGGGCGGGGAAAGCAAAGCAAGTGTGAAAGCAGCGCAATATATAGAAGCCGCCGAGCAGCTTTACAACCGGGCGGTTTCGGATGCGTGGAACACAGACGGCGCTCCGGGGATTGTGTATACAACGGATTGGGACGGAAAACCGGTGATCCACGACCGGATGCACTGGACGCTGGCCGAGGCGATTAATACGTCGGCCGTCCTGTACCGCGTGACGGGAAAAGAAAAGTATGCCGGGGATTACGCGGAATTTATGAAATATCTGGATGAGAAGGTTCTGGATCACGTCAGCGGCTCCTGGTATCATCAGCTGGATCAGAACAATCATCTGATGAACACGGTGTGGCCCGGAAAGTCGGATCTGTATCACGCATTTCAGGCGACGCTGATCCCGTATCATGCTGTGGACGTCTCGATTGCCGCTGCGGTGAAGGCTGATGCGGTGAACTCATTTTTCAAATCGGAGCGTAATCGATAATTTTCCTTCGCTGAAGGAGGCCTCAATCCTGCCGCCCATGCGCTCTGTGAGGAGCCGGGCGATCGACAGGCCCAGTCCGGTGGAATTGCGGCTTGCCTCCACGGTATAGAAACGGTCGAACAGCCTTCCGGCCGTCACGGGAGTCAGATTCCGGGCTGTATTGGAGAAGAGGATCGTTCCGTCCTCGTCCATGTTTACCGTAAGATCCCCGTCTGAATATTTTACGGCGTTGCTTATGATATTGGAGAAGATGCGGTTCAGAGCGCCCGGATCCAGGGTACGCCAGACGGGAGCTTCCGGCAGACGAACCGCGGGCCGGATATTTTTTTCCTGCAGCGGCTCGTAGAAGAGCAGCAGATTCTCTTCCAGGATCTGTACCATATTTACCCGCTCCGGCCTTAATTCGCGGGCGGAGGAGACGATGCTGTAGCGGAACAGCTCTTCTGTCAGGCTTGTCAGGGCGTCCGTGCGGTTTCGGATCTGCGAGAGATAATGCTGCATGGTCTCATTTTTTTCCTCACGGTCCAGAAGATCGAGATAACCGCAGATGGCAGCCAGGGGAGTGCGGATATCGTGAGAGATATTTGTTATGGCTTCTTTCAGCTCCTGATCGCCCTGCTGATAAAGTCTGCGCGCTTTGTAAAGCCGTTCAAGCTGGACATTGATCTGCGCGGCCAGCTTTCGCATCGCGGGATCGCGGCTGGAAATGTCGATCAGCGTATTGGTATCTTCCGATAACTTCTGAATAAGAGAGTCACAAATCTCTCCTGCGCTTTTTCGCAGGAGAGATATTTTTATCAGCAGAAGCAGAATGAGGAAGATCAGAAAGCCGATTGCGCACAGTAAAATTCCTGTCATAGCAGTTTCCTTTGCAAAAGTATGATTGAACCAGGCGGATGCCTATCTGAGATTCTTTTTCTGAAAAAGCCGGACGCCGGCGAAGATCAGCAGAGCCGTAAGCAGAAGCGCCAGCGTTATTTCCCTGCCCGGATTTTCAATGGCCGCATTCGTCATCAGAATGGCCGGTCCGGTCGGCAGAAGATCCAGAAAGCTCTTCAGAAGCAGGCGGGCAAAACCGGCGACATAGAGCGGATTCGGTTTCTCCTCCATCATCACGAATTCACCGTCAATGTAAGCCATCCCTCCGATCGTCGCCGGACAGTCCAGGCGGTCGTTTGCCCCGCTTGCGGCCAGGATCAGCAGAATCCAGACGGCCAGAGAGAGGACGACGGAAACTGCTTTGTTTGTGGAAAGCATGTTGATCAGCACAAAGACGGCGGTGAGCGATGCCGTAAAGCAGACGGCGACGGCCAGATAAGCCGCAAACCCTGTCATTCCCATTTCCATCGGACCGATCGTGAAAAAAAGAGGCGTCTGTCCCAGAATCCACAGCGCGAGAAGGAACAGGTCCGCCGCGAAGCAGACGGCAAAATCAGCCAGATAAATGTGCCGGCGTGTGTGGCCGACAACTAATTTGTTCCGGATGGTTCCGTCGGAATGCTCGGTTCCGAGAAACAGACTGACGAACACGGCGAAGATCATGCCTGCATAGGGAGCCAGATTAAAAAAGAATTCTTCCATTGTGACGGCAAGGCTGCCTGCAGTCTGGACCTGCCATGACTCTGTGCTGTTCGGCACGTTGACAAGAGAAATCAGGATTACGACGGCGGCTGTGATCCAGAAGGTTCTGTCTCTGCGAAGCCGGAAAAATCCGGCGTTCAAAAGTCTTGTCATATCATGCGCCCCCTTTCAAAAGAGAAAGTCTGCCCGCTGTCCGCATCGGCGGTTTTTGCCGGAGAAAAAGAAGGAGCTTACACATGGCCGGCACCTCCTGTCAGGGAAATAAAATAGCTCTCCAGACTTTCGTCCTTTTCCTGGATAGAGAAAATTTCGCAGTATTCCATGGCCAGGACTTTAGCCAGCCAGGTAATATTTACCTTCTCAAATATGTCGGCCGTTGTCGGCGAGATGATCTTGAATTCGATGTCTGCCTCTGTCAGGATCCGGGCGAGAATTCTGGTGTCGGTCACCTCCAGGCGGATACATTTGCGGCAGGCGTGTTCCAGTTCCCGCGCGCTGAATTCCTTTATCATCCGGCCGCTGTCGATGATCCCGTAGTGGGTGGCAAGCCGGGAAAGCTCGTCGAGGATGTGGCTTGAGATCAGCACTGTAATCTGCCGCTCGCGGTTCAGCTTCAGGATCAGCTCGCGGATTTCCACAATGCCCTGCGGGTCAAGGCCGTTGGCCGGTTCGTCGAGCACCAGAAGATCCGGGCTGCCGGCAAGCGCGAGTGCGATTCCAAGCCGCTGGCGCATGCCGAGTGAAAAATTTCCGGCCTTTTTCCTGCCGGTATTGTCGAGACCGACCAGGTGCAGGAGATCCTTTACTCCGCCGAAAGACGGAAGTCCGAGGATCAGATACTGCTGCTTCAGATTTTCTTCGGCGGTCATATTCAGATAGATCGACGGCGTCTCCACCACTGCGCCCATGCGGCGGCGCGCTTTCTCGATATTTTTTTGGTCATTTCGAATCCCGTACAAGGTGAAAGTTCCGGAAGTCGGGTTCTGAAGTCCGCAGATCAGACGGATCAGGGTCGTCTTGCCGGCTCCGTTTTTCCCGACAAAACCGTAGATGGAACCTCTTGGCACATGCATGGAAAGTCCGTTCAATGCCTGAAAATGCCGGTATTTTTTCTTCAGATCGTGTGTTGTCAGCACATAGTTCATAGCGTTTGGCCTCCTTTTCCGGGCCCGCCGGCCTGCTCCTGCGCAGGCTGTCCCATGTCCGCAGACTTTCATCCATGGCAGTGTCCTGCCATCAGTTATGCATGAAGCTGGCTCCCGCAGATCCGGCGGTGCAGGGCAGCGGCTCTTTTGAACGCAGTATAGCAAAGAATGGTCAAGAAGGCGGTCAGGAAAAGCGTCAGGATTTCGTCAAGATTCCTGTCAGATGTTCATTTGCCCCGGGAACTGTCGGTACCGGCGCTCGGTTTATCTGTTTCCTTCCCGGAAATCCGGTCCGGTGCGGCGTCTGTTTCGCTGACGCCGGCATTCAGCCGGAATCCGATTCCCCACACCGTTTCGATACAATCCGCGCCGCCTGCCTCCTGCAGTTTTTTCCGAAGATTGCTGATATGCTGCTTTAAGGATCGTTCGGTGCAGTCCGGCGTATCGAGGCTGATGCGGTCCAGCAGAGCGCTTTTGGAGATAGCCCGTCCGGGATTGTTCATCAGCAGTTTGAGGATGGCGAACTCGGTCCGCGTCAGCCTTACGGGACAGTCTTTGACCGCCGCTTCGAGGGATACGGGATCCAGTGTCAGGCCGCCGGCGGTCAGCAAGGAAGTGTCCCTTGTTTTTTCGGATTTTCGGAGCTGAACGGTGATGCGCGCGAGAAGTTCCTCCCTGTGAAACGGCTTGGTGATGTAGTCGGCGGCTCCGCTAAGCAGAAGGGAGACTTTGTCCTGCACATCTGCTTTGGCGCTCAGGACAATGACAGGAATATTTTTAATCTGAGGCAGAACCTCCTCGCCGGAGAGGCCGGGCAGCATCAGATCCAGAAGAATCAGATCCGGTCTGTTCTGCGAGAGCAGATAGAGGGCCTCGGTGCCGGAGTAGGCGCGCAGGACGGTATAGCCCTCCTGCCTCAGGATTTCGGTAAGAATGTCCCCGATATGGACGTCGTCGTCAATAATCGCGATTGTTTTCCTCATGTTTTTTCTTTCTTCCTCTCTTTTAGAGCGGGCAGACCGCCTGTTTTCCGGTCAGATAAGCCCCAGACTGGACATCCCGAATACAAACAGAAAGATCGTCAGAATGCAGAACAGGGAATTGGTGACGACGATCTCTCCCGCAAGCGCGCCGTTTCCGCCCATCGACTGTGCCATGGGAACGGAGGCCACCGCGGTCGGAGATCCGAAAACGGCCAGTATCGCCACGAGCGAGTCGTTTCTGCAGCCGAGAAGAACGGCGGCCGTCAGCGCGATCAGAGGGATCACGACGAGACGTCCCAGAATGGCGGCCGTCAGATATCTGCGGTGACTGACCATGCTGCGGAATGAGAGAAGTCCTCCGAGTACCAGAAGCGCCAGCGGCGTGGAGATGCTGCCGAGTGTTTTCAGAGGGGAGGCCAGCAGTTCCGGAAGCGGAATCTTCAGGAGACTGAATACGGCCCCGAGGAGACCTGCGTCCACCAGGGGATTTTTGAAGATGCGCAGCAGCAGCTGGATTTTGCTGACCGAACCTCCGCGCATGGATTCAAACAGGATGACGGCGAGGATATTGAACATTGGGACGACAACTGCGCACAGCGCGGCGACGATTGCGACTCCCTCGTCGGAACACAGCGATCCGGCGATCGCGCCGCCGAAGAGCACGAAATTGCTCCGGTAAATACCCTGAATGAGCGTGGAGGCGTCGCTTTTATCTTTGACAAACCGCGTGACAAGAAAGATGGCGGCAAAGAACATCAGAAGTATCAGGCCGGCTGTAAAGAGAAACAGATCCGGAATGATCACCGATGCCAGATCGGATTCGTAAATATCGAAGAACAGGGCAAACGGGATGATCATTTTGAACGTCATTTCATTGAGCTGTTTAAAAGAAGTTTCTGAAACAAGATTGAGTTTTCTCACAAGGCCGCCGATTATCATATAGATCAGCAGGGGTGTTACAACTGAAGCCGCCAGAAAAAAGCTTTTCATGTCTGTTACCTCCGTCAATAGTTAGGATCGAATGTGTTTTTGCCCCCGTGGGCTTTTATTCATGGTGCTGCCGGGCATGCCCGGCATGAAAGTTTGGAAAGGATGTCGTTTTTCGCAGCAGGGGATTTTCCTGATGAATTCTAGCATATCGTCCCGGATTTTTCCAGATATTTTCGGCGGAGAAAATTTATGTATTGCGCTTATCGAACATATGTTCTATAATGAAGGAACAAGGAGACGGGAGATGGTGGAATGATTCCGATGATCGACAAGAAGACGACGGGGCAGCAGCTGAAGTATTTCATGAAAGAAAGCGGACTCACTCCGCGGGATATTCAGGAATATCTGTCTTTATCCTGTGTGCAGACGGTGTACCGCTGGTTTATGGGGGTGAATATTCCGAGCATTGATAATCTGTACGCGCTGAGCAGCCTGTTTGGGACGAGCGTCGACGCGCTGATCGCGGGAGACCGCCCGGATCGGGAAAGTTTTGACAGACTCCCCGGAGGAGACGGCGAGGACGCGGACAGAGGAAGGCTTGCAAGGCTCTGCATGTACGGAAAATGCCTGACTGCGGCGGAAGCGGCGTGACCGGCATCTGCCGTTCTGAAGAAACGGCGGATATATTTTTGAAAATCATAAAACTTTTCGTTGATTTTTGGAAAAATTGTGTTATACTGACTGCATGGGGCATTAGCGCAGCTGGGAGCGCGCCACACTGGCAGTGTGGAGGCCGTGGGTTCGAGTCCCATATGCTCCATGTATGGAAAACCTTGAGAAATCAAGGTTTTTCTTGTTTCAGGATTTCTTGTTTCGGGATTTCCTGTTTCAGGGGTTCCTGTTTTAATGTTTTTTGTTTCAGGTCAGGTTTTCTTGTTTCGGGTTTTCTTGTTTTCAGGTTTTTGTCTCACAGGGAATCTTATAGAAAATCTCATAAGAAATCCGCTTTGTTTTTATCCGGGAAATGTGAAAGGATAAAGCCATATGATAACAAAAGAGCTGGATTATTTCAGCATGGATCAGATCTGCAGGTCGGGACAGTGTTTCCGCATGAATCCGGAAGGGGAAGGACGGTACAGCGTGATTGCCGGGGACCGGTATCTGGAGATCCGGCAGCAGGGGAAGACCTGCTGCTTTTACTGCGATGAGGGCGAGTTTGAAAATTTCTGGAACGATTATTTTGATTTCGGGACGGATTATTCTGCGTATATCCGGATGATCAATCCGCGGGATGCTTATCTGACAGAGGCGGCCGGTTTCGGATCGGGAATCCGGATTCTGCGGCAGGATCTGTGGGAGATGATCGTTTCGTTTCTGATTTCCCAGCAGAATAATATCGTCCGCATCCGGCGCTGTATCCGGAATATCTGTGAGCTTTACGGCGAAGAAAAGACGAATGCGCGCGGGGAAATCTACCATGCGTTTCCGGAGCCGGAAGCGCTGGCCTTTCTCGATGAGGATGAGCTGATGGCGTGCAATCTTGGTTATCGGAGCAAGTATGTGGTGCGTGCGGCACGCAGTGCTGTATCAGGAGAAACTGATCTGGACGCGATCCGAAAGATGTCCTACGCAAAAGCAAGGCAGGAACTGATGAAGCTGTACGGGGTCGGCGAGAAGGTGGCGGACTGTATCTGCCTTTTTGCGCTGCATCATCTGCAGGCGTTTCCGGCAGATACGCACATACATCAGGCTATGGAGGCGCATTACCGGCGTGGGTTCCCGAACCGCAGATACCGCGGGGCGCAGGGCGTGATGCAGCAGTATATTTTCTATTATGAACTGTTCGGGAAAGAGCATAAGAAGGAGAGAGAGGAAGTATGAGTGCGGTCGTCACATTGAAAAAGGGAGAGGGAAGAACGCTGAAGGCCGGCGGAATGTGGGTTTACGACAATGAGATCGCAAGCGTCGCGGGTTCGTTCGCGGACGGGGATATCGTGATCATCCGTGATTATGACGGCTATCCGATGGGCAGAGGGTTTATCAACCGAAATTCCAGGATCAGAATCCGCCTGCTGACAAGAAACGTGGATCAGGAGATCGATGAGGCGTTTATCCGTATGCGCGTGAAGGCGGCGTGGGATTACCGGAAGAAAACGGTGGACACGGGAAGCTGCAGAATTGTTTTCGGAGAGGCGGATTTTCTGCCGGGTATCGTGATCGATAAATTTTCCGACGTGCTGGTGGTCGAGTCGCTCGCGCTGGGGATTGACCGGCTGAAAAGCGTGATCCTGAAGATGCTGGCGGAGGTTCTGCGCGAGGACGGAATACAGATCCGCGGCATCTATGAGCGCAGCGACGCGAAAGTGCGCGAACAGGAAGGCATGGAGAGGTTCAGGGGATTTATCGGGGAGCCGTTTGATACGAATGTGCTGATCGAGGAGAATGGGGTAAAGTACATGGTCGATGTGGAGAACGGCCAGAAGACGGGGTTTTTTCTTGACCAGAAATATAACCGGCAGGCGATCCGCCGCCTGTGCGCGGGAGCGCGCGTGCTGGACTGCTTTACGCATACGGGGGCGTTTGCGCTGAACGCGGCCCAGGCAGGAGCGGCGGAGGTGCTCGGCGTCGATGCTTCCGGGACCGGTGTGGAACAGGCGCGCCTCAACGCGAAGCTGAACGGACTTGAGGACAAGGCCAGTTTTCTCTGCCGCGATGTGTTTGAACTGCTGCCGGAGCTGGAAGCTGCGGGGGAGCAGTTCGATCTGGTGATCCTGGATCCCCCGGCTTTTACGAAATCGAGAAGCTCTGTCAGAAACGCCGCGAAGGGATACCGTGAGATCAACCGGCGCGGGATGAAGCTGGTGAAGGACGGAGGCTTTCTTGCAACCTGTTCCTGCTCGCATTTTATGACATACGAGCTGTTTACGCAGACGCTGCAGCAGGCGGCGCGGGATGCACACAGAAGACTGCGTCAGATAGAATTCCGCACGCAGGCGCCGGATCATCCGATCCTGTGGGCGGCCGACGAGTCCTATTATTTAAAATTTTACATTTTCCAGGTCTGCTGCGAGAGATAACCCGAAAAACGCTGCAAATTCAATCCAATATGCTGTTTCGGCAGCATTGTTTCTGAAGCTGCTGAGTAAAAGAGGTGACAGAGAAAATGTTTGAAATAAAAGGTAAATACAATACCGCAAAAATTTTCACAAACATAGTGGATGATGTGTCCATTACCCAGATAAAGCTGTTATGTGATCAGGAATTTATAGCAGGCAGTAAAATTCGCTTAATGCCTGACGTTCATGCCGGGGCAGGATGCACCATAGGCACAACCATGACAATAACAGATAAGGTTATCCCCAATCTTGTCGGCGTAGATATTGGCTGCGGGATGGAAACGATTAGAATCGCGGAACGTGATATAGACCTGAAAAAACTTGACGATTTGATATATGAACGGATTCCGTCGGGATTTGAGATGCGAAAAACTCCGCATGAATATGCTGCTGATATATGCCTGGAGGATCTTTATTGTTATGACAAAATCAAAGTACAGAGGGCAGTACTGAGTATCGGAACACTCGGAGGAGGAAATCATTTCATTGAGGCAGACCGCGATGATGACGGAAATATTTATATGGTTATTCATTCCGGAAGCCGCCATCTTGGAGTGGAAATTGCTTCATATTATCAAAATGAAGGCTATTTGTCCCTGAATTCAGCAACTTTGACTGAGGTACGGGAGTTAATTGCACGGCTAAAGTCAGAAGGAAGACATCGTGAGATTCAGACGGCTGTAGAAGAATTAAAACATAGCAGACATACGGATATACCCGGGGAATTGTCCTATGTGTCAGGCGAAACGTTTAAGCGGTATATTCATGATATGCGGATTGTGCAGAGATATGCCATGCTGAACCGTAAAGCGATGGCTGATGAAATTTTGAACGGAATGGGTCTGACCCCTGTGGAACAGTTCACGACGATTCATAATTATATTGATACGGATACGATGATCCTGCGTAAGGGGGCAGTCTCCGCGCGGGCGGGAGAAAAGCTGTTAATTCCTATCAATATGAGGGATGGCTCGCTGATTTGCGTAGGAAAAGGCAACGATGACTGGAACCAGTCGGCTCCGCACGGGGCAGGACGTCTGATGAGCAGAGCCGCGGCGAAACGGAACCTTGCCATGAGCGAATTCGAAAAGCAAATGGAAGGGATATTTACCACGTCCGTCAGTGAAGCCACAATCGATGAAAGTCCAATGGCATATAAGAGCATGGACGATATCGTAAACAATATCGGTGATACTGCGGAAATTATTAAGATCATTAAACCGATATATAATTTCAAAGCCAGTGAATAAGTAAATGAAAACTAAAACGGCAGAAGCTGTGCATACATTTCTTTCCGTCAGGTAATACTGAGGATACTGATGGAAGCAATGCCGGCCGGATAACAGCCGTAAGGGGCATTGCGGACGGAGGAAGGATGCAGTTCACGGACGAACTGCAGAAAAGACTCAACGGAGGTATTTTCAATGGAGAATCATGATACAGTCTGTCTGCTGAAGGAATGTGACGCGGGTACA
>CANRGB010000061.1 GCA_947630005.1 uncultured Lachnospiraceae bacterium
TCTGCTGAATCATAAGAAACCTTTCAGGGGAACAATCGACCGGGAGGGAAACTTTGAGATTGAGGGAACGCTGATCAGTCTGATCCGGAAGATTCCGTTCCGGGGACGGGGAACGATCGACCGGGAAAAGCTGTATCTGCAGCTGCGGGGGGAACGCAATACGTTTGAAGTGTGCGGAACTCCGGCATGCCGGAAGTCTCCGCCGCAGTTTGCGGTTCACAGATGAAGCGGCGCTGATTAGCATCATAAAATGCAGTATTTTTCAGGAGGCAGGGATATAAATGAGAAAATTTTATGAGTGGATCATCCGGCACAGGAAGCTGGTCATGGCTTTTTTTCTGGCATCGGCTCTGGTCTGCGCGTTTCTGAGGAACATGGTGGAGGTAAACTATGATATCAACGATTACCTGCCGCCGGATTCGCCTTCCACCGTGGCGCTTGACGTGCTGGGGGAGGAGTTTGACGGAGGAATCCCGAACGCGCGGGCGATGATCAAGGATGTGACGATCACGCAGGCGCTGGAGTACAAGGAGAAGCTGAAGGGCGTCGACGGCGTCACGGAGGTGACCTGGCTTGACGATACGGCGGATGTCACGATTCCGCTTGAGACGCTGGACCAGGATACCGTGGAGACATATTACAGGGACGGAAACGCGCTGTTTACGATCACGATGGACGAGGAAAAGCTCGTGGACGCCGTCGCGGGTATACGCGAGGTGATCGGAGACGAGAACGCGCTCACCGGAAATGCCGTTTCCACAGCCGTTGCGACGACGAGTACGGTGGCGGAAGTGGCAAAGATTGCGGCATTCGCGGTCGCTTTCGTTTTCCTGGTGCTTCTGCTCACGACAAATTCCTGGATAGAGCCGCTGATCGTCCTGGGAGGTCTGGGAATCGCGATTCTGATCAATACCGGAACGAATCTGATTTTCGGGGAGATTTCCTTTGTGACAAACGCGGCCGGAAGCATCCTGCAGCTGGCGGTTTCCCTGGACTACTCGGTATTTCTGATCCATCGGTTTGAGGAGTGCAGGCAGGAGACGCCGAATGTGGAGACGGCCATGGTGGAAGCTTTGTGCAAATCCACGGGGTCTATTCTCTCAAGCGGACTTACGACGGTAATCGGATTTCTGGCGCTGGTGCTGATGCGGTTTCAGATCGGACCGGACCTGGGCCTGGCGCTTGCGAAAGGCGTGATGCTCAGTCTGATCTCCGCGTTTCTGTTTATGCCTGCTTTTATCCTGATGATGTATCCTCTGATGGACAAAACGAGACACAGATCGTTTGTCCCTTCTGTGAGAGGACTTGGCAGGGCTGTCTGCAGGTTTATGATACCGCTTTCCTGCGTGTTTGCCGTGCTGGTCGTCCCGGCTTATCTGGCCTCGAACTCGAATGATTACTATTACGGGACCAGCCATATTTTCGGGCCGGCGACGCAGTCCGGGAAGGACACGGCGGCGGTTGAGGAGGCGTTCGGAAAGAACGATACGTATGTGGTTCTTGTGCCGTCCGGGAGCAGGGCGACCGAGAAGGAGCTCTCAGACGCGCTGCACCGGCTTCCTCATATCACAAGCGTCATTTCCTATGTGGATATGGCGGGTGCGGAGATTCCGGAAGAATATCTTGACCCGGATACGCTTGCGCTGCTGGAATCGGAACATTACAGCAGAATGGTACTGACTGTGGACGTTGATTATGAGGGGAATGAGACCTTCTCACTGGTAGAGAAAATCCGGGATACAGTGGATGATTATTATCCGGAGGACTGGTATCTGGCCGGACAGGGCGTCAGCACGTACGATCTGAAGGATACGGTGACAGCGGATATGACAAAAGTGAATATGCTCGCGATAGGCGCGGTGTTCTTTGTGCTGCTTCTGCTTTTGAAGTCCGTGTTCCTGCCGGTGATCCTGGTGCTCGGCATCGAGACGGCGATCTGGATCAACCTTTCACTGCCGTATTTCATGGATTCGCCGGTCTTCTATATCGCCTATCTGATCATCAGCTCGATTCAGCTCGGCGCGACGGTAGACTACGCGATTCTGCTCTCTGACCGGTACAGGGAATACCGCGAAGAGTACGACAAAAAGCAGTCCATTATCGAGACGATCAGCGCCGTGACGGTTTCTGTCATGACGAGCGGCAGCGTGCTTGCGGTCGCCGGCTTCCTGATCGGCTATATCTCGACGAACGGCCTGCTGGCTCAGCTCGGGAAGCTGCTCGGGGCAGGGACGCTCTGTTCGATCGTGATCGTGCTGTTTGTCCTGCCGGGACTGCTTTATCTGCTGGACCGGCTGTTTGTGAAGAGAAAGCCTCATGATGTGAAGCCGATGCGGAAGCGCCTGCATCAAACATGATCTGTGGTTTGGGTGAGAACCGTATTTAAACAGAAATGGAAATGGGAGATGGAAAGTATGAACAGAAACAGACATTTGAAAAAAGCGGCGGCAGCGGTATTATGCGTCACTTTGACGGCGGGAAGCGTTTATCCCGCGGGAGCGGCCGGCCAGCCGATGAAGGATGAGAACGTTTATGTGAATCTGAATCAGGACGGCAGCGTGTCCGATATCTACGTTGTAAACGAGTATATGCTTGAGGAAGACTGCGTGATCGAGGATTACGGAGATTACACAAATCTGAAGAACCTTTCCTCCAATGAAGCGATTCAGGCTTCTGACGGAAAGGTCACGGTGAACGCGCAGAAAGGAAAGTTTTTCTATCAGGGGCAGATGGATCAGGCGGTGATTCCCTGGGAGATCACGATCGGTTATAAGCTGGACGGAGAGGAGATTTCGGGGGAGGATCTCGCGGGAAAAAGCGGAAAGCTTGAGATTACCGCGTCTGTGAAGAAAAATCCGGACTCGGAAGATGAGTTTTTTGACAATTATCTGGTGCAGGGAACCGTGACGCTCGACACGGATAAATGCACGAATATCAAGGCGGAAGGCGCAACGGCGGCCAATATAGGAAAAGACCGTCAGCTTTTGTATAACATCATGGCCGGGCAGGAAAAGGAATTTGTGATAACGGCCGACGTACAGGATTTCGAGATGGCGGCCGTCACGTTCCAGGCTGTGCCGATGGCGTTTGATATCGACAAAGATTCTCTGGATACGGATTCTCTGACGGAGAAGACGGACGAGATCAAGGATGCCGCCAGTGAATTTGATGAGGGAGCCGGCGAGCTGGATGAAGGAGTCGGGGAACTTTCGGACGGCGTGGATGAGCTGGAAAGCGGAGCCGGCGAGCTGAAGGACGGAGCGGCAGAGCTTTCTTCGGGGACGGCCGAGCTTCTGTCCGGGGCACGGGATCTGTCCTCCGGGGCTTCCACTCTAAGCGGCGGGGCGAACAGCCTGGCCCAGGGCGCGGAATCTGTAAAAAGCGGAAGCGCAAAAGTCGACAGCGGAACAGGAGCGGTCAGGGACGGAGCGCTGGAGCTGTCCCAGGGCGCGCAGGAAGCGGCGGCAGGCAGCGTTACGCTGAAAAAAGGAATGAAAAAGTTAGCGGGAAGTCTGGGAAAGATGGGAGAAGGCGCGGACGAGCTGAAAGCGGGGCTGAGAACGCTGGTCAGGAAATCGCCGGCGCTGACGGAAGGTTCCTCGGAGGTGCTCGCCGCCCTGCAGGAGATCCAGAAGAATCTTGAGAGCATTTCCGTCGGGACGGAACAGATGCAGACGCTGACGGAGAGCTCTGCTCAGATACTGGAGGCGGTCGGAAGCGCGAAAGAGGGAGCCGCGCAGGTATCGGCGGGACTTGCCGCGCTTCAGGGGAATTTCGCGGAGGGCGGAAGCATCAGCGCGCTGGAGTCCCAGAATATAAACGCGGCGGCCACGCTTCGGGGATATGCTTCGCTTGCCTCGGCTGTCTGCGCGGCGGTTCCGGATACCGCGATAGAGAAGTACGCGGGCGGGATCGATGTGAACGGACTGATCGGCCAGGCCGGAGAGATCGCGGGACTGCTGGAGCAGAACAGCGCCGCGTTTGAAGCGCTGAAAGGCGGGGTGGATCAGGCTGCCGCCGGCGCCGCGGGCCTTGACGGCGGACTTGGGACGCTCGGCGAAAACTACGCGCTTTTTAACGAGCAGATCCAGGGACTGCCTGTCATACTGGAAAACATGGTCACAGAGAAAATGGAGCCGCTGAAGAGCGCGATCGGCCAGCTGACAGAATCTTATGAAACGCTGGATCAGGGAATCTCCGACTACACGGAAGGCACCGCCGCCATAAGGACCGGATACAATAAGCTGTACAGAGCGCTCGGCCAGGTGGAGGAAGGCGTGGATACCCTGACGGAAGGCGCTTCTGCCCTGGCGGAGGGGAACGGCAGTCTCGCGTCCGGCGCGGAAGAGCTCCGCAGCGGAACGGAAACCTTAAAGGAGGGCACCGGTGAACTTGCGTCCGGGAGCAGCACACTTGCGTCCGGAGCGAAAAGCGCGTCCGCCGGAGCTTCTGCTCTGTCGTCGGGAGCAAAGACGCTGGAGAGCGGCGCGTCCAGCCTGAATGACGGGGCGGGAGAGCTCTATAACGGAACTTCCGAGCTGTACGACGGGATTGTGGAACTGAAAGACGGGGTCGGAGAACTGAAAGACGGAACGACCGAGATGAAGGACGGAACGGCCGAGTTTGTCAGCAAGACGGCGGATATCGATGAGAAGATTGACGAGGAGATCGACAAAGCCGTGGATGAGATCGCGGGGAGCGGCTTTGAGCCGGTATCCTTCGTCTCGGCGAAAAACACAAATATAGATCTGGTGCAGTTCGCGATGCAGACGCCGGCAATCATGGTTCCGGAGGAAAAAGAAGCGGAGACCGAGGCGGAAACCGAAACCTTCTGGGAGAAAGTGAAAGATCTGTTCTGACACCGGGTTTTGAACAGCTCATCTTTTGGCACAGTTCATATGCCGCTGCCTTGCAGAGTGATTTCCGGGCATTCGCCTGGAAATCCTTCGCAGGATAATGGCATGTGAACTGTGCTTTTTATAAGTATTCCGAAAATTTGAAGGCGACATGTCAAATCTTCTTGGAAGGCTTACACAGATGTATTTCTGTTAATATATTCCTCAATCTGCTCTACAAAATTCCACGCTTTTCGCAACTGTTGTTCTGCATCCTTACCGCTTGCAATATAAAAATCATCATAATCTGATTTTTCTCTTAAAAAAGAAGATTCCTTTATAATAACAGATAATTCCCGCGGCATCTTTCCTTCTTTGACATAATATTGATTAAAATGAGCAATTACTCCTGAATGTTTAGATGAGTCATATCCGTCCAGACAATTTATAGCTCTCATAGCATGAAATATTGCATAATAAGAGCGATTAAGAGATGTTTTAAACTGATGTATTTTTAAGTTTTCCTCCGATGCATTTAACATTTCTTTCGCTCTGGCCAGTCGATATCCGGCCAGCTCCTTTATGCGGCCTTCCAAAGAACAATCCCCTCCCTTTGGATGTTTCGATAAAATGGCAGTATATCCCCCCACTGCCTCATTTTTTCTTTATCTATATCTACAATAGAAAAAATCCTGTCATATCTCAGATCCATATCTGTTCCCCAGATAATAAATTTCTCTCTCTCTTCTTCGCTCATCTCTTCTGTGAGGATGACAGCAATGTCAACGTCACTTTCATCTGACGCTTCGTTTCTGGAAACAGAACCAAATAATATAATCTGATCAATTGAATTACAAAAGATGTTTTGGAGTCCTTGAACCAAATCTGATATTATATCCGTCGTCAGCATAAAATCATTCCTCTCTGGTTCTCTCATTTTAGCATAACCTCTGCAGACAAACAAGACAACGATAAAATTCACGGGGATTTCCCGACATTCGCCCTGAAATCCCCGGATCCTGCGTTTGCGGTCCGCGGCCAAACAAACAGCCGTTAATCCCAGTAATCATCCGCTTTCTTTGACAGTTCCTCGATTGAATTTGTTATCTCCTCAATAGCCCACTCGCTGGAAAGATACGCCCTTATTCCCTGACTCGTCCAGTCCGTGAAAAAGATATGGTTGTACGCGCGGTCTGTCCCATCCCGGCACACGAACACACGCACATTCTTCTTAGATGCATCTGAGGGTCTCGGCGCAATCAGCACTACGGCTGAATTTCTTGTACCTGGCACGGAAAACTGATATCCGAAAGGTTTAAACCATTTTTCCTCCGGCATTTTTTCTTTTGCCTCTTCCAGAAGATGCTGCAGAGCATTGCTCACCGGTTCTTTCATCAAAGCCAGGAATGCCTCATGAGCCGCCTCAGCTTCCTCTGCGGCCTTCTTTGCCGCTTCCTGCGCCCGTTTTTCCTCCTCCGTCAGCTCCTTCGGCTCGGGAGTCGGCTGCTTTTCTTCCGGCTTCGTTCCTTTTGAATGCTCTTCTGTCTGTTTCTTTTTACCAAACAGCTTTTTTAAAAAAAACATGGGATCCGTTCCTCCTTTCTGTCATCGATTTTACATCATAAGAGGACAGATTTCCACCGAAAAAATAAATGAGTGGAAAGTATTTAAATTTGTACTTGTATATTTTTACGGAATGTGTTATCATACAGGACATGGAGACATAGCTCAGCTGGGAGAGCATTTGCTTGACGTGTAAAGGGTCGCAGGTTCGAGTCCTGTTGTCTCCATTTTTTAATGCCGGTTTTCAGCCGGCTTTTTTTGTGCCGCAGAAGATTGAACAATCCCGGCCATTCTGCATACATTGAAAGTAAGCATCCTGCGTGGGAGAAAGCTATGGATAATAATCGTTCAGGCAGAGCGGTATCTGCGGCGCCGGGAGGGCAGGCCGGCAGGACAGCCGGGAGCCGGATCAGTGGTCAGTCAGGCGGCCGGACCGATCAGGGAAGTCTTCAGGTGGTCGTCTCTACGGAGAGGAATACGCCGATTCCGGGCGCTGTTGTGGATATTTCGTATACGGGAGATTCGGATCAGACACTTGAGGAGGTACGTACCAATCAAAACGGGCGGACAGAGATTCTGGAACTGAACGCCCCTCCTGTTGAATACAGTCTTTCGCCTTCCGAACAGCAGCCGTATACCCAGTATACGGTCCGGATCACGGCGGACGGCTATGAGCCGGTCACGGTCGCGGGGGTGGAGGTCCTTGGGGATCAGCTGTCTCTGCAGAATGTACGGATGAAGCCGCTGGAGCCGGGGGAGGCGCCGGATGTCGTCACGATCCCGCAGCATACTTTATATGGAAACTATCCTCCCAAGATTGCGGAGGCGGAGATCAAGCCGGTCAGCAGTACCGGAGAGATCGTTCTGGACCGGGTCGTGATCCCGGAATTTGTCATCGTGCACGACGGCACGCCGAACGACACGAGCGCGGCGGATTATTATGTGCGGTACCGGGATTACATCAAAAATGTCGCGTGCAGCGAGATTTACGCGACCTGGCCGCGCCAGACGATTATCGCGAATGTCCTTGCGATCCAGTCGTTTACGCTGAACCGCGTCTACACGGAATGGTACCGGAACAGGGGTTATGATTTTACGATCACGTCCTCCACAGCGTTTGACCAGAAATGGATCTACGGGAGAAATCTTTTTGAGACGATCAGCACGGTTGTCGATGAAGTGTTTGATCATTATCTGTCCCGCCCGAATGTGCGCCAGCCGATTCTGACACAGTATTGCGACGGCGAGCGCGTGCAGTGCCCGCAGTGGATGACGCAGTGGGGCTCAAAATATCTCGGAGATCAGGGGTATCAGGCAATTGAGATTCTGCGCTATTTTTACGGAAGCTCGATGTATATCAATACCGCGGAGATGATCTCCGGCGTGCCGGCGTCCTATCCGGGCTATGCGCTGCGCATCGGTTCCTCCGGGGCGGCGGTCCGGAAGATCCAGGAACAGCTGAATGCCATCGCGGACAGCTACCCACTGATCCCAAAACTGGCCGTGGACGGGATCTTCGGAGAGCGGACGCAGAACGCCGTGAGGGTTTTCCAGGGCGTTTTCGGCCTTACGCCGGATGGGATCGTGGGCAGCAGGACCTGGTACAAGATACAGGAGATCTACGTGGCCGTGACAAGGATCGCGGAGCTGATATAGAGAGACAAACGGAAAGCATGGAAAAAGTCTGATTCTTCGGAAAAAGAATTGGGGGTTTTTCATGCTGGCATGTTAGAAAAAGTGCGTTTCCCCCTTGTAATTTTCCGTCTGGTGTGGTAGAATCGTACCAATTTGAGTATTTTTATATTATTCACGATTATTCAAAGAATAATGAATAATCATGCATTATTTTTCTATAAGACATCAGAAGACACAGGCTACGGCGACGCAGAAAGGACTGCAGTGCCGCAGCCTTATTCTAGGTAAATTTCTATAATGAGTGAAAGGAATTCGGTGAAAGCATGAAAGCATTTCTGATTTTGGAAGACGGCACGGTGTTTACAGGTCAGAGCATCGGCGCCGACAGGGAAGTCATCAGTGAAATCGTATTTAACACATCGATGACCGGCTATCTCGAGGTACTGACCGACCCTTCCTACGCGGGACAGGCCGTCGTGATGACGTATCCTCTGATTGGAAATTATGGCATCTGCCGCAGTGATATGGAATCTGAAAGACCATGGCCGGATGGCTTTATCGTTCGCGAATTATCGCGTCTCCCCAGCAACTTCCGTTCGGAAGATACGATCCAGAGTTTTCTAATTGAATATGATATTCCCGGCATCGCGGGCATCGATACGCGCGCGCTCACAAAGATTCTGCGCGAAAAAGGGACGATGAACGGCTGCATCACGACAAATGAAAAATATGATCTGGACGAGCTGCTGCCGAAGCTGCAGGCGTACCGCACGGGAAAGGTCGTGGAGAAGGTCACCTGCAAAAAGAAATATGTGCTGCCGGGGAAGGGACCAAAGGTGGCGCTGCTCGACCTTGGCGCAAAGAGAAACATCGCGGACAGTCTGAACAAACGGGGCTGCGAGGTGACGGTTTATCCGGCGGCGACGCCCGCGAAAGAGATTCTCGCCGCGCAGCCGGACGGGATCATGCTGTCGAACGGCCCGGGGGATCCGAAGGAATGTACTTCCATAATCGAAGAACTCCGCAGACTGTACGCGAGCGATGTGCCGATCTTTGCGATCTGCCTCGGACATCAGCTTATGGCGCTGGCGATGGGAGCGGATACCTACAAGATGAAATACGGGCACCGCGGCGGCAATCATCCGGTGCGCGACTTAAAGACCGGGCGCGTCTATATTTCCTCGCAGAACCACGGCTACGTGGTGGACGCGGAGCATATGGATCCGAAGGTGGCGGTTCCGGCGTTTGAGAATGTCAACGACGGAACGAACGAGGGACTTTCCTACACTGGTAAAAATATTTTCACGGTGCAGTTTCATCCGGAGGCCTGCCCGGGCCCGCAGGATTCCGGATATCTGTTTGACCGTTTTCTTGAGATGATGGAGGTGAACAAATAATGCCGAAGAATCCTGATATTAAAAAAGTGCTTGTGATCGGTTCTGGTCCGATCGTCATCGGACAGGCCGCGGAGTTTGACTATGCGGGGACGCAGGCGTGCCGCGCGCTGAAAGAGGAAGGGATCGAGGTCGTTCTGCTCAACTCCAATCCGGCGACGATCATGACGGACAAGGATATCGCGGACCGGGTATACATTGAGCCGCTGACGGTCGAGGTCGTTGAACAGCTGATCCGCAAGGAGCATCCGGACAGCGTCCTTCCCACGCTCGGCGGACAGGCGGGGCTGAACCTCGCGATGGAGCTTGAGGAGCGGGGCTTTCTGAAAGAAAATAACGTGCGGCTGATCGGCACAACGTCCGAGACGATCAGAAAGGCGGAGGACCGCCTTGAGTTCAAGAGCACGATGGAGAAGATCGGAGAGCCGGTGGCTCCGTCGAAGGTCGTGGAGAGCGTGGAGGAAGGCGAGGCGTTTGCGTATACGATCGGCTATCCGGTTGTTCTCCGCCCGGCCTACACGCTCGGAGGCAGCGGCGGCGGCATCGCGCACAATCATGAAGAGCTGGTGGAGATCCTTGAGAACGGCCTGCGCCTGTCGCGCGTCGGCCAGGTGCTTGTGGAGCGCTGTATCGCCGGCTGGAAAGAGATCGAGTATGAGGTGATGCGCGACGGCATGGGCAATGTGATCACGGTCTGCAACATGGAAAACATTGACCCGGTCGGCGTGCACACCGGCGACAGCATTGTCGTCGCTCCGTCGCAGACGCTCGGCGACAAGGAGTATCAGATGCTGCGGACCGCGGCGCTGAACATCATCACGGAACTGAAGATCACCGGAGGCTGCAATGTCCAGTTTGCCCTGCACCCGACGAGCTTTGAGTACTGCGTCATCGAGGTGAACCCGCGTGTCAGCCGCTCCTCGGCGCTCGCGTCGAAGGCGACCGGCTATCCGATCGCGAAAGTCGCCGCGAAGATTGCCCTCGGCTACACGCTCGACGAGATCAAAAACGCGATCACCGGAAAGACGTACGCTTCGTTTGAGCCGATGCTGGACTACTGCGTCGTGAAGATGCCGCGTCTGCCGTTTGACAAGTTTATCAGCGCGAGCCGCCGCCTGACGACGCAGATGAAGGCGACCGGCGAGGTCATGAGTATCTGCGATAACTTTGAGGGCGCTCTGATGAAGGCGATCCGCTCGCTTGAGCAGCACGTGGACTGCCTGCTCTCCTATGATTTCTCAAAGATGACAGGGGAGGAGCTGCTGAACCAGCTCGCCCGCGTCGACGACCGGAGAATCTGGGTGATCGCGGAGGCGCTGCGCCGCGGCATCTCTTACGAGAGGATTCACAGAGTCACGCAGATCGACACCTGGTTTATCGACAAAATCGCGATCCTCGTGGAGATGGAGAAGGCGCTGAAAAATCAGGAACTGACCGTGGAGCTTCTGCGCGAGGCGAAGCGCATCGAGTTCCCGGACAATGTGATCGCGCGGCTGACCGGAAAGACCGAACAGGAGATCCGGGACATGCGCTATGAGAACGGGATCACGGCCGCGTACAAGATGGTGGATACGTGCGCCGCCGAGTTTGCCGCGACGACGCCGTATTATTATTCGGTGTTCGGAAGCGAGAACGAGGCCGTTGAGACGGACGGCCGGAAGAAGGTGCTCGTGCTGGGCTCCGGCCCGATCCGCATCGGCCAGGGAATCGAGTTTGATTTCTGCTCGGTGCACTGTACCTGGGCGTTCTCGAAGGAAGGCTATGAGACGATCATCATCAACAACAACCCGGAGACGGTCAGCACGGACTTCGATATCGCGGACAAACTGTACTTTGAGCCGCTGACGCCGGAGGATGTGGAGAACGTCGTCCGATTTGAGAAGCCGGACGGAGCGGTCGTGCAGTTCGGCGGACAGACCGCGATCAAGCTGACGGAGGCGCTGATGAAGATGGGAGTTCCGATCCTCGGGACGTCGGCGGAGAATGTCGACGCGGCGGAGGACCGCGAGCTGTTTGACCAGATTCTGGAAGAGTGCAGTATACCGAGGCCGGCGGGCGATACCGTCTACACGGCCGAGGAAGCGAAGGCAGTCGCGAACCGCCTGGGTTATCCGGTGCTGGTGCGCCCCTCCTATGTGCTCGGCGGGCAGGGAATGCAGATCGCGATCAATGACGAGGATGTGGATGAGTTTATCGGAATCATCAACCGGATTGCGCAGGAGCATCCGATTCTGGTGGACAAGTATCTGGTCGGGAAGGAAATTGAGGTGGACGCGGTCTGCGACGGCGAGGATATCCTGATCCCCGGCATCATGGAGCATATCGAGCGGGCGGGGATCCACTCCGGCGACAGCATTTCCGTCTACCCGGCGCAGAGCATTTCTGCCAGGATCAAGCGCGTGATCGAGAACTATACGCTTAAGCTGGCGCGCTCGCTGCACGTCGTCGGCCTGATCAACATCCAGTTCATCGTGAGCAATGACGAGGTGTACGTGATCGAGGTCAACCCGCGCTCAAGCCGCACCGTGCCTTATATCAGCAAGGTGACCGGAATTCCGATCGTGCCGCTCGCGACGAAGGTGATCCTCGGGAAGAAAATCCGCGAGCTCGGCTATGAGCCCGGCCTGCAGCCGGAGGCGGATTATTTCGCGATCAAGATGCCGGTATTCTCGTTTGAGAAGATCCGCGGCGCCGATATCAGCCTCGGACCGGAGATGAAATCCACGGGCGAATGCCTCGGGATCGCGGCGACGTTCGACGAGGCGCTTTACAAGGCGTTCCTGGGGGCGGGCATCAACCTGCCGAAATACCGGAACATGATCATAACGGTCCGGGATTCCGACAAGCCGGACGCCGTGGGGATCGCGCGCCGCTTTGAGGCGATCGGGTACCGGATCTTCGCGACGAGGAGCACGGCGAAAGTGCTTCGGGAGAACGGAGTTCACGCGATGCAGATCAACAAGATCGAGAACGAGTCGCCGAACCTGATGGACCTGATCCTCGGCCATGAGATCGATCTGGTCATCGACACGCCGACGCAGGGCGTCGGGCACTCAAAGGACGGCTTTCTGATCCGCAGAAGCGCAATCGAGACGGGAGTCAACGTGCTGACCTCGCTCGACACGGCGGAGGCGCTGATCACAAGCCTGGAGAACAACCACATACAGAATCTGACACTTGTGGATATCGCGCAGATTGCGGCAAGATAAGATCGGACAGGAGGGGGCGCGGTTCACATCAGAACAGACCAACGGAAGGAGAAGATTATGGGAAAAAGATTATCGGGGAAAATTTTCCGCGTGTTTTTGCTCGGCCTGTTGCTGTGCATACTCGGACCGGGCGGCCGCCCGGCGAAGGCATACGCGAAGAACGCGGCGGAGCCTGAGAGTATCACGCTGAACGAGAAGACAGTCACGCTTTTGAAAGGGAGAAAAGCCGTCCTGTCCGCGAAGATTCTGCCGGCCGGGGCGGCCGGGGCAAAAGTTCAGTGGATAAGCAAAGACCCCAAAGTTGCGAAGGTCAGCGCGAAAGGAAGAATAACGGCGGTGAGTTATGGAGAGACGAAGATCGTCGCGAGGACAGAAAACGGCCTGCGCGCGGTCTGCAAAGTACGTGTGGTGATTCCGCCGAAAAAACTCAGCCTGAATTATACCGCGGTTTCGCTGACGCAGGGGAAAACCCTGCGGCTTCGGGCTTCCGTTTCGCCGGCAAGGGCGGCCGGAGCGAAAATCCGGTGGAAGAGCAGCAATGAGAAGGTCGTGTCGGTGGATTCCAGCGGAAACGTGACCGCACTGTCTCAGGGAACGGCGGTGATCTTCGCGGCGGCGGAAAACGGCGTAAACGCGTCGTGCGTGGTCAGATCCGTCATGCAGTACAAGATTTCCGGCAGGACGCTCGCGATCACCAGTGCGGAAGGGATCAAAACCTATTACGCGTATTCGCAGAAAGATTACGGGTACGGCTGGTGCCGGTCGTACGGCTGCGTTACGACGGCCGTGTCCGTTGTGGCGAGCTCCTACGGGAAATATTATACGCCGAAGGAAATCCATGACGCGCCGGCTTCGGCCGCTTACAGCGAGCGGTACGCGGTCATAAAGATGGGGGAAGCCTCCACGCTGCCGGGCTGGTACGGAAAGGCCGCGATCTCCGTGCGGACTGCCTCTAATATTCTTACCAATATGGGGATTAAGAATAAAGCGGTGTACTCTTACGACCGCGCGGAAGCGGTGGAAGAGATCAGAGAACACTTAAAGGCGGGAAAACCTGTGATCATCAAGGCGAATAATAATGTATACAACGGACTGCAGCTTGGATATCCGCATCACGCGATCGTGCTTGCGGGAATAGATGAGAAAGACCATCTGGTCTGTGTCAACCGGGGATCGGCGTATCTGACGACGTACACTTTGAGTACGCTGCTGTATCATCATATGACGCCTGCCTCAGGGAAATACACGGCGCCCTATGTGGGAGACCTGAAGACGGCCGGCGGCTATATTCTGATCGGCTGACCAAATGATGCCGGGGTCTTTGCACCATGCCGTTCCATGAAAACATGGAGCGCGTGATGCGAAGACCCCGGCATTTTGCCGTTAAGCGGTTCTGTCCGTGCCGCGTCTTTACTGCGCCGCGTTTTCCAGCTGTTGTACCACAAAGTCATGCAGCATCTGGTACGCCTCTTTGTCATAATGGATCCCGTCTACGGGCATAATTTCATGGTTCATGATGTAGGTATAGCCGTCGATATAGGAATCCGGGAAGAGTTCCTTCAGGTGGCTGTTGAAATCCGAAATCTGTTCGTTGGAGATGCTTGTGCTGACGGAGGGATCGACCGGCGTGACAGACAGAAAGTAAAAGTCGGTATCGGCCAGCTCGCTGACCAGGGAGCTGTAGCGGTTCAGGTACAGTTCCATATTGTCGTAATCGTTGACGCCGAGATTGAAGATGACCGGGGCGCCCGGATGCTCAGAGATCGCGGCCCGCATTTCGCTCTCGCCGTACCAGGAGAACCAGTCGTAGCCCTCTCCGGCGGCGCCGATGTAGACGCAGTCGTCCCTGACGGCCCGCATCATGCCGAGCGTGCGGGAGTCGCCCACCCAGATACAGAGATGAGGAGCCGGCGGCAGAGGGTTGTTCTGCACGAATCCCCGGCTCGGTTCGGGGGTCTCTGCCGTCGTCCGGACCGCGGGCTCTGTCTGGAAAGAAAAGGGAGCTGTCAGATCCTCATCGCCGCCGGAAAAAGCGGCGTCCCCGAAATTCAAAGTCAGATAAACAGTCAGTATGCCCAAAAGCAAAAGCGCGGTTATAATAATGATCAGTGGAATGAGCGTTCCTTTCTTCATATAATAAGCCCTTTCGTAGATTGGATTTTTCTGTCTGCAGTAATTTCTACTATATCATAATTTGCGGTAATGTCAAACTTTATCTGCCGATGAGATTCGACGGCAGATGAGAGTTTATTTTGTATAGGCTCAAAAAAGAGCCGGGGGCTGCCGAGGCGGGCTGTCATATGGCACGCAAAGAAAATGGAAAATTTTTTGAAAATGTTATTGACAAAAACAGAAGCGGGTATTATAGTAACTACAGTAACTGTTAGCACTCGGACACGTAGAGTGCTAACAGCAAACAGGAAGGAGGAATTCAGATGCAGCTCGATGATAGAAAATGGACGATCTTAAAAGCTATCATCAAGACTTATCTGGAGACGGGCGAGCCGGTCGGATCGCGTACGATCTCCAAATACGCAGATCTGAATCTGAGTTCCGCGACGATTCGCAATGAGATGTCAGACCTGGAAGAAATGGGATATATTCTTCAGCCCCATACTTCCGCGGGACGGATTCCGTCGGACGCGGGATACCGCCTTTACGTGGACCGCATGATGGAAGACAAGGACCGCGAGTTTACCGAGATGAAAGAACTGATGATACAGCGTCAGGACAGGATGGAGCTGCTGCTCAAGCAGCTTGCGCGGGCGCTCGCGACGAACACGAACTACGCGACGATGATCTCAGGGCCTCAGTATCACCGGACCAGACTGAAGTTCATTCAGCTCTCGATGGTCAGTGAGTCACAGCTTCTGGCGGTGATCGTGGCGGAGGGCAATGTCGTGAGGAACAAGATCCTGCAGATCGAGCATGGACTGGATCAGAAGACAATGCTTGAGCTGAATATCCTTCTGAACAGCGCGCTGAACGGGCTGACGATCGAGGAGATCAACCTCGGCACGATCGCGAAGCTGAAAGAGCAGGCGGGGATTCACAGCGAGCTTGTAAGCCGCGTTCTCGACGCGGTGGCGGAGTCGATCCAGACGCATGAGGATGTCGAGATCTACACCAGCGGGGCTACGAATATTTTCAAGTATCCGGAGCTTTCCAGCAGCGAGAAGGCGCGCGAACTGATCCGCGCTTTTGAGGAGAAGGAGGATCTCGCGGGGCTGATCAGCGAGGACGCCGGCGACGAGACAGGGATTCAGGTTTACATCGGGCAGGAGAGTCCGGTTCCGACAATGCGGGACTGCAGTGTTGTGACGGCTACGTATGAGCTTGGCGACGGGATGTACGGCAGGGTCGGCATCATTGGTCCGAAGCGGATGGACTACGAGAGAGTGGTCGGGACGCTTGAACAGCTCAGAACGCAGCTGGACGACTTGTTCAGAAAGGATAGTGACTGACGGCCATGCCGTCTTATGGAAATAACAAAATGCCGGAATCCGCGGACGCGGCGGGGATATCAGCCGCCGGGTTGGGAGCGCGGAGGCCGGAGGGAAGAAAAGGATAACGATAACAGAAAGGTGGAGATAACCGGTGGAGGAAAACAAGAAAGAGGACGTCATGGAGCAGGAAATGACGGACGAACCAGAGGAATCCGCGGCGGAGCCGGAACCGGAAACCGATACCGGCGGAGAAGATCCGCAGGATGGCGGGGATAAACCGGAGGAAACAGAGGAGGCCGGGAACGCGGAAACGGCGGACGCGGCCGGGGAGACGCCCAAGAGAGGCTTTTTTAAGAAGAAGAAAGATAAGAGAGATACCCAGATCGAAGAGCTGACGGACCGCGTGCAGCGGCAGATGGCGGAGTTCGATAATTTCCGCAAGAGGACGGAAAAGGAGAAAGCCGCGATGTTCGAGATCGGCGCCAAAAGCGTGATCGAGAAGATCCTCCCGACGATCGATAATTTTGAGCGCGGGCTTGGCGGCCTGGCCGAGGAACAGAAAGAGGATCCGTTCGTACAGGGTATGGAAAAGGTTTACCGGCAGCTCCTCACGACGCTTGAGGGCATCGGGGTGACGCCGATCGAGGCGGTAGGCAAACCGTTCGACCCGAACTTCCACAACGCGGTGATGCATGTGGAGGACGAGGAGGCAGAAGAAAATACGGTGGTTGAGGAATTCCAGAAAGGATATCTGTACCATGACAGCGTGGTAAGACACAGCATGGTAAAGGTTGCGAATTAGCCCCGGTTCACATTTACGCTGCCGCTGGCTGCGGTTCCCGGGGAAATGAGAGGCGCCGCAGACCAGCGGACAGGTTATCATAGAATACAGATTATCATGATAGAAACAATCCGGAAAAGAAATCAGTTTTATATAAGGAGGACTTGGTTATGAGCAAGATCATTGGTATTGACTTAGGTACGACAAACAGCTGCGTGGCAGTTATGGAGGGCGGCAAGCCTGTTGTTATCACGAATACAGAAGGATCCAGGACGACTCCGTCCGTAGTGGCTTTTACAAAGACAGGCGAGCGTCTGGTAGGCGAGCCGGCAAAGCGCCAGGCAGTTACGAACGCGGACAGAACGATCTCATCGATCAAGAGACATATGGGAAGCGATTACCGCGTGACGATCGACGGCAAGAAATACTCTCCGCAGGAGATTTCCGCGATGATCCTTCAGAAGCTGAAGGCGGACGCCGAGAATTATCTGGGCGAGAAGGTGACAGAGGCCGTCATCACGGTTCCGGCTTACTTCAACGACGCGCAGCGCCAGGCGACGAAGGACGCGGGCAAGATCGCGGGCCTTGACGTAAAGCGTATCATCAACGAGCCGACGGCGGCGGCGCTGGCATACGGTCTTGACAATGAGAAAGAGCAGAAGATCATGGTTTACGACCTTGGCGGCGGTACTTTCGATGTCTCCATCATCGAGATCGGCGAGGGCGTCATCGAGGTTCTTGCAACGAACGGCAACAACCGTCTCGGCGGCGACGACTTTGACAAGAAGATCACGGACTACATGATCGCTGATTTCAAGAAAAAAGAGGGCATCGACCTCTCCAACGACAAGATGGCGCTTCAGAGACTGAAAGAGGCGGCTGAGAAGGCGAAGAAGGA
>CANRGB010000062.1 GCA_947630005.1 uncultured Lachnospiraceae bacterium
ATGACGCCCCGTATGGCGCTCAGCATCTCCCGGTAATAGCCTTTGGCGCTTGCCTTTGCCAGCGGAACATCATATTCATCAATAAGAAGAATAACGGGTCTGCCATAGTGCGCAGATAACATTCGGGTCAGCCGCAGGAGGCTGTTTTCAATGTGAACCTGCGCCGCCGTCTCTTCTGTAATATTCTGGATAAAACGCAGATCATTCGGATTGAGTTCTGTACTTTTCGTCAAATAAAGATGTTCATTGTACAAATCCTCGATAGTACTGCAGAGCTTTGCGTAGGCCTGCTGGAAATCCAGTCCGTCCACATTTCTGAATGATACGAAAACCGTGGGATACTGGTTCATCCAGGTTTTGCAAAGCTCCTGATTTTTTGAAACAGACAGCCCTTCAAACAAAGCGCCGCTGTCTTTTCGGATATCAAAAAAGTCGGCCAGCATGCTCATGCCGAGCGTTTTTCCAAAACGCCTGGGACGGGTGATCAGGGTGACTTTTGTGGCAGAAGTTCGCAGAAGCTCTTCAATCAGGCCGGTTTTGTCAACATAATAATAATTCTTCTGCCGGATTTCCGTAAAATCGGAGGTTCCCACGGGAATATTTATATTTTCCATTTTGTTTCGTCTCCTTTCCAGGCTGCGCCGGCCGAAATAGAGTACAGCATCTGAAAATATTATACCATGGATTTTTTGGATATGCCACATGTTTATTTTTAATTATAATCAAATATTATAGTATCACATAATCGATGACGAATCTCTCAATATCATTTCTTTCTGCCCCTGATTTTTTGTTGAAAAAGGGTCGAAAACCCGTTGAAACCTGTAATTCTTAAATCAAACATTGCGCCAGTTTATTTTTAATGGTATAATATTTTGCAAAAAATAACAGTATTTTTAATTGGATTTAGTAATATCTGCCGAATGTCGCACGACGTGAGAACTTTTAGAGATGCGGCATATTATAATAGGAGCTATAAGTAATGAATGATTTCCGCCGCCTTTTAACTCGTATCGAAGAATATGTAAACGTACACTATCATCCGGCGCCGGATGACATCGCAGCCAGTCTCCCTGATGTACTGGAAAAGGTAGATATCTCCCAGGCCCTTCAGCATCATTCTCCGGGAGAAAGCCTTTATGACACCACCATGCGATATCTTCGCCGTCTGGATAATCCGGCCTTTCTCCGAAAAAACGGAGAGATTAATGAAGCGGCGTTTTACAAATACGCCCGGATTGAAAAAAGCAACTGGAGCCGCATCCGTCTGGGGGAAGCATTTCCGCGCAAGGAAACCCTGCTGAAGCTGGTAATCGCCCTGCATTTGAATGAAAAAGATGCTTCCACCCTGCTTTCAAAGGCCTCCTGCAGCTTTAACGACACAGACCTCCGGGATATGGTAATCCTGGCGTGTCTCGATATTCGATGCTACGACATAGAAACCATCTATGAAATTCTGGAAGAATACGCGGACAATGGCCCGGATCGTCCCAGACGATTTAAAAATATATACGGAGACATTTGACCTTTGGTATTTCCGGAGAGATGGATGGCAGTCGGCGCTTTAAAGTTTATTTTGGCTGATTTTTCTTTGAGCGAAAGGATAATTTTCATGTTAAAACTACAGAACAGAGCGGCGCTTAATTTTCTCGACCTGAAAAAATATTTTTTTCTCCGTGATATCCTGGCACAGCAGAATGAATTCCTCTCCTTTGCCAAAGTACACTGCCTTCCCCTGGAAACCAGATCCTGGAACAGAAACGGAGCAAAGGAGGATGGCTATGCTGAAGATCCGGAACTGTATTACGGAAAGGGTTTCACTGACGAACGCAGGAAATATTATGCCCCTGCTGTCTTCCTGAATAAGGACTTCTGGTTCTGGCTTTTTCAGCAGAGCATGAGCGGTGATATTCCTGACAGTCTTTTTCCGGTTCCTTCGAATGAATCGGAAGAAACTGTACAGGACGGAATTATGATTTTTATCAAAAATATGGTGAACCGGTTCACTGATGGGAAGAAACTGGAACGGCTGGAAAAGCATTTTCCGGCTGAATGGCGGAACTGCTGGATGGACGAGCAGGCAGAAGCGGTAAGAAATCTGCTGGGAGATGACAGCAGTCTCCGCAGCTTCTGCATGATACTGTCCATCGTTCAGCTGGCGGAACAGAATGCTGCCAGACTCACTTCCGAAAATTTGAATTTGGAGTATCCGGCGGCGTTCCCGGACGGGCGCCGGCCCGATTCTGCTTCTGACAATGATTTTGTCCAGGGCGAGAGCCTTCCCGTAAAAGACCAGATTGCCGAACTGGAGCCCGGCCGGGATTATCGTGTGTCAGTTTTTGAAGAAGATATTCTGCCGCCCGGAGAGAAGATTATTACTGTGATGCTTCGCGTCCTCACGGCCCCAAATCCTTATCTTACGGCCCGGATTCTGACTGTGGCCTCCGGGAATTGTTCCGCCTGCGGGAAAACAGAGCTTCGTCAGGACAGCTTTGCATATTGTACCATGACGACTTCCGGAAAATTTATCCGCTTTCTGCCTGCGGTTTACCGCGGCAGTGCCGGGACTCTGGGGCGGATGAATTCCAGGGATCCGGCATTATATTACATAAATAAAAACGGACAGACGACCAGGGTTCTTTCAGGTGAAGACGCCTCCGGGCTAAGCAGTTTTGCGCTGGATCCCCTGTCCGAAGCCGGAAGTTTTCTCTATCTTGCGGACGGCAGACTGTATACCGACTGCTATGAACAGTTTCAGGATGATTATTCTGTCAGAGCGGGGCTTCTGGATCTGAAAAGCGGAAAATACGCGGAAGTATCCTTCACGGAGAACGGCCTGTACATGCTGCTGGATACCAGTGGATTCATTCATTCCAATGACTTTCGGATGCATGGCCGGAAAGCGGTTTCTCTGGGAAAAACAGACAGGATTTCGCCGCCTGAATATCTGAAGGAGTAAAAAGTTCTATAATAAAGGAGATTTCTTAAAATGAGCCGTAAAGATATCTATTCCCGCATTTCTTTTCTTCGCGCGTACCAGACAGAGGATGTGGCGGAGGAACTGGACGACACTCTGAAGCGGCTGGAGGTACTTAAAAATACTGGATTCCGGAGAAAAGGCCGGCAGTATAAAAAAGAGCTCTATTCCCGCTTTTCAGAAAGCCTGTCCCGGTGTATGGACGCGTACGCAGAATATCTGGATATCAGCAGAAATTACCAGCGGGCCAGGATCATTCAGGAAAGCTACTGTTCTGAAGGAAAAATTGAATACCGTATCCGTCTTCTCTCCGATTATGTGGAAAATGAGCTGGAAGATGAAGAAAATATAAAATATATTATGATTCAGGGATATTCACAGTGTATTGTTCCTGTTCTGGATGAAGCCGCGAAAATGCGGGAACGGCTTGAATCTGCCGGAAGAGCCGAACCGTTTCCCGAACCGTCTCCGGACGAACTTTTATTTCGCTATTTTCAGGATACCGCATTGTATAAACTTGTAACCCTGACGGAGGCAGCGCGAAAATGCCGTGCTTCACTGGATAAGCTTGCCAGCCGGGACGCTCTGGAAGCAGCGCGGAAAGAATCGTCCCTGCTGCGCAGACAGTCCGTCGAACTTCGGACAGTGTACAAAGATGAGTTCAACGCGGCCATCTGCGCGGAGATCAGCCATGTTACGGAAGAACTGAAAACGCAGAGCCGCATGCTGGCTCAGGAACTTGAGCACTACGAGCGGCTGGCCGGGCGCATTATAGACTGTACCTCATCTCTGGATGAGAAAAAACTCGCTGCGGTCAAAAATGAACAGGGAAGCTACAGCGATGATCCGGATCTTCTGGCTGAATTAAAACAGGCATACGCAGAAGCTTCTGAAAAATTAAAGGAGGTAACGGAAATTGGGCGTTATCGAGAGACTGAGTGAACAGTGCGCAGAGGCATTTCGCTGCAGAACCCCTGTTTTGTGGGTCCAGACGGATTCTTTTGAGATCATCCGTGCTATTGTGGAAAAGGATGAAATGGTAGTGCGTATCTCGGGAACTGCTGTGGGAAAGTATTTCCAGGGACGTCCGTTTTGTGAACTCCCTTTGGAAAAGCAGATGCAGGGGCCTCCTGTGAATTATAAAGATCAGAATCTGGACGATCTTCTTCCCCAGGAGCCGAGAGGGATCTGTCCATGTGCTGAATGGACCTGTCCGCATATTCTCACCTATCATGTGACGGAGAAGAACCTGAATGAAGCAGCTCTGGAATACTATATAAAAAATTATTTTGATCCGCTCTGCAGCAAGCGGGATATTTATCAGAACAGTGTCATACTGCTGTACGGTTCTTCTGTATGTCTTTCACCGGCTCTGATGAACTATACGGAAGTGATTCCCGTGGATCTTCCCGACAGAGAGGAAATCCGCGAACTGGTGGAACAGTCCGTGGCCGCGTTTGGGGAACATATCGCGGATAATGAAAGTCACGAATATCTGACGGATATTACTGCAGAATTTTCCGGTTTTACTCAGGAAGAAATTCAGCGGACCATGCGCCGTATACTGTCCCGGCCCATAAACCCCGGACAGTCCGCGATGGACGACAGCGAACGGGTATTTGAAATTATACAGGAACAAAAAAAACAGCGTATTATGGGCAGCGAGATCCTGAAACTTGTCTATACCCCGTCCCATTTCCAGAATGACAGCGATGCGTTCCAGGGTGTCGGCGGACTGCATAATCTGAAAGAATGGGTACGAAAACGCAGCAGCGCTCTGCGTAAGGCGGACTATGTCAGGAGAACCAGCGGGGCTGCCAGTCCCAAAGGGATCCTGGTCTGCGGCATCCCCGGATGTGGAAAGTCCTGGGCGGCCAGAGCAGTGGCGGCGGCCTTCGGTCTGCCTCTGCTTCAGATGGATATGGGCAGTCTCATGGATAAATATCAGGGGGAATCCGAGCGAAACATGCGCAGGGCCCAGGAACTGGCGGAAGCTATGGCCCCATGTGTCCTCTGGATCGATGAACTGGAAAAAGGATTCAGCGGCGCGAGCGCCGGTCAGAGCAATGACGCCAGTTTTAAGAGGATGTTTGCTACAATGCTTAACTGGATGCAGGAAAACAAAAAACCCTGTTTCCTCTACGCTACCGCTAACGATATTGGGGGGCTTCCCAAGGAATTCTTTCGCAGCGGCAGATTTGACGCCCTGTTCGCTGCTTTTCTTCCTACCTGCGAAGAATGCGCGGAGATTATTGTGGCAGGCATGGAAAGCGCACAGGAGAATGCCCAGGAGGTGAAACAGCTGTTCAGCCCCGAATGCAGCGATCTCCCTTTCCTGTCCGCGATCATTGATGAGGAGATGGCGGGAAATGATATCCCGCGGATTCTCATCGGGTCGGATATCAGTAAACTGGTGAATCAGGCACTGATCCTCTACAGCGCGGAAAATAATCCGTATCCTATCAAAAAAGACGACTGGGAAACTTATCTGCGCAGGGCTTTTCAGGAGGGCAGTGTGTACGGAGACGGTTCCGAGAACATAGACAGCATTGCCGTCAGCTATATCCGGATGCTGAAAAAAGGTTTTCAGCCCGCAAATGCGAACGCCATGTTTTCCCAAAAGGATTATCTGCCCGGCAGTCCCGATAAAAAATTCATCCGGCGCATGGATGATCAGAGTCTAAGAAAAACATGGCCCTGGAAGTATGATCAGGCAGTCTACTGCCTGCTGGCAGACCGGATGGATCAGCTGGCCGGAGAGGTGGAACAACTGGAACGCAGCCGTCTTATAGGCGGATAACAGATAACATCAGACAGGAGGAACCATAATTATGGCTTTCACAAAAATTATTGGTCTTGATCTCGGACATGGGGAAACTGCCGCTGTGTGTATGTCCGCAGATACAAAACAGATCAATATACTTAATCTGGACGACAACCAGACCAAGGTTATCCCCAGCGTTCTCGGGATAAGAGAAGACGGAACCACAGCTTTGGGAAGAAATGCGGGAGAAGGACTGGATATCCAGAAGGTCATCGCCTATTTTAAAAGGTCCCCGGATCATTTTGAGGAAAAAGTCATGGGCCTGACACGGAGAGAGTGTATAACTTTGTTTGTAAAGCAGCTGTTCATGCAGATTTTCAGATATAACCGGGACGTACTTACGGAATCCGACAAAGAAAACATCCAGCTGATTGTAGGCTGCCCCAGTACCGCGGAATGGACAGGCGCGGAAAATAAAGAGAAGTACGAAATGCTTTTAAGAGAAGCCTCTGGTTTTCAGAACGTGTCTGTTGTTCCGGAATCACGGGCTGCGCTGTTCAGTGTTTTCACCAATCAGGGAATGGAAGGAATCACTGCCACCGACGGCGTTCTGGTTTTTGATTTTGGTTCGTCTACAGCGGACTGCACCTATATCTCCATGGGCAGGCTCCTGATGGAGTACAGCTGGACTCTGGGAGCGTCCGTCATCGAAGAACTGATGCTTGAAGAAATGCAGAAAGCTCTCTATCGGGAAGCGCAGGCCAGAGGCGTACACGCTTCGTTTTCCAACGTTTCCGGGATTGAATTTGCCCTTCGGGTAGATTATAAAGAAAAATATTACTCCCGGAAACTGCCGGAGGACGCCTGCTATGTGAGAAGAGCCGGCGTTGTGGATGAATTCGGCGCTCCGGTTCTGAATGAGGCGAAAAAGCAGAAAAGCTTTAAGGTTGACCTGGATATTAACAGAGAATTGATGAAGACGATAACGACGGACATTCCTTTTTTTGTTTCCAAAGGAGCCGCCAGACAAAAGGTGAAAGGCAGTTGGTACGATCACTGTAAAGGTTTTCTGGAGCAGGCCAGAGAGGAAATCTCTTCCCGTCAGCTTCCCTGCGGCGCCATAATGCTCACCGGCGGCGCGTCCAAAATGCATTTTATAGAAGAACTTTGCCAAAGCGTTTTTTCTGACAGTAAAATGAAAATCCTGATCTCCGGCGACAGATCTTCCTTCAGCGTTGCGCTTGGACTTGCCTGGACCGGAATGGTGGACGCTCAGATTGAAACCAAGAAAAAAGAAGCTCTGAATAAATTGAAGATGACATATGCATGTGGAAAAGACGCCCTGGCTGACAGCATTGCGGATGCGTATACCTCGGTACTGTCCGTCTATTTTGAAGAAGCGCTGGACGAGTGGGCTAATTCCGACAAAGATCAGACCATAGATGAGCTGGACAAAAACTTCCATAACAAATGTAAAGGGGAAGAAGTCCAGGGAAAACTGGACGGCGCGGTTGAGAAGGGGATGTCTGACTGGCTCAGAGCCTGTTCAGAAAAAGTCCAGGCCATCGCCATTGAAAAGGTATCCGGAATATACGGTCAGGAAATGGCGCTGAATCTGGGCCTGCTGGATGACTTTGCAAAAAGATTCTCTTCAGATCATAAACCTCCTGTCACACTCCCTGCCGTCGATGTCACAGAAGCCGTTAAGAAATCCGGCAATCTCGCGCGGAATCTGATAGACGCATATTTTCGCCAAAATGTGACAGTCATTCTGTTAAAAAAGCTTCTGCCATGGGCTTTTAAGGATGACAGTCTTTTGCCCGCGAAAAAACGCCAGAAATATTTACAGAAGCAGAAGAGTGACAAACTGGTCAAGAACCTTAAAAAACAAATCAAAGCCGGATTAAAAGAACAGCTTGAAAATACCAATGAAGAAATTCTCATTCCCATGATGGATCAGATGATGGACATTCTGGCGCTGAGACAGTTCAAGGAAACATTGTTCCTGTAACATCAGAAGGGATAAATGATATCTTTTGGCTATATCGTCATTATTTTAAGAAAGGAGAATGAAATCTATGCTGGACACTGTTATTCCCGTCGCCACCGATATTATGCAGACACTCCGTGTCGCCAAAATGATCAAAAAAGCCGTTTCCCTGACCGTTTCCATGTTTCGATGGCTGAGGGATCTGTGGAATGAACACATAACGCCTCCTCAGTCGCTGACAGATGCTCCCATGTCGGAAACTGATTTAAAAATGTGTGAAAAAACCAGAGAAATAATCGATGAAGTTTTTGAAGGAGATATATTTGAAGCAGTGTCTGATGCAAGCTACAGTGAACGCATCGCCTATGCGGAAAATCTGATTCAGCGCCTTACCGGGGAATACGGACTCAATCTGGAAAACTGCAGCCTGTACGTAGACAGCAACGTGGACAACTGCGGCGGATTTATTATCAGGGAAAACCGGATAAAGCTTAACGTGGCCGCCCTGTTTTCTGAAGATAAAGACCAGACCTGTGAACTTATAAATACCATTGTCCATGAACTGAGGCACGCGGTGCAGTGGAGCGCTGTGAAATCCGAGGAATTTGCCGCACAATGGGATATCAGCGAAGAAACCCGTGAGAAATGGAAGCAGAATTTCCTGAATTATATTACTCCCCAGCAGGATTTGCATGCCTATACATTTCAGCCTGTGGAGGACGATGCCAGAACCTTCGCTTTCCGCAGCCTGAAGGAATCCCATGAAGATTGAGAGGAGGCAGCGTAATGAAAGATGAACAGGCCTTAAATGATATCCGCGACTATCTGGAGAACACTCTTCGCTATTCCGGAAACACTGTGGATCAGATGATGAACAGTATACAGGAAATGGATGATATTACCTTCCAATGGCTCACCCGGTGGCGCGAGGAAGGGATTTATCCCGATGAGCGGGTAGAAGAAGTGACTGTCAGGGAACTTGTAAACCGCCTTAACATGGAACCGGTGAACGCGTTCATCACCATCTCATGGCTTCGGCGCAGCCCGGATGAAGCGAAATACGCGCTGACCCATCCCGGGAATTCCCTGGAACTGGATGAAGAGCAGCGGCAGGAACTCCTGGAAGAAGGGGAGGATGACGACTGACAGGAGGAATCCGGCAGATTGAGGAAGCCGTAAACCGCTGCGGCCGGAGAAAACGGCTGTCTGGAAAAACTTCCCGCAGCGTGCGACCCTTTCTTTGGAAAAGGTGATAAAATGGTGACAGATTCCTGAAGGAAGTCATCGGTTTGGATCATCAGGGAAAAGGAGAGTGACGATATGGATATTATAGATCAGAAATATTTTGAACGTCTGGACGCGCAGCTGCAGGATATAAAACAAACTATGAGATCAGATCCTGATACCAGAGAACTGCTGAAAAAAATTTACCAGGATAATCTTCCCGGGAAAAGCGAAAAACAGGCGGACCTTATGGCAGAGGAAGCGCTGGACAGCGTAACAGAGTTCTATCAGGATCTGGATACTGCCCGGGAGGACCAGGATCGTCTCATCGATGAAAAGCTGTCCGCCATTCTCGAAGATCAGAATCTTTACGGGCGATGCGCCGCTTTGCTGCGGATCTGGCAGATGCTGACAGCGATGACTCTGGATAACGCAAAAGCGATGGGAGAAATGAACGCTTTTCCGGAAGCTCCTTTTGAACGGGAAAAGATTTCCGCGGAGGATGCCTCGCCGGAACTGGAAGCGGAACTTCTCTCTTCTGTCAAGAAACTGCTGAAACAGTATATTTTCCTCCCGCCCCTGATCCCGGATATAACGGAAATTCTGTCCCGGCTGACCATGGATGGCGACGCGGAGCTGCTTCTGGACGCAGGCAGAAATCAGAGGGATTATCTTGCCGCGCTTTCCATGCTCGCCTATGTCAACGTAAAATCGGGCGCTGTTCCGGATATCCCCGAAGGCACTACCCTTCATGAAATCGCGATAATCATCTGCGCGGCCCATGAAACGTACAAGGCTGCGGCAGAAACAGAAGAAAACGGCATGACGGAAGCTGCGCTGTCAGGCCTTCTGGGTATTATCGGACTGGCAGCGGCGGTTCAGCTGATCATCACCGCACTGCATACCGCAGGTGCTGTTCCGATATTCCCAATCAGTGCGCTGGCATTTTTCAGTTCCGTATTTCTTATTTACTGCAGTGTCAAGGTCATCGAAGAAGGTCCCGAACGGTGGAAGGAGAGCTGTGACGCTGTGACAGGAACCATTGTCAAAGCAGGGCAGGTGCTGATTTCCGGACTGAAAAAGCTTCTGGTTTTCGTAAAAGACCGGCTGATTCCTTATCAAATCGCTTTTCTGAAAAAAATATACCGTTTTGCTGCGCGCCGGATGGCCGGAGGAAAAAAATATTACGCGGAGGATGAGGAAGATCTCTATGAAACTGATCCTGAAAAATACAGGACGCCCATTTTGACGGACTGAAGGAGTATTGCTCATGGAATTATCACAGGATGTATATTATCGAAAATATGACGGCTGTGTATATCTGCGTCATACAGGAACAAAAAAGGACATGCTTCTGAATGAAAGCGCTTTTGATGCTCTGGAGTGCATTTCCGCGCTGGGCTCCTGTGAAAAGGAAGAAATGCTGGAGAGGCTGGAACTATGTCGGATTGGTACCAGAGCGCAGTGCGAACAGTTTCTGCGGCAGCTGGAGGAAGAAGGAATCATCACAGAGCCTTCCGTATCTTTTTCTGATGACAGTTCCATCCGAAATACGGTGACAGAGGCCTGCTCCAGATCCCATCAGATTTTTTCCTTCTGCATTGAGCTGACTTACCGCTGCAATGAACGGTGCGTCCACTGTTATATAGACGATGCGGATGCCGTAAGTTTCCGACGGGAGCTTGGGTTGGAGGATTACAAAAAACTGCTGGATGATCTGCGTGCTATGGGATGCATGTCCGTTCTTTTTACCGGCGGAGAAGTATTTCTCAAAAAAGATTTTCTGCCCATCGTGCGGTATGCGGTGTCCCTGGGGATGCTGGTGGATATCTATACCAACGGGTCCCTGATGACCGACGAGCAGTTTGATGAACTGAAAGAGCTTCATCTGAACAGCCTCTCCTTCAGCCTTTACGGCGGAACAGCCGCTGTACATGACGCGATTACCGGTGTGCCTGGTTCCTTTGAGCGTACGGTGCGCGCCGCCATGATGACCAGATGCAGCGGCATGGATACCTATATTAAGACAGTGGTCATGCAGGAAAATCTGGATGATCTGGAGAATCTGTTCAGACTTGGCAAACGGCTGAATATCACGATCAATGCCAGTTACGAGATCACGGATACCCATGCCGGACAATCTGCGGAAAAACATCGGTTAAAACACACCAAAGACTACCGAAAGGCTATGGAGATTCAGAGACGCTATCAGCCGGAACCTCCGCACCCATACAAAAAACGGAAGCCTCAGGATCCGGTATGCAGCGCCGGCCGGTGTTCTCTGGCGGTGAATCCCTACGGCGACGTCACGGCCTGTATCTCCCTTCCCACCGTACTGGGCAGTATCCGGGAACAGTCCATCAGGGAAATCTGGGAAAATGTCTCCCTGGACTGGATTAAAAATATAACATTCGGCGATGTCTGTTCGGAATGCGGCGATTGTGAATATTCCGGCTGCTGCGGAATGTGCCTGGGAGCTGCCGGACTTGCCCCGGACCGCCGGCCGGTTCGCCCTGATTATCCGTGCCGGATTGCAAAAGCCGGCTATCAGCAGATGATGGCAGATAAAACAGATTGATATACAGGAGCCGAAATATTCTTCGGTCCCTGAATCATAAAAAATAATCTGAAAGGAGGTTAATGTTATGATTAACAGAAAAGAGCATGAAAAAATGAAGGTGGAAAACCTGAAGCTTCGCAATATCCCGGACGGCCCTGCTATTCTGAGTTCCGGAACAATGCATGCGGCAAGCGGAGTCTGCGGCTGGTATACTGAGTGCGGAAAGCTGGTAAAGATGCGCGACTGAGTACCGTCTCCCGAAAAACGTAAACGAATCCTGAATGCCGGGAGCGGAAGAACCGTCCCCGGCATTCGGGTATTCCTGTACAGGATTTCCATAAAGTGAGGGGTATTTATTGATGAAAGATGAATTTTATACATTTCCCGGACTTCAGATGAAAACCATTAAGCATCCGGACGAGGATGCGCCGCTCTATCAGGTTCTCCAGAATAAAACGATTCAGTCTCTGCTTGAAAAAGCCAATAATATGAGTGCACAGTTTTTTTCCGCGGTCATTCTCGGAAGCTACATCGAGCTGTCCAAAGACACCGCTCCCAGGCTTTTTGAAATATTGCAGGACGTCTGCCGTATTCTTAATTTTCCTGAACAGCCGAGAATATTTACCTGTCATCTGATGGAGCAGGCAGTGATTCCCTGCGGAAATAAAGAAAAATATCTGGTGATCTCCGATTATACAGCAGATGAATTTAATGAGGAAGAGCTTTATTATTTGTTTGGAAACGCGGTCACTATGTATAAAGCGGGCCATACGGATCTGGCCAATCTGCTTAATTTTGTGAGCGGACAGATTCCGCTTCCTCTCCGTCTGCCTCTGCTGAGCTATCTGCGGGCGGCCGATCTCACCTCTGACCGGGGAGGTCTTCTGGCCTGCCAGTCTTTGGCCGCAGCCGCGCGCTGCCATTTCCACGAACTGGGTCTGCCTCTTTGCGAATCGCGGAAATTATTGCGGACGGATGAAGAAGCGGAAGTTTATATAAAAGATTATCTGTCGTCTGTAAAGATTACGGAGGCGGAAAACCAGCACCTGTTTGTACATTTTATCAAAGGTGTCCAAAACCTTACCTATTATGAAGGTCCGGCCAACAAAATGCTCTCTGAGCTTTATGAATGGTATATGGATCCCAGGGGGTACAGGCGAATCCTTCGAACTCAGGGACGCCCCCGCGGCGCGGCAGTCTGATCCCGCCCAAATTCCCGGCAATATCATGCGCTCCGTATGAATAAAAAAGCGGACCGGGGAAAGAATCTGCTGATTTTTCATAGTTTGTGTTTTGGAAAGGAATGGAGACAATTATGACCGACCATGTATATGTTCCCGCGGATTTTCAGCATGAAACGGACCGTCTTCTGATGGAAAAGGTCAACGAAAGTTCTACTCTGGAATCTCTGCGGCAGTTTCTGGCTGATAATCATATTGAAGCCATTTATAAATACTATTATCAGTCTTCCTACATAAATGTCACGAAAGAAATGGCGCCGAAAATTACGGATATGCTGGAACGGGCCGCCCGTATGTTCGGACTGGAAAATCCGCCGCGTCTTTATCTTACGCGGGATTATCTCTCCGGAGCGTCGGTAAACGGATCGTCAGAGCCCTTTATTCTGCTTTCTACAGACCTTCTGTCACGAATTGACGACGATCAGATGCTGTGGGGAGTACTGGCTTCTCAGACTGCGGCAATAGCGGCGGGACATCATTTTATGAATTACCTTCTGTGGATCAAGGATCGTGTAGAAGAACTGATTCCTCTGAACATTATACCGAAGGTACAGGAAATCTTAAAACCCCTGACTTCAGCAGGTCTGAATAAATGGGCGCAGTGGCGCACCTGCAGTCTGGATTGCGCTTTTTACCTGGCTACACAAAATTTTCCGCTTGCGGTAGAACAGATCTTCCTCCAGCGGATGAGCAATACCCATAAAGCTCTTTTTCATCTGGGAAAGAGTGAGGACAAATATCTGAAACAGAAGGAAGAATTCATGAATGGCAGCGTGCTTTCCAATGTGTCCCAGACAGTGAACATGTTTCTAAGAGATGACGCATGGCTCCCTGTCCGGTATCGGGAACTGGAAAAATTTGTAAACTCGAAAGGAGGGAGCAGAGAATGAGAGGAGATATTCGTCACCCAAAAGAACTGGAGGCCATGACATCTTTGCAGAAGAATCCGTTATTTTCCGCATCCGCGAAAGCTTTTTCCAAATGGCTGGAAGGAGCGCCCGCCGTCGCTCACTCTCTTTCCAGAAAATTTCCGGTCACAGACCGCACGCATCCCAGGCTTTTTTCCCTCTACCGTACCGCGGCGGAACGAATGGAAATGAGCCAGTCCTGTCCTTTGTTCCTGGACTTTAATTATGACATCAAAGCAGAAGTACTGGGTTATAATAAACAGTGTGTCCTGGTTCTTACCAGCGCAAGTGTGGAGATTCTTTCAGATGATGAACTCCTGGCTCTGCTTGGCCATGAACTTTCTTATATTAAGTTCGACAATCTGAAATATCTGGGAATGTTCAGAGCGCTGGATACCCTTCCGCTGCCCAGAACGGCAGCCGATGCGCTTGTGGCTCCGTTTTTAGACTGGATGCATGCCGCGGAATATACCGCGGATCGTGCCGCTGCCTGGGCTGCCGGCAGTAAAGCTGCCGTCATCGGTATGCTCCGCGCGGCTATGGGACTGGATTCCGCCACACCGGAAATCCGGCTGGATCAGGTATCTTATGAGTCTGTTCCGGAACTCCCGGATACAGCTGCCACCATCATCGGCAGAACTCTCCTGAAACACCTGATTGACCAGACTGACTGTCCCTGGGGAGTGGATCGTATTCATGAGCTCAGTATGTATGAGGGCATTGATTAGAAATTGCGCGTCTTTTTGTTGAAAATAGAACACATGTTCTGTATAATATAATAAAGACAGAACAGGGGGATGCGAAATGGAACAGAGACTAAACGCCGAACAACTGGACGCGGTTACCTCCACGGAGGGTTTTGTGCGCGTGATCGCGGGGGCGGGCTCCGGGAAGACGAGGGCCTTGACGCATCGCTTTGCCTTCCTGGTAAATGAGCTGGGAATCCTGCCGCAGAATATCCTGTGCGTCACGTTTACCCACAAGGCGGCAAACGAGATGCGGCAGCGCATCCACAACCTGATCGGGGATCAGGATACCGGCTATATCAACACGTTTCACGGGTTCTGTGTGTCCGTGCTGCAGGAGGACGGATACGCCCTGCAGTACCCCAAAAGCTTTCTTGTGCTTGACAACAGCGATATCGACGCCATGCTCGGGATCATCTATGAGGAGCGCGGTTTTACGCTCCGGGACATGCCTTATTCCAAAGCGCGCGATATGATCGAGATACAGAAGCTTTTCAAAAAGCCGGAGTACTATCTGGACATGGTCGATGAAATGTCTCTGGATGTACTGTATGAAAAGTATATGAGCGCTGTGGGGACAGACGATATCATTTTTTACGGTTATCTTTATCAGCAGAAAAAGTGCTTTGGGCTTGACTATAACGATCTGATCAAATTTACGCTGTATGTTTTTTCACGCAATGAGGAGATCCGTCTGAAATGGCAGAAGCGCCTGGAATACATCATGATCGATGAGTTTCAGGATATCGACAGCCTGCAGTATGAGCTTATGACGGTGCTGTGCGGCTATCATGGGAATCTTTTCATTGTGGGTGATCCCGACCAGACGATCTACACCTGGCGCGGCGCGAATGTGAAGTATCTGCTGGATTTTGACAAGCAGTTTCCTTCGGTAAAGACAATCCTGATGCTGAAGAATTATCGTTCGACGCCGCAGATTCTGACCGCGGCGAATTCGCTGATCGATAAGAACCGATACCGGATCAAAAAGGAACTTTTGCCCATACTGCCTGATGGCGGGCCGGCTGTGTTTCACTTTGCGAAGAGCGCGGAGGAGGAGGCGCAGTGGATCGCGGCGCGGATACGGGATCTGCGCCAGTCCGGGACGGCATACGGCGATATGGCGGTTCTTTACCGTGCCCACTATGTGACGCGCCCGATCGAGGAGGTTCTGCTGAAGGAAAAGCTGCCGTACCATATTTACAGCGGCGTCCCGTTTTTCGGGCGGGCTGAGATCAAGGACGCGCTGTGTTATCTGCGCATGGTCATATCGCAGGACGATCTCTCATTCCGGCGCGTGGTCAATATTCCGCGGCGGAATATCGGCCGGCGGCGCATGGAATTTCTCGAAAAATATGCCGCGGAAAATAGCTGCACGCTTTATGCGGCACTGAAGAGGACGCTGGACGACGATATTTTCAAGGGGACAAAAGCCGTCCGTTTTGTGCAGCTGGTTGAAAGCTTTTCGCCGGATTTTGAGAAGCGCACGGTCTCGGATCTGCTCGGCGCCCTTCTGGATGAGAGCGGCTATGAGGAGATGCTCCGTACGGAGGGCAGTCAGGAGCGGCTGGACAATCTGGCCGAGCTGAAGCAGTCCGTCTATGAATACGAGACGACCTGCGGGGAGGAGGCCGGGCCCGCGGATTATCTGGCCCATGTCGCGCTCTTTACAAACAGTGATGCTGAAGATACCTCCGACCGGATAAAACTGATGACTGTCCACGCGGCGAAAGGGCTGGAATTTCCCTGCGTGTTCCTCTGTGAGATGAACGAGGGCGTTTTCCCGTCCCGGAAGATAAAGGATCTCATGGGCATGGAGGAGGAGCGGAGGCTGGCCTTTGTCGCCATGACGCGCGCGCAGAAGCGGCTGTATCTGTCCGGAGCGGAGGGGCGGAATCTGGACGGTTCTCCGCGCTATCCCTCCCGTTTTGTGCTGGATATTGACAGCAGACTGCTGGAATATGACGGAAAGCCCGCTGACGGGCTGATCAAGGAAGCGAGAGAATATATCGCGTGGAATGAGAAGTATCTCCCGGAAAATCTGGAAGAGCTGCTGCTTCCGGAGGGGACGCGCGTCCGGCATCCGTATTTCGGGGAAGGTACTATTGAGGGGATCGATACCGGGAAAGGCGCGTACGTGATACGGTTTGATGAAATGCCGACGCCGAGGACGATCTCTTTTCGGGTGAAGCTGGAGACTGATAGAAGCTGAAAATATCTTTGCGGCACCGCTGTAAAAGTAATATAAAAGAGGCATTTTTTACTGATAAAAAACCTGCAGGTCAAAAAAAAGCGTGGTATGATGGATATGTTCTTCCGCCAGTCGGGCATGTATACAATCCGAAATCTGTTGTGGAGGCGAATCTGGCCGGACGGTGCTCCAGTTACTGGACCAGAACCGAGACATACGAGGCTCTGAAAATTTATATTGAAATGAATTATGACGGGCTGAAAGATTCCATTGTCCGGATGATCGCCGGAGAGGAAGTTCCTGTAAACACAGAGAAGTTTCAGAATGATATGTCGACGTTTCTCACTTATAATGATGAGAATTCTCTTAGCTGTGTGATTGCCCTTGCATATTACAGCGCGCAGAATGAATATACGATGGTTCGGGAATTTCCTTCCGGGGAAGGATTTGCCGATATCGTATATATTCCGAGAAAGCATTCAGATAAACCGGCTTTGGTGGTAGAACTGAAATATGGCAAAAAAGCAGAAAGCGCCCTCAGCCAGATCCGGGGAAAAAGGTATATGGAAGCATTGTCAGAGTATCATGGGAATCTGCTTCTGGTTGGAATTAACTACAATAAAAAGACGAAAGTGCATGAGTGCCGAATTGAAAAATATCAGAAACAATGATTTGAAGATGGCTAAACACACGAAAAACTTTTGAAAACAGGAAAGTTTTTCACGTTTAACAAAAAATAGTTGTACCACTGGGACTGTTTGGATATAATACCGGATAAAGGATAACTCTTGTATCTTCAGGCGGAAGAGTACTGAAATTAAACTTTCATGCCCGCTCTGCGGGCAACACCATGAATATAAGTCAGGGAGGGATATTCATGATCATGCGTCCGGATTATATCAGGGCAATTACGCCATTTATTGACCAGCCGCTGGTAAAAATTCTGGCCGGTGTCAGGAGGTGCGGTAAATCTACGATATTTGAGATGCTGGCAGGAGAGCTGCACAG
>CANRGB010000063.1 GCA_947630005.1 uncultured Lachnospiraceae bacterium
GCTATTGCGTGAGCTGTCACACGGAGTACGGAGAGAATTTTATATTTGAGAACACGGAGGAGATACCGCATTGTCCGAAGTGTGGGAAAATGGTCCGCCCGGACGTCACCTTATACGGCGAGCTGCTGCCGCAGAGGGCATATGAGGAAGCGGTCGCGCTGATACGGTATGCCGATCTGCTGGTGATCGGCGGCACATCTCTGGAAGTTGGCTCAGCCGCGCAGCTGGGGCATATGTATCATGGAAAATATCTGGTGATTATCAATAAGGGCAGGACAAAGATGGAGGGAAAGGCTGATCTGGTCTTTCATGACAGTATTTCCAAAGTGATGAATGCAATAGAGATTTGAGTAGGGCTGCACGATACCGGACGGTATATTGCAGGCGAAACCAGTCACCGAACCGTCACTTTTGTCTGCTAATATATAAAGCAGGCGCTTGTTTTCCGCATAAGGTGCACTAAAGACAGGGAGGAAATCAGCCGTGGCGGATTTATATTATATTGAGGATGACCAGAATATCGCACTTGCCGTAAAAGAATATCTGGAGTCAAAAAATTTCAAAGTGACAATCTGCGCAGCTCTTGCGGAGGCAAGGCAGAGAATAAAAGAGCGTGTTCCGGCCTGTGTTTTACTGGACTGGAATATGCCGGACGGCCGCGGAGACGGCTTATGCCGGTGGATCCGAAGTAACTGGAAGGAGCTGCCGGTTATCTTTCTGACTGTCCGCGGCGACAGCTCGGATATTGTTTCGGGCTTCAGAAGCGGAGCCGACGACTATGTAGTCAAACCGTTTGAACTGGAAGTACTGTACTCGCGGATCCTTGCGGTACTTCGCAGAACCGGCAATGTGGCGGAGCAGTACCTCTCTTGTGACGGAATCATGATCGACCGGAACCGTCACGCCGTGTTCTGTCATTCTGAGGAGATATCTTTAAGTGCGGCCGAGTATCAGCTGCTGCTGTATCTTATGCGGAACAAGGGAAGGACGGTTACCAGAGAAAAGATCCTGGAACAGGTATGGGATGTGAAGGGCAGTTATGTGAATAACAACACGCTGACCGTCACGATGAAGCGGCTTCGCGATAAGCTTTCGCAGCCGGCCTGCCTGAAAACCATCAGAAGTGTGGGATACCGTATGGAGGATACGATATGAACAGCCGTAAAAATATACTTGTCATCTCAGGATTTGTATCAGCGGTCAGCCTGATTGCCGCCGCCATTGCCGCATGGCTGGTGTCTTACCATTGCAGCAGGCTTTCCTTTGATCTGCTGAACACATTCTGCTGCGAGGTGATCGGGCAGGAACCGGAAACGCAGAAAATCATATCTGCCGCGCTGAAGGACTATACAGGAGGGGAATCCGATGGGCTGCCGGAGGAGGATATATTGTCCGCGCTGGGATATCGAGTGTCTGATTTTTCTGATCTTCAATACAGACAGACCGCTTCGTTCGCGGCGGCCGGACTGCTGGCAGGACTTTCGCTTTTCTTTTTCACATTTCTTTACCGGAACAGGACGGAGAGCCGGAGAATCCGGAACCTGGCTGAGTATCTGGAGCAGGCAAACAGCGGAAAGGCGCTGATTCTGTCATCCTGCGGGGAGGATGATTTTTCCAGACTGGAAGATGAAATCTATAAAACCGTGACATTCCTCTATCAGACAAAAGAGCAGGCGGTGCAGGCAAAAAATGATTTTGCGGAAAATTTATCCAATATTGCGCACCAGATCAAGACGCCGATTACTGCCGCTTCCCTGGCTTTCCAGAGGCTGAAACAGGGGTTTGACCGCAGTGCTCTGGAACAGGTGGAGAAGCAGCTTTCCCGGTTAACGTATCTGGAGGAATCTCTGCTGCTCCTATCCCGGCTTGACGCGGGAGCGCTGTTTTTGAAAAGAGAGGAAACCGATGTCTTTACGCTCCTTGTTCTTGCGGCGGATAATCTGCAGGAGCTTTTCGCCGGCTCGGGCGCTTCCATTGAAATACCGGAGCAGGGAGAGATGCCGGTTTCGGCGGATATGGACTGGACAATGGAAGCGATTATGAATCTGATGAAAAATTGTATGGAACATAATAAAGGGGGAACCGTTCACTGTTCCTGCGCCCGGAATCCGCTGTATACGGAAATCCTGATCTGGGACGAAGGGGACGGATTTGCGAAAGAAGATCTGCCGCACCTCTTTGAGCGGTTTTATCGTGGAAAAAATGCCCGAGAAGGAGGGATCGGAATCGGGCTGGCTCTGGCAAAGGAGATTATAGAGCGCCAGAATGGGACGATACGGGCAAAAAACAGGCCGGAAGGCGGCGCCTGTTTTGAAATCCGTTTCTACAGTCACTGAGCTGTAACTTTCATCTGTTATACTGTTAACTGGATGTCAGTGGCAGAATCCTTTTTGCCCCCGGCATCTTAACTGGAAAGGCAGCAGGGATTCGTTCCATGCACGCCAGGATAAGGATGCTTTCAAAAACAGGAAGGCGAAGGAAGCATCACAGGAGTGTGCCTCTCAGAAACAGACAGGCGAGGGAAACATCACAGGGGTGTGCCGGAATGTTTTGAACAGCAGACAGATGAAAGGAGAAAACAGGAATGGAAATCTTAAGATGTGAGGGAGTCAGAAAAGTATACGGCTTTGGCGGCAGTCAGGTAACGGCGCTCGACGGAATCGACCTGTCCGTGAACCGGGGAGAATTTGTGGCAGTCCTCGGAGCTTCCGGGTCAGGAAAGTCTACGCTGCTGCATATTCTGGGCAGTGTGGATAAACCGGATGCCGGGAAGGTCATCGTAGACGGGACGGATCTTTCCAGGCTGAGTCCGGCACAGGCGGCGGTCTTCCGGCGCAGGAAGGTGGGACTGGTCTATCAGTTTTATAACCTGATTCCGACGCTCACGGCAGAGAAAAATATTTTAATGCCGCTCGCGCTTGACAGGAAAAAGCCGGATAAAGAGTACTTTGATAAAATTACAGGCTCTCTTGGGATTGCTGACAAGCTCGGCGCTCTGCCGAACCAGCTGTCGGGCGGCCAGCAGCAGAGAGTGGCGATCGCGCGCGCTCTGATTTACCGGCCCGCCCTGCTTCTTGCGGACGAGCCGACCGGAAATCTCGACCAGAAAAACTCCAGGGAAGTCGCTGACATGCTGAAACTTTCCAACCGCAATCTGGAGCAGACTATTCTGCTGATTACCCATGATGAAAAGATTGCCATGGAGGCGGAACGCGTCATTACGCTTGAGGACGGGCGCATCATCAGTGACGAGCGGAGGAGGTAGGCGGATATGTGGAAAGATTATTTATCAGGTTATATCAAAAACAACCGGTCCTCCGGTCTGTCCGTTATGATTGCGGCGTTTATTTCCGCCCTTCTTCTGTCCCTGCTGTGCGGTCTGTTTTATAATGCGTGGAAATATGAGGTGGAGCGGATCGAACTGGAGGAAGGCGGCTGGCACAGCCGCATCATCGGTGAGCTTTCTTCGGAGGATATGGAGACGATACGGAATTTTGCCAATGTGGAAGACGTTGTGGCAAACGGGAAAGGATATAAGGGGAAAGAACCGACGACAGATATCAGTTTTAGCGACAAGAAAGCGGTTTTTTCAGATATGCCCCGTATTGCAAAGCAGCTCGGTATCGGGCAGGAGAGAATTGTTTACAACTATGAGCTTCTTGCCATGTATCTGATCCGTGATTCCGGCGATACGGCTCCGAGGCTGCTGTTCCCGCTGTTTCTTTTGATCACGCTGTCGGCATCCTTTTCGCTGATTATAATTATTCATAATGCTTTTGCGGTATCCATGAACGCGAGGGTTCATCAGTTCGGCATTTTTTCCAGTATCGGAGCTGCGCCGAGACAGATCCGGGCGTGTCTTTTGCAGGAGGCGGCCATTCTCTGCGCGGGGCCGGTGCTCGCCGGGAATCTTCTTGGCATCGCCGGCAGCGCGGGACTCGTATATCTGAGCAACAGAGTGCTGGGCAGCGATATCCCCGGACGGCATGAGTCGTCCTTTGGCTATCACCCGATGGTTCTGGCGCTGACATTGCTTGTAACAGTCATAACCATATGGATTTCCGCATGGCTCCCGGCCCGGCGCTTAAGCAGGCTGACGCCGCTTGAAGCGATCAGAAACGCCGGAGAATTGCAGCTAAAGCGCAGGAAAAGCTCCCGTCTGCTTTCGATGCTGTTCGGGATAGAAGGAGAACTGGCCGGCAGCGCATTAAAAGCGCAGAAAAAAACGCTGCGGACGGCATCCCTGTCGCTCCTGTTCTCCTTCCTTGCGTTTGCTTCCATGCAGTGCTTCTTCACTCTTTCTCAGATCAGCACAAGAGAGACTTACTTTGAACGCTATCAGGACGTGTGGGATATCATGACCACAGTTAAGGATACAGAGGCGGATGATTTTAAAGAAGCGGCGGCCGTCCGGGGACTTGACGGTGTAGAAAGCGCCATTGTTTATCAGAAGGCTTCGGCGAAAAGGCTGATCACCGCGGAAGAAATGAGCGAGGGCATGAAGGCCTTCGGTGGGTTTGCCGGGGCTCCCGCGAACTATGTGTCGCAGGTGGATGGCGGATGGCTGGTGAACGCTCCGATTGTCATCATGGACGATCAAAGCTTTTCTGCTTATTGTGAGCAGATCGGTATTGCTCCGCGGCTTGACGGGGCAGTGATCTTAAATCAGATCCGTGATGTGACAAACCCGGATTTCCGGCATCCCGTTTTCCTGCCTTATCTGAAAGGTGAAAATACGGCGAGTGTTCTGAGACAGTCCGGCAATGGGAGTGCGCCTTCCGGGTACGTTTCTGTGTCATCAGGTGACGACAGGGAGGGGACGGCGGAGGTTCCTGTCCTGTCCTATACGCAGGAGGTTCCTGCGCTGAGAGAGGAATATGCATCGCTTGATTATTATGAGCTGGTACACTTTATCCCGGCGTCCTTATGGAAGGAAATCAAGGGGCAGATCGGGGGAGCGGAGGAGGACAGTTACATCTGCGTCCGCGGCAGAGAAGGCGTGACACTGGAAGAATTAAATACGCTGCAGGATGAGACCGTGCAGCTTCTCAGCGGGAAATATACCATAGAACAGGAAAACCGTATTCAGGAATATGAGACGAATAACAGGCAGATACAGGGGATGATGACCATCTTCGGGGCTTTCTGTGCTTTGCTTGCGGTCATCGGCATCGGCAATGTGTTCTCCAATACTTTGGGTTTTGTACGCCAAAGGAAACGAGAGTTTGCAAGATACATGTCGGTGGGGCTGACGCCGAAGGAACTGGGGAAAATGTTCGGCATAGAAGCGCTTGTGACTGCCGTCCGTCCGATTTTGATCAGCCTGCCTCTCGTTCTTGCTGCGGTGGGATTCCTGCTGCGGTCAAGTTATATGGGAGCCGGCGTTTTTTTGTCCGAAGCGCCGTATATTCCCATCCTCCTGTTTATGCTGGCAATTCTGGCTTTCGTGGCACTGGCGTATTACCTGGCCTGGCGGAAAGTACGCGGAATCAATCTGGCCGAGGTGCTCAGAGACGATACAATGATGTAAAACGATCTTAGCATAATCTTTATGTTTCATTAACCTTTCTTTAGGATTTAAACAACAGAATATTAAAGTACAGACGGCTCCTGTTTCGTAAAATAACTGCTGAACAGGAGCTGTTTTGATACTTTCAGGAAAAGGAAGGTGAATTTCATGACCAGGAACAGGGATTATGAAAGGGAAATGAGATACAGGAGAAGAAGACGGCAGCGTATGGAAAGCATTTCTTTTCTGATAATGGCGGCCGTACTTTTCATTCTGGCGGGAGGACTGCTTTTGAATCTTTTTCTGAGTCAGCCTCCGGCCGTCCTGTCTGGGCCGGAGGACAGTCAGGTGCCGCCGGTCAGGAACGCCGCGGAGGATGCGGATGAAAAAAACGGGGATGATTTCCTGTCAGACCGTCAGCAGTCTGCCGGAGCGGATGCGGCAGAGCGTTCTGACTGGGAAATTCCGGATATTAAGGTGGATCTAACGCATCTGTACAGCCGTTATGCGATTCTGACTGACTGCGTTTCCGGGATTTCCCTTGCGGAGCATGACGCGCAGACCAGAATTTATCCGGCGTCGCTGACAAAGATCATGACGGCGGTTCTGGCGGTGGAAAACACGGCGGATATGGAGGAGACGGTCACGGTCCCCGAAACGATTTTCCCGCAGCTGTATGCGGAGGACGCGTCTGTGGCAGGGTTTCTGCCGGGGGAGCGCGCGCGGCTGCGCGATTTGCTGTACGGGATCCTTCTGCCGTCCGGCGCGGAGTGCTGCCTGACCTTCGCGTATCGGATCGCCGGATCGGAGTCCGCGTTTGTGGAGATGATGAACCGGAAAGCGGAGGAACTGGGACTTGCGGATACGCATTTCTGCAACGCGACGGGACTGCACGATCCGGATCATTATTCCACGGCGGAGGATATTTCGGTTCTTTTGCGGTATGCCCTGCAGAACCCGGATTTTCGGGAAGCGTTCACAGGCAGCCGCTATAGTGTCGCGCCGTCGGAAAAGCATCCGGACGGATTCACTTTTTTCAGTACGATGTTTCCGTATATGGACAGCGCGGAAGTCGCCGGCGGGAGGATTCTCGGCGGGAAGACCGGATATACCGAGGAGGCGGGCCAGTGTCTGGCAAGCCTGGCGGAAATAAGGGGGAGAGAGTATATCCTGGTGACCGCCAAGGCGGAAGGAACGCACGAGACAGAACAGTTCCATATTCTGGATGCACAGAATGTGTACAATCAGATCGGGGAGGCCACAAAATAAACAAGTCGGACGGATTCGGGAACAGGCGTCTCCGGCACAGGAGATGCGGACAACAGGACAGAAAACTGGCAGGAGGCCGGACAGAATGAATGGAAGAACAAATGAAAGAACAAATGAAAGAAAGACAGTCGCGGTATTCTTTGGCGGATGTTCCGCGGAGTACAGGGTTTCCCTGCAGTCGGCCGGAGCGGTGATCCGGAGCATAGACAGGGACAGGTATAATCCGATCCTGATCGGAGTGAACCGCCGTTCCGGGACATGGTTCTGGTACCGCGGGGATGCGGAAAACATTGAGAATGGCAGCTGGGAGCGGAAAGCAAAGTGCGTGCCGGTATTCGCGTCGTTTGATAAAGACGTGCACGGGCTGTGTTATCTGGATCGGGGAACAGTACGGACGATATCTCTGGATGCCGCGCTTCCGGTCCTGCATGGAAAAAACGGGGAGGACGGCACGCTTCAGGGAGCGCTGGAACTGATGGGCGTGCCGGTGATCGGATGCGGACTTTTATCCTCCGCCGTGTGCATGGACAAGGAACTGGCGCACCGTATTGCGGCGATGAGCGGAATCAGGACGCCGAAATCCGTCGGCGTTCAAAGGGAGGATTCCGCGGACAGGCTGAAGCGGGAGGCGGCCGGGCTTGGATATCCGCTGTTTGTGAAGCCGGTTCGTTCCGGTTCTTCGTTCGGGATCACGAAAGTGCTGCGGGAAACGGAGCTGCTTCCCGCGGTCGAAAACGCGTTTCTGTATGATTCCAGAGTGATCCTGGAGGAGATGATCAGAGGATTTGAAGTTGGCTGCGCAGTGCTTGGAACCAGGGAGCCGGTCACAGGGAAGGTGGACGAAATCGAACTGTCGGAAGGATTTTTTGATTATACGGAAAAATATACTCTGAAAACTTCAAAGATCCATGTGCCTGCGCGTATTGCGCCCGAAAAGGCAGAGGAAATCAAGGCCGCGGCGCTTACCATTTACAGGGCGCTGGGCTGCAGCCATTTCGCACGGGTGGATATGTTTCTGACTCCCGAAGGCGAAATTTATTTTAATGAGGTGAATACGATTCCCGGTTTCACTTCGCACAGCCGGTATCCCAATATGCTGAAAGCCGCGGGTTTTACCTTTGAAGAAATTGTGAATGCTCTGCTTGCGTCATGAGAAGCGTTCGGAAAGCGGTGAATGATTATGAGAAGAAATTATGCGGGAATTGATTATTTCCGGATGGCGGCGGCCTTCCTGGTGATCGGGATTCATATCGGCCCGTTCTCCGTCTGGAACGAAGACGCGGATTATCTGATCACTTACTGTGCGGGAAGGATTGCGGTGCCGTTTTTCCTTATGACTACCGGATATTTTGTACTGGCGCCCTGTGTAAAGAGCGGATTTGAAAAGAAGCAGGCGGTACATAAGTACTTTGTGAAAAACGGGATTTTGTATCTGGCGGCGTCGCTTTTCTATGCGCCGCTGACATTGTACGCGGAAAACGCGCCGCGCAGCATCCCGGATTTTATCAGGATGGCGCTGTTTGACGGAACCTTTTATCACTTATGGTATTTTCCGGCCGCGATGACCGGCGTTCTGATACTGCTGTTTCTTTTGAAAAAATCTGTGCGGGCGGCTGTGATTTTCTCCGTGGGCGCGTACATTGCCGGGATACTGGGGGACAGTTACTATGGGCTGACGGAACAGGTTCCTCTGCTTCGTCTGATCTACGGCGGGATTTTTTCTGTCAGCAGCTGTACGCGGAACGGAATCTTTTTTGCCCCGGTTTTTCTTCTGCTTGGGGTAATGGCCGCGTTTCCGGATTCCCGGCGCCCGGCGGGGACATGCGCGGCGGGTCTTGCCGTATCTTTGGCGGGGATGCTTGCGGAGGGATATCTCACTTACAGCCTGGGGCTGCAGAGACATAACAGTATGTATCTGCTGCTGATCCCCGTGATGTATTTTCTGTTTCAGCTGCTGCTTGCGGTGCCCGGGAAAGCGCCCGGATGGATCAGGAGCAGCTCCCTGCTGCTTTACATCCTGCATCCGGCAGTGATCGTTTTGCTGCGCGGATTTGCGAAAATCACGGGACTTGCGGAGATGCTGACAGAAAATACCTTTGTGCAGTATCTGGCTGTCTGCGCGCTGTCGCTGGCGTTTCTGTTTGCGGTGCGGTTTTTTTAAACTTTCATGCCGGGCAGCACCATGAATAAAAGCCTGCGGTTATGCATGGAGACGGGGCTTTCACAGGAGAGGAGGCGATAATATGGATCAGAAAGGACGGGCCTGGATTGAGCTTGATATGAAAAACCTGGCGTCGAATCTGGAACAGCTGAAGAAGCTGCTTCCGGAAAGCTGTTCGATCATGCCGGCGGTAAAAGCGAATGCATACGGGCACGGGGCGGCGCTGATCGGAAGGGCCCTGCAGGATATGGGGATCCGGGATTTCTGCGTGGCTTCCGCGGGGGAAGGGGCCGAACTGAGGGAGGCGGGAATTACAGGTCAGATCCTGGTTCTGGGATATACCGCTCCGGAGGAATTCCGGGAGCTGCCGCGTTATGATCTGACGCAGACGGCAGTCGACTTTTCTTATGCAAAACAGCTGCAGGATTACGGGATTCCTCTGACGGTTCATGTCGGCGTTGACACGGGAATGCACCGGCTGGGGGAGCGGAGCGAGAACCTGGAGAAAGTCTGCAGGATATGGGAGTTTGAGCGTCTGAAGATTACGGGGATATTTTCCCATCTGTGTGTATCGGACGGAGTTTCCGGCGGGGAGAGGGCATACACCTACAGGCAGATCGGCGCTTTCAATTCGGTGATCCGGTATCTGAGGGAAAGAGGAATCACCGGTTTTAAGACGCACCTGCAGGGGAGTTACGGGATACTGAATTATCCGGAGCTGCGCTGCGATTATGCCCGGCCCGGAATCGCGCTCTACGGTGTGCTGAGTTCACCGGGGGACAGGACGGTATCCGATATAAATCTGAAGCCGGTTCTGTCGCTGAAGGCGCGGATCGCGTGCGTTAAAGCGCTGCATGCAGGGGAGACAACCGGGTACGGACAGGCTTATACGGCAGAAAGGGAAATGAGAACGGCGGCCGTCTCGATCGGATATGCGGACGGAATCCCGCGGGAACTGTCAAACAAAGGAAAAGTGCTTGTAAACGGGTACGAGGCACCTGTGATAGGACGCGTCTGTATGGACCAGCTTACCGTCGACGTCACGGACATTCCGCGGGTATCGCCGGGGGACGAGGCGGTGCTGATCGGAAGATGCGGAGATGAGCAGATCACGGCGGACGAGTTTGCGCGCATGGCCGGAACAATTTCCAACGAAATCCTGAGCAGACTGGGGAGCAGGCTGCACAGGACAACCGTCTGACGGAAGCGGGCTGCCGCCTGCCTGCTAATGAAATCTTAATAAATTCTCATTCAAATATCTAGAAACGGCCCCGGCAGATCTGGTAAAATAGATATCATTGTTCACTCACCGGCGGTCTGTGGACGGTGATAAATTACCTGCAAAAATGGAGTGGCGGCATGTCAGATAAGATATTGATTGTGGATGACGAGAAGGAAATCGCGGATCTGGTCGCGCTTTACCTTGAGAATGAGAATTTTACGGTCTTTAAATTTTATACGGCCCAGGACGCCCTGGACTGTATTCAGAATGAAACGCTTGATCTGGCGATCCTGGATATCATGCTTCCCGGCACGAACGGACTGCAGATCTGCAAGAAAATCCGGGAAAAATACCGGTATCCGGTTATTATGCTCACGGCAAAAGGGGAGGAGACGGACAAGATCACCGGGCTGACGCTGGGCGCGGACGATTACATTACGAAGCCGTTTCTGCCGCTGGAGCTGGTGGCACGGGTGAAGGCGCAGCTGCGCAGATATAAAAGATACAACAGGGCGGAGGAGGAAAAGCAGGAGGAAATTCTGGAGCATGCCGGACTTGTCATGAACATCGAGACGCATGAGTGCTTCCTGAACGAAAAGCCTCTGTCCCTTACGCCAACAGAATTTTCCATTCTGCGCATCCTGTGCGCGCAGAAAGGGAAGGTGGTCAGCTCCGAGGAACTGTTCCATCAGATATGGGGGAACGAATATTTCAGCAAAAGCAGCAATACGATCACCGTCCATATCCGGCATATAAGGGAGAAGATGGGGGATTCTTTTGAGGAGCCGAAATACATCAAGACAGTCTGGGGGTGCGGATATAAAATTGAGATCTGAAGGCGGGGCAGTAAAAAAACTGATTCTGGTGTGCGTCTGCGGTATTCTGACATGCGATGCGGTTTATTATTTTGTGGATCATGTGCTGAACGGGACTTTTGTCGACTGGTTCACGGCGAACTGCATGTATGAGCACTATGGTTTTTATGAAGGAAAAGAAGTGCTTATGCGGGAAATTTTCTGGCCCCGCATCAAGAATCTGTCCGTTGTGGTCCTGTGCGCGGCGGCCGTGCTTCTGGCGGTCACCGCGTTTGCGGTCTCTTATTTTCACGCGAAGGCGGAGTGCAGAAGAACCGTCACGGAAATAAGCCGCGAGATACAGAGCTACATGAGGCAGAACGGAGAAGAACAGGGGATGTTTAAAAAGGAGCACGCGGAGATTGCCGCGCAGATGTCGGAGATCAGATCCACGATGCGGCATCATGAGCAGATACTGAAAGAAGAGGCGGCGCGGAAGAACGACCTGATCACGTATCTGGCACATGATTTGAAAACACCGCTCACTTCGGTGCTCGGTTATCTGGGTCTGCTGGCCGAGATTCCGGATATGCCGGCAAAACAGCAGGCGAAGTATGTGAATATTGCGCTGGATAAGGCGCAGCGCCTGGAAAAGCTGATCAACGAGTTCTTTGAGATCACAAGATATAATCTTCAGCAGATCGAACTGGAGGAGGAAACCATCGACCTGTCCTACATGCTGGTACAGATGACGGACGAGTTTTATCCGCTCTTGAGCGCGCATGGAAATACCGTGAATCTGCAGACCAGGGAGGGCATAGAGATCCGCGGCGATTCTGTCAGGCTGGCGCGGGTGTTCAATAATATCTTGAAGAACGCGATCGCGTACAGCTACAGCGGGACCGTGATCGACGTCTGGACAGAAAGCGCGGAGAAGGAAGTGAGGATCTGTTTTCGCAATAGGGGGAAGACGATTCCGGCCAGGAAGCTGGACTCCGTATTTGAAAAATTTTTCCGCCTGGATGAGGCCAGGACGAGCAACACCGGCGGCGCGGGGCTCGGGCTTGCCATCGCGAAGGAGATTGTCGTCCTGCATGGCGGAACCATAACGGCGGAGAGCGCGGAGGAACTGACGACGTTTCGCGTATCGCTGCCGGCCGGGGAGCAGGGGAAACGCGGATGAAACGGAGAGCATGAAGAGACAGTTTTTGAACCAATGGCTTTGGGCTGTTGGTTTTTTTTCACTTGGTAAACTTCAGGTCTGTTCCCTTTGACGGAAGTTTATGTATAATTAGGTATGGAAAATAATCGAAATCAGACGCAAAGGAGGACAAAGATTTATGGATGAGAAGAAAGAAAAGGAAGTCATGATGTACAGGCAGGAGGAACAGCTGTCAGTTTTAAATAAAATGTCTGCTCCGATCAGAAGGAACCGTTTTACTGATGAGGACGCGGAGAAACTTGATCAGATGTACGCGGACGAGCGGTACGCTGATTTTCTTTCTTGTGAGTGCTGGCGCCGGCTCGGACCGGACAGGATTCCTTTAAACTACATGGAGAAGGCCCTGACCGCCGCGAGGCGTCTTATTTTTTCACCTGAAGAGGATGAAGTGCAGCTGAATCCGTTTCAGCAGAAGCTTCTGCAGGCGGACAAAAACTTTGCGTTTTCCGGATGGATTGCTGATACGCGGTACGACGACGATATAGTGGAGCAGTGCGGCGCAACCATGATGCTCAGGGAAAAGCGGTATGAAATCACGAAGATGCTCAATGACGTCATATATACAAAATCCTGCAATGGTCAATACCTGTATCCCGGGTTTAAAAAATACAAAGGTCTGATCTCGCGCTTCCAGGCAGTCAGAAATGAGCAGCTGCTCCCCCTGTATGTTGTCGGCGCCTTTGCCCAGACAGATCAGAGGCAGATTGAGGAGCTCATAGGAGAACTCTGCAGATTTATTATAAAGAGCAATGAATCCGGCTGGCTTCGGCGCGAGGAAGGAGAGGCAGGCGTCCTGTATCTTCCTTCCGTTCTCCGGGGGATTTTGCAGGCGCCCGGCGCGCGTGAAATTTCACTGGGTTCGGCAGTACAGACGCTGATATTGGCGGCATTTGTGACTACCTTCCGCATGAGAATGCTCGACAGGGAACTGGCGGAGATTCTTTTCCCGGATGAGAACGGCGTTCACCGGCTTCTGATCGGCCTTATGGAACATCACGAGACATGGGATAAGGAAAAGTTCCGGAATTTACTGCGCCTGAAACCGAACCCGCATCTTCTGGAAAATTGTCTGGCGCTTATCTGGGGAGAAGCGGCCGGGCAAAGCGGCGGAGAGGAAGAAGAAACGCCAAAGCTTCCCGGATCGTTTCTGCGCCTTCTTGGGTGGCTTGTGACATATTGTGACAGGAAAGCGCTCGAATCGGTGATGGACTGCCACGCGGTGCGCGGCGGCGAAAATCTTTCCCGCAGCGCCAGACGCCTCATGCTGCTTCGCGCGCTGCCGGATATCCGTGCGCTTGCCGCGGAGGATCCTGCCTGCTGCAATCTGGGTGCGTATCTCGCAAATTTTCTTTATGAGGAATTTAAGGAATACGGTGCGCCTGAGCTGACCACGCCGGATATTGCCGGCTATGTGGATGACTGGAAGAGCTTCTCACAATCCTTTTTTGAGACCCGGATACCGCCTGCCGCTCCTCTGACGCCGGAACGCAGAGAACTGTACGCAGAGCTTTTTTGCGAATACCGGCAGGACAGTGAACATGAGCTTTTGCTTCAGCAGATGTATGAGAAAGAACTGCTGGACGTGTACAGAAAGAGTGTTCCGGACCGGGCCGGAACGGAAGAACTCCTGGCAGAATGTTTCGGGATGGGCGCTTTCAGGGCGTATGCTTCTCTTTACCGGGAAGCGCTCGGCGCAGGGCTGACGGATCCGGAGGAAGGCCGTCTGGACAATTATGTCAGGGCGCTTATCTGGCTGGAGAGTTTTGACGAACTGATAGACTTTCTGCTTTCCTGTCCGGATCTGGAGGAAGAGAAAAGAGATGCTTTCCTGATCGAAACTGTCTGCGGCGTCTTGTACGCCCGGTACTGCAGACCCGACGCGTTTGCGGTTTTTGACGACAGATTTACAGCGCAGGATGCCGTCAGGCTCCTTGAGGAGCGTCTGGATGAGCCCCACGTTTCTTTGGATGTGGTTACAGCGCTGATTGCGCTTTATATTCACCAGGAAGAGTTTTTCCGGGCGCGTTATCTGTATGAGATCTTTCATGTGTATGCGGAAAAAGGGAATACAAGGATCTATGCCCAGTTCCAGAGAATTTTTGCGAGAAAGACGAGCGGCGCTCTCCGGCCCCGCAAGGAGGACAATCATTATAATGTAATCCAGACAGCGTGCAATGCACTGCCGCCGCAGAAACTCCTGAAGTTTCTGTCCTGGGCCGGAGGGATCAGAATACCGAACAGGGCAGATTACAATCCGAAGCATGCGCATATTCTTTCCTGGAGAAATCTTCTGACAGATCCGTACAATGCTTTTTACTGGGAAAAATTCCTGGAAAACCTGTCGGCCAGGCTGGCCCAGTTTCCGGGAAACGCGTGGATGATGTGCGTGTGCGACGGGATTCTCTCCGATGTCATGAATCGGAAGCACGGCTTCGATATCCGGCACGCCTATGAGCTGGTGCTTGAGCAGATGCAGGGTTATTCCGATAAGAGTCCCGAAAGTTTTCGGTTCGCTCTTCTGCCGTACATTTTCTCCTATATCATCAGGGAGAATGACGAGCAGCTGTGCCGTCTTCTCTGCGAGACGATAAGCGACGGCCATCTGCGGAAACGCCTTGCCGTGCGCGGTCCCTGGGTCAGATACTATGAGGACAGCATAACCGCGTTTTCCGCTTACTGCACCAGAAAGAAAGAGGAGACAGGCAGTGCGGTTTATTCGGATTTCCTGAAGATCATGGAATCTTCTGACGAGAAAGAAGGCCGGCAGGACGCCGCGCACGTGACCGGCATATGGCGTTATCTCGGAGCTCTTAAAAATTTCTTGTTCCGGAAGAGAGCGGCGCTCTGGTAAACGCGGCGGCTTCAGATTTTATAATTTCCGGAAGAATGCGGCGCACACCAACTTCCGGTGAAAAGCCAGCGGTCTGTTTTTGCGTATGGACAGAAACTGCGGTATGAAGTAAAATGAAAGCAGAAAACCTGGAAAAATCCGATCGTGTTTTGTGAAACTGCCGGAACGAAGTGAAGATACGTACGAATTTGAAGCGGAAAAATGCCGCTTGAGCGGCGCAAATTCGGCACAGGGAACGAGCAAAACAAAAATCGTTTTGTCGTTCCCTATAGATGGGACGCAAAATACGGGAAGGGTCTTTGTCGGAGAGGGGAGGATCATAATGTATAATTTCGGCGAGGGACAGATAGTGGAAGGGTTTAAGAATCATCCGGAGGTGCCGGTCTTTGATCTGGCGGACGGCCGGGCGATGCTGCTTGCGTTTTTTAAATATCCGTCCGAGAATGAGATTCACCAATTTCGCAGCGGGAAAAATTTCGAGATCCGCTTCACGGAGATCGGAGGCGTGATCATGATATCGGTGAAAGTGGGGACACTGAAATGGATGGATATGCCGTACAGCCCGCATCTGAGCGAAAATCTCACAAAGTTTGAGGCGCCGGGCTATGGGGGACTTGCCCTGACGCTGGCGCTGGCCGACGCAGTTACCGGGGAGATAAAGAGCATCCGCATGCTCGTCCTCTCGGAAAAATTCGCGCGCAGACTGCTTGAAACGGCGGGCGCAAAGAAGCAGGAAGCGTTTGATATGGAAGCGTATAAAGAGGCGATTGCCGGGATCAACAGACGGTACACCACGAAGGAAATTGTGGGGCTGAGCAGAGATTACTGCAAGATAAGTGAGTAAGGAAGCAGGAAACCAGGAGCGGTCTGCGGCGTCCCGGGGCGGATATCTTCTGCCTCGGGCTGACGGCGGACCCGCGCGGCGCGTTTTGAGCAGGCGGGAGGGTGATGGATTTTGAGTACGTATGTGATGTCGGATCTGCACGGCATGTATGGCGCTTACATGGAAATGCTGGAAAAGATACAGTTTTCTGAAAACGATATGTTGTATATAATCGGGGATATTCTCGATCGGGGTCCCAATCCGGTCCGGATCGTGCTTGACCTGATGAACAGGCCGAACGTAGTCTGCCTTGCCGGGAATCATGAATATATGGCGCTGGAGTGCCTGCAGTTTCTTGTAAAAGAGATCACGGAGGAGACTCTGAATGAGCTGGAAATGGATATTGTGGGGAAGATCCTGAACTGGCATCTGAACGGTTCCGGTCCGACCCTTGCGGAATTTTACAAGCTGGACACGCAGACCAAACGAGAAGTGTTCGATTTTCTGTCGGAATCGGACCTGTACGAGGAAGTCCATGTCGAAGACGAGATATATCTGCTTGTGCACGCCGGATTTGGAAATTTCCGGCCGGACAGGCCCATATGGGATTATGAGATCGACGAACTGGTGTGGGAGCGGCCGGACTATTCCGTACCATATTATCCGGATAAATATGTGATCACAGGACACACGCCGACAATGATGATCCGGGAAAATCTCCGCCCGGGATACATCTTCAGGAACAACCACCATATAGCGATCGACTGCGGCGCGGTCTTCGGAGGGCGCCTGGCCTGCCTGTGCCTCGAGACGCAGGAAGAATTTTATGTGGAGTGCGGACAAAAAGAGCGGGCATGAAACGCAAAAAGATCGGATTCGGAACCCTTAGGCGGGCTTCGGATCCGGTCCTTTTTTCATCTTATGCACAGGTCTGCCATGCTGTTTCAAGTGCAGATCTCTTTTCTTATTTTCCTGAGCATCCCGGAAAAAATAACCTTAATTTCCCCCGGACAGCTGAACACGCAGTCTCCGGTTCTCTTCCTGCAGCCTGCGAAGTTCCCGCTCTGCTGCATCCGCGCGTTTTTTTTCCGCATTAGCGTGGGTTTCTGCTGCATCCGCACGCGCGCTCTCCCGCAGCGTATTAGTCCGTTCGTTTTGTTCTCCCTCAAGTTTCCCCTTGTCATATGCTTCCTGCTGGATATCAAGAATCGCTTTACATACGTTCACTGTCTCCTCTCCTTCCTCATGGTGCATCCTGGAGCCGGTGACAGCCTCGATCACGTCTGCCGCCCGCCGCTCCAGGTTTTCAAACCGTTCTCTGTCTGAATTCATAATCTCCGCCAGTTTCTCCCTGTCTTTCGAGTATTTGATGAAGAACATCACCTCCCGCAGGCCGGTCCGGTACCGCAGGATTTCCTCATCTCCCGCTTTCAAATGTTCTTTCCTCCTTCAATCCTCCTGCCCGGTCCCCTCAGCACTCCAGCTTTCGGAATCCGGTCTTTTTTTAGTCTCTGTTTTAAAAAAACAGGAAAAAAATTATCTGAAATGACCATTTTGTGACTATGGGGGGGGGTATAATCAATAAAAAAAGAGTCAGGCGGGAGACATGGA
>CANRGB010000064.1 GCA_947630005.1 uncultured Lachnospiraceae bacterium
GTACTGTTGATCAGATACAGCACCATGCAGGCATTAAAAAGCACGGCGCCTCCCAACATATGCGGCAGAAAATTATTAAACCACTTAAATATGCCAAGCAGAACCATCACCTGCAGAAGCAGCAGAAGCAGCATGATCCCGACCCGGCTGAACAGCGCGTACCGCAGACCTTTCTGCCCCCTTTTCAGCAGATGAAGGCCGCTGCCTTCCTGCTCCATCGTCCCCATTCCGTTGAAATTTTCATTCATGACAGATTCCTCCTTTACAGATTTCATCACCCAGAGTATAGCACAGATCCATCTGAAAAAGAAGACAGAGCGGACGATCACTCAAAAAAATTATGTAGTTCCATTACAGTTCACCCCGCAGCCGCAGCTATTTCTCCCGCAAGGTTCTCACAAAACATATTTGACACTTGGCCGGATACTGGTTTACAATAAATAACCAGATACGGCAGATTCCGCAGGCCAGCCTTGTCAGAAAGGAAAATTACAGTTATGCAGAAGAAGCTTCCCATAGGCATAGAAGATTTTAAAAAACTCCGCAAAGAAGACTTTTATTATACAGACAAAACCGGACTGATCCGCGATCTTCTGAACAACTGGGGAGAAGTGAATCTGTTTACCCGCCCCAGACGTTTTGGAAAGACGCTGACCATGAGTATGCTTCAGTCTTTTTTTGAAATCGGAGGGGATAAATCCGTTTTTGACGGACTGGAAATCTCCGGTGAACATGCCCTGTGTGAAAAATACATGGGAAAATTCCCCGTCATTTTTCTTTCTCTGAAGGACGTTGACGCGCAGACTTTTCAGATGGCCCAGGATCTTCTTCGCCTTTGCATCAGCAGGGAAACACGCCGTCTCTGTGAACAGATGAATACGGATTTTCTGACCGGATATCAGAAAGATATGCTGGACAGGCTTGCAGCGGGCATTCAAAGCGAAGCGGAACTGACCGACTCTCTGTACTTCCTCTCGGAAGTGCTTCACCGGTATTATCAGGAAAAAGTAATTATTCTGATCGATGAATATGATGTCCCGCTCGACAAAGCGTTTGACGGCGGTTATTTCAGGCAGATGACCTCCCTGATCCGCAGTATGTTCGGCAAAGCGCTCAAGACAAACGAGCATCTTTATTTTGCGGTGCTCACCGGATGCCTGCGCATTTCAAAAGAAAGTATATTCACAGGTATGAATAATTTTAAAGTGCGTTCCATTCTGGACGTACCTTTCGATGCGGCCTTCGGATTTACGGATTCTGAGGTCAGGGATCTGCTGCGCCGTTATGGTCTTGAGACGCATTATGAAGAAATCAGAGAATGGTATGACGGATATCTTTTCGGGCAGGAACACATATACTGCCCCTGGGATGTGCTCAACTACTGCGACAAGCTGAGGACTGATCCGAACGCTGTCCCGGAACCTTTCTGGATCAACAGCAGCAGCAATTCCATTGTGAAACGCTTTGTCCGCAAGGCCAGAAAGCAGACGCAGAGGGAACTCGAGCAGCTTATTGCCGGGGAAGCTGTTCCCAAAATCATTTCTCAGGAATTGACTTACGGGGATCTTGACAACTCCATCGATAATCTCTGGAGCGTACTCTTTACTGCCGGCTACCTGACCCGGCGCACGGTTCCGGATGATTCCCGGTGTTTCCTTGTCATTCCCAATTTTGAGATCCGGGAAATTTTCGTAACGCAGATCATGGAGTGGTTTCAGGACAATGCCCGGTGCGACAGTTCTGCACTTCACGTGTTCTGCACTGCTTTCAGCGACGGAGATCCCGCCGCCGCTGAAAAACTGTTCAGCAATTACCTGAAAAATACAATCAGTATCCGCGATACCTTTGTCCAAAAGACACGAAAAGAAAATTTTTATCATGGAATACTGCTCGGTCTTCTGAGCAGCGAGGAGGACTGGGTTCTTTCTTCCAACGCGGAATCCGGCGACGGATACAGCGACATTCTGGCGGAGATTGAGGAAAAAAATACCGGAATCGTGATCGAAGTCAAATATTCCGAAACTTTTTCCCGAATGGAGACAGACAGCCATGCTGCCCTCTCCCAGATCCTCGATAAAAATTATGGACAGAAACTCTTTGACGAAGGAATGGATGCCGTTCACGCTTACGGGATCGCCTGCTGCAGGAAAAAATGCCGCATCGTATACCGGAAACTGGAACCCGAAAATGTCTGCCAAAACAGACCTGAATCTTGCACCGGGACTTGTAAATAAGTCCTGATTTACCAGGAGGTAATGATATGATCTACAATGATTTTCAAAACCTGAAACTTTCCCGCCTGGGCTTCGGCGCCATGCGTCTTCCGCTTCTTCCCGACGGTTCGATCGATGAGGAACAGGTTTTTGAGATGGTGCGCTATGCCGCGGCGCACAGAGTGAACTACTATGATACCGCTTATCCATACCATCAGGGCCGGTCGGAGGTTGTGCTCGGAAAAGCCTTAAAGCAGCTTCCCCGCGAGAGCTATTATCTCGCCACCAAATATCCGGGACACCAGATCAGCAAGTCCTACAATCCGGCAGAAACCTTTGAGGAACAGCTGGAAAAATGCGGCGTTGATTATTTTGATTTCTACCTGCTGCATAATGTCTACGAAAATTCCGTGGCCACCTACACGGATCCAAAATGGGGCATTATCGATTACTTCATTGAGCAGAAAAAGAATGGACGCATTCATCATCTCGGTTTTTCGTGCCACGCGCAGGTGGATACGCTCCGGGACTTCCTCGATAAGTATGGGGATGTCATGGAATTCTGCCAGATTCAGCTGAACTATATGGACTGGACGCTTCAGGATGCCAAAACCAAGTATGAACTGCTCACCGGGCACGGCATCCCGGTATGGGTCATGGAACCTGTCCGCGGCGGAAAACTGGCCAGCCTGAACGAGGACGCGCAGGAAAAGCTTCACGCGATGCGCCCGCAGGAATCCACTGCCGCATGGGCATTCCGCTTCCTGCAGGGACTTCCCAATGTTAAAATGATCCTGAGCGGCATGTCAAACATGGAACAGATGATCGACAACGTACATACCTTTGAATCTGCCTGTCCATTATCGGCGGATGAGACGGACGCTCTGCTTGCGATTGCGGAATCCCTGAAAAATTCCGTACCCTGCACCGCCTGCCGCTACTGCTGCGACGGCTGCCCGAAGCATCTGGATATCCCGAAGCTGCTCGCTTTGTACAACGATCTGAGATTCTCCCCGAACTTCAACGTCGGCATGACCGTCGACGGTCTCGCCGAAGAAAGCCGCCCGTCCGCCTGCGTCGCCTGCGGCAAATGCGCGAAGGCCTGTCCGCAGAAAATCGACGTTCCCGCCGCCATGAAGGAGTTTTCGGAGATGCTGGAGACAATCCCGCACTGGGCCGACATGTGCAGACAGCGCGAGGAAGAAGCGCGAAAGGAGCGGGAAGCGCGCAGGGCGCAGAAATCCGGATCCGGAAACGCGGTCTGAGTCCGGCCTGGTACTGCCCTAGATCCCGCGTCTCTTTCCCGTTTTCCACTTTCCGGAAAGATACTGCCGCGCAAACAGCACAAAGAGCAGCAGATTATGGCCGATCATGCAGGCCCAGGCCGAGATCAGGCCGTATCCGAGCAGCTGCGTGCATATAAATGTGCCGACGATCCGCACGCCCCACATGCCCAGCACATTATAGACAAACGGCGGAACGGTATTTCCGATTCCCTGCATAATGCCCTCGATCACGATCGGCACCCCGTAAAACGGTTCCGATATGGCTACCATCCGCAAAACCGCCGAGCCGAGCGTGATCACCTCCGGATCTTTTGAAAACAGATGCATCAGCGCGGGCGCGAAGAGAAACAGAAGCCCGCCGGAGACGACCATCAGACCGACTTCAAGCGGGAGGATCGCACGGGCAAGTCCGTTCAGCTTCTTCTCGTCCCCGGCGCCCCAGGCGTTTCCGGCCAGGGTCGCCGCCGCGGTCTGCATCCCCCATCCGGGAATATAAAACGCGGATTCCACCGTGTTTGCAATCGTATGCGCCGCCGTCGCAATCTCCCCGACCGAGTTGATCATGGACGCGAAAAACACATAGCCGAGCGACGTCGCAAACCGCTGCAGCATATTCGGGAACGCGACCCGCAGGCAGGGTTTCAGGATTTTCGGATCCGGGCGGAGATTCTGGCCTGCGGGCGACACGGTTTTGTGCCTCCACAGCACGCAGGTAATGACAATCCCGCCGAACGTGTACGCGGCGGCGCTCGCGGCGGCCGCCCCTTCGATCCCCCAGCCGGCTCCCCAGACAGTCAGGGAGATCCCGCAGACCGACACCGGACGCGTCGGATAGATCAGAAAGAAGTTTAAAATGATATTGATCAGATTGACGCCGAGCCCCGCGTACATCGGCGTCCTGGTATCCCCGGCGGCGCGCAGGACCGTGCCAAATATAATATTCGCCGTGCGGAACAGCATCGGCAGATACAGAATCAGAAAATACCGCGACGCCGCTTCCCGGATTCCTTCATCCACCTGCATCCAGACGGGCACTCTGCCGCTTAATCCCGTCGTCACAAGCGTAAAAAACAGGCCGGTGACCAGCACTGCCGCTGCCGCCTGCCCGGACGCCTTTCTCGCTTCCTGCAGTTTTCCCGCTCCGATTGCCTGTGAAATATAGGCCAGAAATCCGACTCCTATGGCGGATATCGTACTTCCGATCAGCCAGTTCACCGTACTGGTAGCCCCAACGGCGGCCGTCGCCTGTGTTCCCAGAGTTCCCACCATCGCCGTATCAATATACTGAACGGCCGTCTGCATCAGCTGTTCCAGCATCGTCGGCCACGCCAGGGCCAGGATTACCGGAAGCATCTCATAATTCGCCCGTCTCTTCATCTCAAATTCTCCCCTTTTTCCTCTTTTCCGCGGTCCGCGCATCTCATCCGGACAGCCTGCCAGATCTTTGTCCGCACTTGCCGGCCGGCATATTCCCAATTATATATTGAGCCGAAAAAGATTGCAAGTACAGGGATCCCGACTCGGACGGCATCGGATTTTCCGCTTTTTCTCCGCATAATTATTAATACTTTGATTCTTTTTATTTTTGTTCATTCGCTTTTGTGGAAATGTATATTTGTAAATAATATTTCTAATAATTTTTTTAAGTTTTTGTAAAAAATTGCTTGCATATAAGAAAATATTATGATACTATATATGCAAATATTACGACAGTAGTATTCAAAATATCGGACTTGTTTTACCCTGCACTGATCACGCAGATCTCAGCAATACCCATCTCCTGTCCCGCAGGTTCCGCAGACAGAAAGACCCCAGATTGTCTGGATCTGATGGTCAAATATAAAAGAAGGAGGCGGAGCACATGAAGGTATTTGCACATCGCGGATTCAGTGGCAAATATCCGGAGAATACCATGCTCGCGTTTGCGAAAGCCGTGGAAGCCGGATGCGACGGAATTGAGATTGATGTACATCTCACAAAGGATATGGTTCCTGTCATCATACATGACGACTGTGTGGACAGGACCAGCGATGGAACAGGATTTATCCAAAATTTTATCTGTGACGAACTAAAAGAGCTGGACTGCAGTTATCCGAGTAAATTCGACGGAATATACGGCCCCCTCAGGATGCCCACCCTGGAAGAATACTTCGCATGGATTTCCAGAGAGCACGTGGATATTATCACGAACATTGATTTAAAGTGCGGCGCTTCCTGTCACGGGAACATTGAGCAGATCGTGATCGATCTGATCCGCAAATACAATCTGGAAGACAAAGTGGTCATCTTCTCCGAGAGCGACGCGTCAATCGCGATCTGCAAGCAGCTTTCAGATTCCATCAAATGCGGTGTTTTAAGAAAACGCTACATCGCGAATGGCGGCACTTACGCGAAGGCCTGCAAGGTAGAGCACTACTATCCGAAGCTGGACTACCTTGAGGAAGGGCATGTCAGAGACTGCTCCGACAACGGAATCGCCGTCAATGTCTGGACTGTCAACAATGAGGAGGATATGCGCCGTATCAGACGCTGGGGCGTAAGCACGATCATCACGAATTATCCCGACCGCGCACGGCGGATCGAGGATGAAGAGCAGCTTCAGGCAGAGCTCTCTTCCCTGGTAAATGAAGACCTGGAAGCGGTTGCTCTGTAGACTATATAAATGGACTTCTTCCTTTCAATACTTTCCTAATACTGCGGCCGGGCTGTTCCAACAGCCCGGCCGCATCCCTTTGTGATGCGCAGGTCCGCACACATGCGGACCGCGCGGCGGGCAGGAGGAAAATCGCCTCCTGTCCGATTTTGTTACAGTATATCGATATATTCTCCCGCCAGCGCCTTGTTCATGCTCCGCACCGCGCAGAATTTTCCGCACATACTGCAGGTATCGCTGTGATCGTCCTCCGGGAGGCGGTCATTGCGGATCGCCTTCGCCGTCTCGGGATCGAGCGCGCAGGCGAACTGCGCGTCCCAGTCGAGCACGCGCCGCGCGTCCGCCATCCGGTCGTCGATATCTCTTGCTCCGGGGATCCCTTTCGCGATATCCGCCGCATGCGCCGCGATCTTTGAGGCGATGATTCCCTGTTTTACATCCTCCACGTTCGGAAGCGCCAGATGCTCCGCCGGTGTCACGTAGCAAAGGAAGGCCGCTCCGTTCATGGCCGCAACAGCTCCTCCGATCGCCGCCGTGATATGATCGTAGCCTGGCGCGATATCCGTGACAAGCGGTCCAAGCACGTAGAACGGAGCACCCATGCAGATACTCTTCTGGACTTCCATATTCGCCGCCACCTGATTCAGCGGCACATGGCCCGGGCCCTCCACCATGACCTGAACATTATGCTCCCAGGCGCGCTTCGTCAGCTCGCCGAGGCGCACCAGCTCCTCGATCTGGCAGACGTCGGTGGCGTCCGCAAGGCAGCCCGGCCTGCAGGCGTCGCCAAGCGAGATTGTCACGTCGTGCTCCTCGCAGATATCCAGGATCTCGTCGTAGTATTCATAGAACGGGTTTTCCTGCCCGGTCATGCTCATCCAGGCGAACACAAGGCTTCCGCCGCGGCTCACAATATTCATTTTTCTCTTATGCTTCCGGATCTGCTCGATCGTCTTTCTGGTGATTCCGCAGTGCAGCGTGACAAAGTCCACGCCGTCCTCGGCATGGAGGCGCACGACGTCCACAAAATCCTTCGCGGTCAGAGTCGCGAGATCCCTCTGATAATGGATCACACTGTCATACACCGGAACCGTTCCGATCATGGCCGGACACTCCCCTGTCAGCTTCTGGCGGAACGGCTGCGTGTTTCCGTGGCTGGAGAGATCCATGATCGCCTCCGCCCCGAGATTCACCGCGCTCATAACTTTCTGCATCTCAATATTGTAGTCTTTGCAGTCACGCGACACGCCGAGATTGACGTTGATCTTTGTGCGGAGCATACTGCCGATCCCCTCCGGATTCAGACATGTGTGATGTTTGTTGGCCGGGATCGCGACTTTTCCTTCCGCGGCCAGCTTCATCAGCTGCTCTAACGGCATGTGTTCCTTTTCCGCCACCGTCTTCATCTGCGGCGTCACAATCCCTTTTCTCGCTGCATCCATCTGCGTTGTATAAGTTTCCGGTGCAGCGCCTGCGCCTTTAGCGGCGGTTGTCATTGTTGTTCTCATGATTCATTTACCTCCATACAATGATGCTGGGGTCAAAAGGTATTTTGCCCCCATGATGCCACGGATTTCTCCGCACTTCGTGCTCCCGAAATCCTGAAACACCTCAAATCCGCACATTTTTCCATGAAAAATGGCTCCTTTTCGGTGTTTTTGGGGTCTCAGTGTCATGCTTTCCCATGTAAACATGGAACGCATGACCTTTCGACCCTGGCATCATACAATAACTTTTTTATAGCGACAGAAAGTGGTGCTCCCAGTCTGCCGCTGAATATCTGTCATACAGCTCCCGCACTGCCATGCAGTTTCTGCAGAAGCTGTAATGATCTCTCCGCGGACAGCTCCGCAGATTAAACAAAACTTCTCATATATTCCTCTGCATCCCCGCAGCACATCAGCCCGCTCATGATACAGGCTCCGGCGGCGCCCGCCTCAAGGACAGAGGGATAATTTTCCCCGTTTATCCCGCCGATCGCGTAGACCGGGATAGACACGCTTTCGCAGACCTCCCGCAAAAACGAGAGTCCGCGCGGCGGAGCCCCCCGCTTGCAGTCCGTCGCAAAAATATGACCTGCCGTGATATAGGTACAGCCAAGCGACTGCGCCTCCAGGGCGTCCTCAACGGAATGGCAGGACGCGCCGAGGATCCGGAACTGAGAGAGAACACAGTGGACATCCACAGTGCTGCCCATCAGGGCGAATTTTTCTCTGTTTTTCGCTGAAGCTGCATCCATGGCATTGCCCGCCAGGGCGAATTTTCCTCTGTTTTCCGCTGAAACTGCATCCATGGCATTATCCGCCGAGATAAATTTTTCCCTGTTTTCCACTGAAACAGAACCGCGCATCCCGCGCAGTACCGGAAGCGGAAGATGAACCGCCTGCGCTCCCAGCTCCGCGGCCGTACCGGCAAAATTATGGAGGATACAGCGTGTCCCGTACCTTTCGCAGATTTCCATGACCCTTCCGGCAAGCTCCCGATACGCAGGTTCCGGAAGATCTTTTTCCCTCAGGATAATCCCGCCGGATCCTCCCGCCAGGACACGGGCGGCCGCCTCCACGCGGACGAGGAAATCTTCCCGGCAGAGTTTCCGGTTCGTGACGCAGAGAATCTTTCCCCCGCGGAATCCGCCCCCGCCGTCCGCGCAAGATTCTCCGGGCACAGACGCCGTCTTTCTGCCCTTTCCGATCTCATAAAATTTTTCAGACATAAAGATAATCGTTCAGCACCGGCTGCAGTCCTTCCTCCGAGATATCCCTGTACATATCTGCAAAACTGCGGCCGTCGCTGATTTCAAACTGCTCGTCTCCCTGGTCTCCGTCCGCCTCTTTCCCGGTATATTTGCTCTCATGGTCGCCGATCCCCGTGGAAACTCCGGCGGAAACCTTTGTCGCGGCGATCTTCACGATGCCGTTCCGGAACGCGGCGCTCTCGCGGGAAGACACTGTGATTCCGACATAGGGCAGGAAGATCCGGTAAGCGCAGAGCACCTGACAGAGCTGTTTCTCCCCGACGTCGAGCGGATTGATCTTGTCGTTGTTGATGATCGGGCGGAGTCTCGGACAGGAAAGAGACATTTCCGCCTGCGGGTATTTTCTCTGCAGATAATAGACATGCAGCGCGCTCGCGAGCGCGTCCCTGCGGAAATCCGAAAGGCCGAGCAGCGCCGAGAACGCGACGCCGCGCATGCCGGCCCGCAGCGCTCTCTCCTGCGCGTCAAAGCGGTACGGCCAGACGCGCTTATGTCCGAGCAGATGCAGCGTCTCATATTTATCTGTATCGTATGTCTCCTGGAAAACAGTCACATAATCGGCGCCGCACTCATGCAGATAGCAGTATTCATCCGTGTTGACCGGATAGATCTCAAGCCCCACCATACGGAAATATTTCCGCGCCAGTTTACAGGCTTCCCCGATATAGGTCACATCACTTTTTGAACGGCTTTCCCCGGTCAGGATCAGGATCTCCTCCATACCGCTGTCCGCGATGACTTTCATCTCATGCTCGATCTGTTCCATGTTCAGTTTCATGCGGTTGATATGATTGTAACAGTTGAAGCCGCAGTAAACACAGTAATTCTCACAGTAATTTGCGATATAAAGCGGGGTAAACAGATACACGGTGTTGCCGAAATGCCTGCTCGTCTCAAGTCGTGCCCGCTGTGCCATCTGCTCCAGGAAAGGTTCCGCGGCCGGCGAGAGCAGCGCCTTGAAATCCTCCACTGTGCAGGTCTCATGCTCAAGCGCCGCCTTCACATCCTTTGCGGTATAACGGCCGTAATCGTAACTCTTCATCTGTGACATGACATTTTTACAGACGTCCGATTCAATCTGTTCCATTCCCGGCATATATTCCATATAATTTTTGCGCGAGGAAGGATCCGTCTCGAGACGGTGCTTTTTCGCAAGAGCCGCCGGCGACAGATATTCGGAATCCACAAAAAACTGATTTTCCATCTCCGCCACCTCCCTAGTCGCGCAGGAATCCGGTCAGCGGGTCGGACGCGGAAGCGCCGCGGGTAAGCACCCTGCCCAGTCCTGCCAGATACGCTTTTCTGCCTGCCTCGATCGCCTGCCGGAAAGCCGCCGCCATCAGCGGAAGATCTCCCGCGGTCGCAAGCGCGGTATTCGCCATGATCGCCGCGGCTCCCATCTCCATCGCCTCGCATGCCTGCGACGGTCTTCCGATTCCCGCGTCGACAATGATCGGAAGGTCGATCTCATCGATAAGGATCTGTATGAATTCTTTTGACGCAAGTCCCTTGTTGGAACCAATCGGAGACGCGAGCGGCATGACGGCCGCTGCCCCCGCGTTCACGAGATCGCGCGCCACATTCAGATCCGGATACATATACGGCATTACCACAAAGCCCTCTTTCGCGAGGATCTCGGTCGCCCGAATCGTCTCCTGGTTGTCGGGAAGCAGATACTTGGAGTCGCGCATGATCTCAATCTTGACGAAATCCCCGCAGCCAAGCTCCCGCGCAAGACGCGCGATACGCACCGCTTCCCCGGCGTCCCTCGCACCTGAAGTGTTCGGAAGCAGCGTGACGCCCTCAGGAATAAAATCAAGAATACTCTCCTGGCGCTTTGTGTTGGCGCGGCGCACCGCAAGCGTGATGATCTCCGCCCCGGCGTCCCGGACGGCGGCCTCAATCAGCTTCATCGAATATTTTCCCGAACCAAGAATAAATCTTGAATGAAATTCGTGTCCTCCAATGATAAGTTTGTCGTTGTCCATTGTATTATCCTTCTTTCCTGTGTGATTCTTTATAATCTTTTTGTTTTAATCCACGCCCGATAATTTAACGGAGCGCGGCTGCCTTAGCGATGTATCTTAACCTCATGTCAGGATGTTGGGGGCAAAAGGTATTTTGCCGCCCCTTTTCCGCTTTCCTTATACCTCGGTCTCTCCCGCCAGCAGGCGCAGAACAGCCAGCGCCTGATGCGCCGCGCAGAGCATAACGCGGGCGGAAAACAGTCCGGAACATTCCGCGGCGTCGCTCGTCCCGTCCCCGCACAGATAAAACCGCGGTGTGATCTTCCTCGTCCGAATCTCATTTCCCGGCGAAATTCCCGCCATGCCTGAGGCCGCGACGATATATTTCTCCGGGAACTGCTCCAGCACACCGTTTACGAGCATCGCCTTGTTCTCCGCGCCGTCAAACGCCTCGCAGATCACCGCATCCCCGGCGAGAAGCTCCCGCAGATTGTCTTCTGTGATCCTCACCGTATCTGTGACGATCTCAATATAGGGCGAAACCGCCCGCAGATTATCCCGCAGAGCCTGCGTCTTGTACATCCCGACCTGTCCCGCCGCATACTGCTGCCGGTGAAGATTCGTGACATCGACCTTGTCAAAATCGATCAGATGCAGTCTTCCGATCCCGGCCCGCGCCAGAGAAAGCGCGATATTTGATCCAAGTCCCCCAAGTCCGCAGACAGCGACGGAAGCCGCGGAAAATTTTCGCTGCAGATCCGCGCCGTGCCGCTCTTCAAGAGCCTTCTGCATTTCCTCCTTCGAGGGAAAATGTCTTCCTTCTTCCGGCATCTTTCTCTCTCCTTTCGCCTTCCCGCAAAATTTTTCCGCGCGGGATCCGCATCTCCCCGCATGCATCCACAAAAATCTCAGCAAAAACGGAACAGTCGGCGCTCCGCGGATTCTTCTCCCTCACGCGTTCCTGCAGGCGCGGTCAGCCGCCTCCGACAAAACTGACCACTTCGACCGTATCCCCGTCCCCAAGAACAGCCGTATCATACTGCGCCTTCGGCACGATGTCTCCGTTTTTTTCAACCGCGACAAGTTTCGGATTATAGCCGGCCAGAGCAAGATATTCCGCTACGGTCTTTCCGTCCATATCACAGTCTGTCCCATTGATCTTTACCATGTGTCATCCTCCTCCCAAAACCGCGCCGCCGGAAGGGGAAGCCTGCGGCGCGGCATTTCCATATGCGGACCTGTAATCGGACAGGAGGCGCTTTTTCTCCTGCCCGTCCGCGCGGCCCGCATGCTGCGCCAGCAGCTGATTTCCTCGCACGGACCTGTAATCGGGCAGGAGGTGCTTTTCCTCCTGCACGCTGCGCGGTCCGTGAGCTGCGCCAGCAGCTGATTTCCTCGCACGGACCTGTAATCGGGCAGGAGGCGCTTTTCCTCCTGCACGCTGCGCGGTCCGTGAGCTGCGCCAGCAGCTGATTTCCTCACACGGACCTGCGCATCGAAAAAAACGGGTATGCCACAACACGACATACCCGCAAAATTTTACGCTATATCCCTACGTTGGCATTATCCAAATCAGGTAATGGGTCGAGGCGATACAGCCTCCTCTCAGCCGACTCCGGTCAGCTCCCCTTTTTTTCATCATATCACTGTTTGTTCAATATTGCAACAGGTCATTTCGAAATTTATATGCAACTAACAGCAATCTCTCTTTTCAACAGTTGCATTTATTGCCATTTTTAAAATATCCTCGCTTCTCACTTCACATTTTTCCGTCCCGTCGCCCTCCTCGGCGTCCTTTTCCAGAAACTCCGGAAATTCTCTGAAAAATTCCGCCTGCTCCTCGAACGGGGCGTCTGCCAGAAATTTATCATAAAAATCAAGATCCGACATTTCCATTAACTCAATCAGTTTTCCTTTCTTCTCGCCTTTACTCAAATCAATCCCCTCCTGACACATGCTTATAAGACCTATCCTGCTGTTTCCGTTATCATGCATTATAGTCACTTAAATGACTATAGTCAATAACATAACTATACATTATGCTGACTATGTACTATCGTAATTGCTGTTTACAAATTAAACAATTGCAAATAATATATTTGCTTTCATTTAGTGAGTAACTAATTTGCTCTCGTTTAAATGCGGCATTACCGACAATCCGGCAAGGCATCCTGGGAGGTACATACACGATCGATTATAGCCCGTTCTGGAATACTTTGAAAAATTCTTCAGAATCCACCTATACGCTGATCACCCGACACCACATTTCCAGTGCAACAATTGACAAGCTGCGCAACAATAAACCCATGACAACCACTACTATCAATGACTTATGCCGTATTCTGAACTGTCCTGTCGGGGACATCGCCATGTACGTACCCTCTGACCAGGATCAAAAATTATGACATACCGCCAGACAGTCTTTGACTAAATCATCATACCATTAACATTTACTGTATGTCAAATTTCTGAATTTTAAGTTATTTTATAATATATTCTGAATTTTAACGTTTCTTATTCATGCTTTGAAATTCATGGTTGACAATTTCTCCTTTTTATATAAAATAATATTTGTCAACTTGAAATTTATATAAGTTGACAAATAAGCATAAAAAAAGGAGTACAGCTATGGACAACCATTCCGTTTCAACAGAAACACTGATTCTTACCGGCATGATGACCGCTGTGACCGCGGTACTGTCCCAGATCCAGTTCCCGCTTCCGTCCGGCATCCCAGTGACTCTCCAGACATTCTCCGTGGCGCTTGCGGCTTACGTGCTCGGATGGAAAATGGGAACCGCTTCCGTCGCGGTTTATATTCTGCTCGGGGCCGTCGGCGTTCCGGTCTTCGCGGGTTTTTCCGGAGGGATCTCCGTGATCGCCGGCTTAACCGGAGGATATATCTGGGGATTTCTGATCATGGCCCTGTTCTGCGGACTGGCACGCGAACAGAAAAACCTTTTTCTGACGGCGGCGCTCTCTCTGCTCGGACTCGCGGGCTGCCATATTCCCGGCGTCGTACAATTCTCCCTGCTGACCGGCCGCGGCATGACTGAAGCGTTTCTTCTCGCATCCGCCCCTTATCTCATAAAGGACGCCGCCTCCGTCGCTGCCGCCTATTTTGTCACAAAAGCAGTTCGTGCCGGACTGCGCTCCGCCGGACACTGATCTTCATATGCGGGTCTGCAGCACGTAATAATCCCGTATCCGGACTGTAATCCAGCCTGAATACGGGATCCTGCATTCTGCTTTTTCTATTTTAAAATATGCTTCGTTCTTCGCTAAAGAACGACTTTGGGGCAACGGCAGAAAAACCATGCCTGTCTGATATCCGTCCGTGCTTACGCCAGCTTGCCCTTTGCCAGCTCAACAAGCGACGCAAAACCTGCCGCGTCATTCACTGCCATATCAGCAAGAACTTTTCTGTTCAGCTCGATGCCCGCGAGTTTCAGGCCATACATGAACTTGCTGTAAGAAAGACCGTTGATACGCGCGCCCGCGTTGATACGCGCGATCCAGAGTCTTCTGAACTGACGCTTTCTCTCTTTACGTCCTGAATAGGAGCTCGTCAAAGCACGCATAACGGACTGCTTTGCGATTCTGTATTGTTTGGATCTGGCTCCTCTGTAACCCTTTGCCAGTTTTAATACTCTGTTATGCTTTTTCCTAGCGTTTAATCCGCCTTTAATTCTTGCCATGTCTTATTTCCTCCTTCGCCTCTTCTTATAAGTACGGTAAAATCTTCTTCATGTTCTTTGCATTCGTCGGATCCGTGATCGCAGCCTTGCGCAGATTTCTCTTCCTCTTGGTCGATTTCTTGGTTAAGATATGGCTCTTATAAGCTTTGTTTCTCTTTAATAATCCTGTTCCTGTCGTTTTGAAACGTTTTGCAGCTGCCCTGCTTGTTTTCATTTTTGGCATCTTTTTTTCCTCCTTATGTTTAACTCAAAGACCTCACAGCAAACTGGCGAGGCACCAGACCCGAAGTGCAGAAAAACTGCGAAGCATCTGATCCTCGCGGCAGCCGCCGGCTGCATGCAGTCATGCGGCGGCTCACTGCCCGCGGGAATAAACGCAGGCCCGGAAAATGACTAACGCTTTTCTCCGAGGAACAGCGTAAGACTGCGTCCCTCCTGCTTGATCGGTTTGTCAATGACCGCGATATCCGCAAGCTCTTTGGCAAAGTCCTCCAGTATATAGCGGTTTGCCTGCATATGCGCCATCTCTCTGCCCCGGAACCGAAGGCTGACCTTGACTTTATTCCCCTTTGATAAAAACTTTCTCGCACTGTTGATCTTGGTATTGAGATCATTCACATCAATGTTTGGAGACAGGCGAATTTCCTTAATTTCTATCGTCTTCTGTTTCTTTCTCGCTTCCTTCTCCTTGCGGGCGAGCTCATAACGATATTTCCCGTAATCAATGATCTTGCACACAGGCGGCTTCGCCGTAGGTGCAATCTTTACGAGGTCAAGCTCCGCCTCCCTCGCCAGCTTCATCGCGTCCCTGGCTGACATAATTCCAAGCTGCTCACCGTTCACACCGATTACGCGGACCTCCCGGTCCCTGATCTGTTCGTTAATCATTAATTCGCTAATAGTACTGCACCTCCACACATTGACTAAACTTCATGCCCCGCTGCTTTGCAAATCCGCGCTCTGCCTCAGCCGCACCGGACGTCCGGGGATTTCCCAGTAAACTTCCATGCCCGCGCTGCGGGTACCGCTGCGATATAAGTCCACAGATTGCTCCGTGCTTTCGCACTCCCGCAATCCTACATGTATTCGGAATTCGGCCTGCCGGCCTGCTTCCTCATACCTGTTGTCGTCTCAAAAACAGAGTCTGCCCGGTCTGTAAACAGCCCGTCTGCCTCTGTTTTGAGACTGGACTTATACAGTAAAAAAGTGGATAACGTCGTTATCCACTTAATACACATGACAATCCCGGCATACAGCCTGCCCTGCCTGTTCTCAGACACATATTACCGCATATCGCCATTCCGGATCAATGCGGCGTCCGGCTTTTGCTGTCCGCCTGTACTGGTCATCCGATATTAACCGCTGGTCACTTCATATGTGCCAGGGTGAGAGTGGATACTCTGCTTCCTGCTTCCTATAACCTTGACTACTTTACCACAGACGAAACGGATTGTCAATCCCGATCTTTTTAAAAATAAGGAATCGCAAATATCTCCATCAAAAGCAGAAAGTCATCCTCTGTAAAAATACTTTTGTCAATCTGATAAATCCTGATCTGCCGGACAAGCTCATCAATTCTGACCCCCCGGTTTCCCTTCAGCATCCTGCTCATCATACTCTTAGCCACGCCAAGCATATCTGCCAGCTCGGTCTGCTTCGTGCGGCGCTTCTTCATCTGGACTTTGATATTGCTGACAACCGCATCATTAAAATCAGTCATCTTATCGCCTCCATATGATACCAAAAACCTGAAATCATCTGTAACATGGTCCGGGACTACTTTTCCATTCTAATTGTTATATATAACTTGAATCAGACCGTGATTTTGCGTATAATGTAGACAATTAATCAGACTGGCGGAAAATATCAATGCATCCGCCGCTTCCCGGACTGATATCCCCGGCATTCAGAGACATGGCATAATGAAAACAGCCACCTTAATGGCAGATGACAAAGCTGCATACCTTATTCTGGGTGTGGAAAACGAAAAGAGTGGGATGGTCCAAGGACACTGCATGAAATGATGTCCACACAGGATCCGGAAATATTAAACTGCGCGGCTGACTACAGGCTCAATCTGATCGAGCCTGCGGCAATGAGTGCGGAAGACCTGGCAGTTCTAAAGAAGATGATTTAACAGAAAATGGAAAGCAAAAACCTCTGGAAACAGCGGTTCCCTTCACCGTCAGTCCCGGAGGTTTTTGTCAACAATGTTCCACAACGACAGGCTCATACAGCAGGGAACTGGACGACGCAGTAAATGAATTGAAGTCAAACGAACAAAGGGGGCAGGAGTATATGCTGTTAATGACTTATGGAGCAGAGCGGTGTGCGGCGGGGAAATATATCCGTAATGTGGAGTTGATCCGTGGCTGGTATGATGATAAGGACGATCTGCCGGCTGCGCGAATGGCAAAATGTCTTCGGATTTCCCTTCCGGTTTTTGAAGGAGTCCTTTCCCTTATAAAAGAGCATCCCGACTGGGATGATGAAGAAATCGCAGATAAGGCGGATTGGAGCTAAAAAAAGCTGCCATTGCAGAAAGGTGATACAGGAGGGGCCTGCGCGGAGCCCGGTTAAACTGCGCAGGAATAAACAAAAATTGTGGCGCTTTTCACTGCAAGATGTCCCTCAGTTCCATAATATTACGGTCACACAGAACCATCTCATGGTTATCGGCCACATGGAGCAGGGCCTGTGCCGGCCTTGAACGTGGAAAAACC
>CANRGB010000065.1 GCA_947630005.1 uncultured Lachnospiraceae bacterium
CCACTTCCACCGCTACAGTCGCATTGATCGGCGTCGCGTCGTCAGCCACGGTCGTGTCGTTCACATCTGTGATCTCATTGGTGGCCGTGTCCATCTGGAATCCGGCTGTCTCAACCTGAGACATATCTTTCGGCACGTCTTCTTCGTCTTCGACTGTTTCGGTCACAGCGATATTCTCGAAGGTCACCTGTACCGGGAGAAGCGGCCGAACGATCTTGCCGTTCACCCAGAGGTTGATATCGTACGCCACGTACCCGACCATCTTCATGCCGTCCTCCGCCGCGAGTGCCTGCAGCTGCTCTTCAATCGCAGCTTTCTGCTCCTCGGTCAGAGGATCCACTGTCATCGTGACCTCACTCGCCGGAACTGTGAACGCGCCTTCCGGAGCGCTCAGCTTCACGACTTTGCCGTCGTCTGTCGGAACCTCAAAAACAGCTGCCTCGGAGATTCCCTGATCCTCCAGGATTGTCTCTGTCTCCGACTCAGCTTCTGAGAATTCCTCAGTCCCGGCCTCCGTCTCGGCTTCCGTCACCAGCTCGATCCCGCTTTCGGCCTCCGTTGCCGGTTCAAGTCCGCTTTCGGCCTCCGTCGCCGGCTCGGCTCCGCTTTTGGCTTCCGTTTCCGGTTCAGCTCCGGTCTCTGCCTCTGTCACGACTTCCACCTCAGCTCCGGTCCCCTTTTCCGTCACGGCTTCCGTTTCTGTCTGATCACCGGTTTCTTCGTTTTCACTTACGAGACCAAATGTCAGACCGTCTCCGCCAGCCAGGGCAGACGTCGGCAGACTGCCAAAGATCATCGCCACCGTGAGAATTGTGGCAAGCAGTCTTTCCCATTTCTTTTTCTTTCTCATAAAATACTCCTTTCCCACCTTTTTATATGAAACTTTTGGATAACACTCTACCCCCTGCCTGGCAGAATTATCCTGCAAAGCAGAGGGCTGAACTTTGCTGTTTCGAAAGCCGGATCACAAGGCGAGGAGCGATCCGCGGGCTTTCATCCGCAGCAATATGCCTGTTTCAGAGTGACTCTATAAGCTTTCATACCGATTCCATTTTTACAGGAAACGCAATCTATCTGCTGTAAGAGAGCGCTACCGATCCGGATCTTTCCGCCGTTCTGTCCGTCACATTGCGGGCCACTTTTCCGCTCTCGGTTTCCTCTATGCTCACCACTTCTTTCTTCGCCGCGTCCGTCTTGAACTCCATCTTTACGGATACGGTGCCTTCTTCTACCTCAAGCGCCTGGCCTTCCGACTCAAGCGTCACATCGTAGAAGGTATAGGTTGCATTCTCTCCTGCTCCGACGCTCTGACGGGCCGCTTCTTTTGCCGCCTCGTACTCTTCGCTGCCTTCCTCCAGTTTGGTGACCTTCACTTCTGTGTTGGCCGGAAGCTGCGCCGCCTCGGTTGCGATAACCGTTACCGCTACTTCACTGTCTTCATATGTGATCGTTTCGGATACACCGGTCTCTGACTTCTCTTCCTGTGCTTTTGCATCCTGCGTCTCTTCGGATTCTTCCTGTCCGTCCGCATCTTCAGCTTCTTCCTGCGCTTCCGCGTCCTGCGGTTTCCCGGCCTCTTCCTGTGCTTCTGCCTCTGCGTTCACATCCTGAGATTCTTCAGCTTCCGGTTCTCCCGATAAGTCAATTCCGAAATCCGGCTCTGAGGATCCCGGAATCAGATTTTCCTCGATCGTCACGACCTGCATAATGTTGATCTCCGGCTCTTTTGTCTCCTCTGTATCCCCCGCTTCCTGCGTATCCTGCATCACGGGGGCGTCCGCGAGCAAAACATCCGTATTTTCAGATTCCGGAACCATCTCCTGGACTGCCTGGATATCTTCTTCGGTATCTATGAGCATCTCGGCATGCGCTGTCATTCCTGACTCTGTACCGATCATCACCATCATAACTGCCGCAAACGAACAAACTGCCATCTTTCCCATTGTGTTCCATCTCTTTTTCATGTTTTCATCTCCTTTTTTTAAATTCCTGTTTTGCTTTAAGTTCCTCTGTTTTTCATCTATCTGCCTCCATTATACGGATCGTGCGTTACAACCCTGTTACCTTTTCTATGATTTTTAAACTCCCTGCATTTTTTACTCCGCCGCTTCAAAGGACTCTCCCAGCTCCTGCCAGATGCAGCGCAGAAGCTCCATCTCGCTCTTAAACTCCTTCACGGAGGTCCTCTCCGGATCCATCAGGATCCCCTGCCAGCCGCTCTGCCTGCGGCTCTGCACGATGATGTCAAAGGTCCGGCAGTCTCCGCTCTGCCGCCCCAGTTCCTCATCGTCCAGCAGCTGTTCTGGTACGTGGATGCTTCCTTTCAGCCTTGCCGGCTTGAAAAAGGTGCGCCTTACCTGAAAGGCCTGCGGATACCCGACCTGCTCAAACACGTCGTCCATCCGCAGCAGCAGTCCGCTGCATCCTGTGAACAGCAGCGGCACAAGCATCAGCTTGCTGTACACTCTGCCCGAGAGATCGTTCCCGTACTCATCGATGCAGAGCCTTATCATATTTATTGGAAAAGCCGTCGTACCGCTCATTTTTCCGTCGCCTCCTGCCATTGCAGCGAAAGATCCCTGAGTTCATACTGCAGTTCAAGCTTCCGCTGTTTTATTTTTTTCAGAAATTTCTTCCGGATCCTCTCCGCCACCGCCATCCCGGCCTCGTAGGAGCACGCCGACAGCAGGATCACATACTGAACCGGGCCGTTCCTCGTCACCACGTCCCCGATGCGGAGCATCTCCTTTACAACCTGTTCCAGTATGTCGGCTCCTTCAATGAGTCCTGAATCCATCTTTCTTTTCCCCTCGGACTGGAGCCTGCCTGTGCGCTGAACGGTCAGCAGCAGCATGTATTCGGATATCCCGACACGGTCGATACGTCTCATCTCCAGGCGGTAGATCTGACGGAATATCTGATAGTCGCAGAAGAAGGCGCCCTTCGGCTCTTCTTTTTCGCTCGCCTCCCAGACGATATCGGCAATGTCCTCCGTCTGTACTCTGACTTCCGCCGCGGGCTCCCGAAAAATATCCCGCAGCTTTTCCGGCACTCTTATTCCGAGATCTCTGTAGAACTGTTTCTTCGCCTTCTCATACTGGAGCAGCGCCTGATCGTACTTTTTCTGTTTCTGAAGGCTTCTGATCAGCCAGTACTGGATATCCTCGTCCAGCGGTTCATGCGCCGCGGCTTTCTGGCAGAGTATCTCCATATCCGCCCACGCGCCTTCCTGCTCATAAATACCGCTCAGTATTTTTGCCGCCTCCAGATACATGGTCTGATACTTTACGATCTGCGGCTGCAGCCACGACTCATAGACCAGCCTGGCCGAAATATCTCCCCGGTAACTGCTGACCAGCTCCTGACACAGCTCCTTGCGGGCGGAATCGTCCGTCTGATTTTTCATGTCTTTCATGATCTTCTCGGACTGTTCATAGTCCGTCTCGATCGGGATCTCCGGGTTCCACTGATAGCCTCCGGGCAGAGTACAGATGTAGTCTTCGGGCCCCAGCACCTTCAGTCTGTTCCGGAGACGGCACATCAGAGTCCTCAGCGCGCTCTCCGGATTCCTCGAATTTTCCGACCAGAATTCCTCGTTCAGCTTTCTGGCCATCACCGGCACGTCCCTGTTGACAATAATGTAAGCCAGTATCTGCAGCATTTTATTTGCGCTGATATCCCCTTCCCTGAGGACGACCTGTCCGTTTGCCAGAGAAAAATTTCCAAATAATGTCGCCTTTACCGTTTCTTTTTCCATCTTACTTTGCCTCTGCCATGTCAGCCTCCCACTGTTCATCTTCGTCAGTGATCACCGAGTCCATAAGATGCAGCATTTCCATCACGCTTCTGAATGATATTTTTTTGTCGCCCTGAATCCAATGTATCTGACCCTGCCAGGTACATTTCTGATGCGCGATAATATCCACGATAAATGTCTGTCTCTCCTGTTTTTGCATGATATCTCCTTCAAGCCGGCTGTTCCGGCTTATTTTTGTTTTTAAACTTCTGTTCGTTTAAATCCTGTCTCAATTATAACAGCTATAGCTGTTTTTTTCAATCGCTTTTGCTGTAAACGTCATGGAATTCTTTTGCTATGATGATAAAAGTTAAAGAAAATTGTTGGTGATTCAAAAGATAATGATATTATGGGAGGTGTTTTCATTGGACGTAGGTAAAAGAATCGCTTATTTCCGTACCGCCAAAGATTACTCCGTCAACCGTCTCGCCGATTACGCCGGCATTTCCCAGACTCATCTTCGGGATGTGGAATCCGGAGCTAAGAAACCGTCCGTAGAGATCGTTGCTTCCATCTGCGAAGCTCTGGGGATCTCTCTGTCTGAATTCTTTGACGACGGAACACAGAAAAAGCTGCAGAGCGATCCCCTGTTTGCATGGATCTACAGACTGTCTCCAAAACAGCGGCAGGCGCTGTATGATTTTGTTTCTACGCTGGAATGATCAGAACTTGTTCCTGCCTGCCGATGTGTTTATCTGTTTTTTATGCTTCCTCAATAACTTCCTTCAGAAGAGCGGCCGCGTTTTCCATGGCCATTTCCATGAGTATAAATATTGAAGGAAAAATATCCTTTGTCCCGGGACTTTCCAGAAGGATGCACAAATCTCTTACTCCGTCTAAAATCTGGCAGGCTTTTTCCAGCCGATCTTTTTTCTGTCGGTTTATCACTTTCATTTTCCTCCTTCATTCAGTTCAAATTTACTGCAGCGAAATATTTTGTCGGGTACAATTATTATTATTTACACCACACACAAAAGAACAGAATTATTCTCATCCGAGACTGCGCAGCATAAAAATGCCTTCGGCATATCCTCTCCCCTCATCCCTCGCTTATGAGGAAATGGGAAATGATATGCCAAAGGCATCTGAATCCAGAAAATGTAAAGATATGTTCCCGGGGCGGTTACACAAAGACCGCCGCCGCGCGCAGCACAATATGCAGAAACAGATTCGTCTCATAGAAAGCGTTCAGAACCGCGCTCTCCCGCACCATCTGCAGAAGCGCCTGTCCCTGCGAAGCGGTCTCCAGTACGGAGAGCACCAGGAAAAACAGACCTAATATAAATAAGCCCTGCAGCAGTCCGAGCGCGCCGCCCGCCAGCCGGTTCACCAGATTCAGTCCCGGAACGCGCGTCAGTTTATCAAGAAGCCGGGTCACGAACCATATCGCGATGTGAATTACCGCGACAGCCAGAATAAACGCTATGGCGTTCAGGAGCGCGGTCGCCACATAGTTGATCACATAATCCTGAAACGTACTTACGCCCAGGCGCAGATAACTCTCATTGTTGTTGTATCTGACAAGCTGATCCTGCAAAAACTCTGGCAGAGGGAGGCTTTGGATCGCCTGCGTCTGCAGTTCCTCCGGCAGGTTATGGACATCCGGTATATTCAGCGCGGCCGCGCCCTGCTCTATCCCGGCAGTCACCACAGTCTGGCACTGCTCCACGATATACGAATACACCGGCGTCTGCTCTTTCAGAAACTGCGTGACATACGGGAGCACCAGGGAGACCAGCAGGATCGAACCGGCCAGCGAAAGCATGGACGCCATCTTGCGCACAAATCCTTTGCGGAATCCGCCGGCCACAAGCAGCAGAATAAGAAGCAGTACGATAATCTCAAGCAGATTCATGATCCGATCCCTCCTTTTTGCCCGATCCTGATCCGATCAAAACTGTCTCCCGTGATAACCAGATACTTCCGGTATTCTGAAAAATAGTAAAAATCAACGACTTCCTTCTCATAATCACTGCAGAACCACAGATGCCCGGACATCGTATAGGCGGCGCAGCTGCCGTCGTTATACAGAAGGATCTGACCGTTCTGCATCCGGATATTCTTGTAGCTGTAATCCGTCTCCAGCGCCGTCTTCTGTTTTCCGTTAATATTATACAGCTCGATCCGGTACCGTCCTCCCGTCGTGTCTTCATTATCAAAGACAAAACCGATATACTGATCCTCATGAAAGCAGCCAAGAATCTCCGCCCCGAAATTCACCGGATCTTTCTTTTTGATCTTTTCCGTCCCCTCAAAAACAAGAAAGCCGTCGTCCTTCACGACCACTGCCTGAGAGTTGTCGGCATAATAGACGATCGGAATCGCCGTGCCCTCAAAACTTTCGCTGGCGGCCAGATTATTTTCCATTTCCTGTCCGGCCGTGCCAAAATTATAAAACGCCACCGTGTCGCTCAGCACCCCGTTTTTCACTCCCATATAAGAGACGGCCATGCGCTGTCCGTCCGGAGAGACATCAAGCGCCAGCGGATGCCCGGATTCCATGATCGTCGTCTTGTCGCTCGCGATCAGCGTGCCGTCCGGCCGGTACAGGTTAATCCAGGTCACTTCATCTTCCTGGAGCATCGCGGCCACCACGCCCTGATGCGATACGCGGGCCGTCAGAATCGGAAAATCGGTCTCAAAATTTCCGACCGCTCCTTCTCCGTTGACCACATAGATCTGATTTCCGTGCTGCTCCGCAATTACCATGGTCGTTCCGCATATATCCACAACCGGGGACTGCATGCTGTAAGTGATGCTCCACTTGACGTCATTGTTCCGTGAAACACAGGTCACCCCGTCCGAATTGTACTTCATGATATCCTTGCCGACCGCCCGGTAGCCTGTTCCGGTCGAGACCGAATTTTCATAACTCGCCGCCACCATATAACCGTCAAAAGTCACGGTTCTGTTGTATATGATAAACCCGGCGGCAGCACCGGTGACCAGCAGCACCGCGCCGATCGGCACCCGGAACTTTATGAGCACACGAAGAACCCCGTTCGCCGCTCTGCTCCATCCCGAAGGACCGGATCTCCGCGGCGGATTTCCGCCATTTCCCCCTGAGCCGTTCCGCGTTCCGGCTTTTCTTCCCGTTCTTCCGGAAGATATTTTCTGTCTGAGCTCGAAAAAACGGTCTTCGATATCCCAGAAAAAGTCCTCCATTTTCTCTTTTATCCGCATTTTTGTCACCCGCCTTTTCATCGATGGGACTCTACAGGTTACTGTTCACTCCCCTGCGGGTCGTGAACGTAACAGCGCTTCGCGATGCACAGAAATGCTGCTTTTGCAGCATTTCGCGCCGCAATTCTCGGGATTTCTGTGCAGAATGCACAGAAATCACCTCGCGGGACAGTGAATGTGTGAACTGTAACCTCTACAGTACTATAACAGAAATAATTTCTGAAAGCAACCATCTGCGAAAAAATACGGGTGCGCGGCGGATGCGGGAACGGAATCTGCCGTCCGCGCAAGGAGAGCCGTCCCCTTCCTGCCACGCCAAACGAATCTTCAGGGCAGTACGATCTTCTGCCCCGGAACAATCATGTCCGCGTCTTCGATCCCGTTTGCCTCACAGATCAGGGCAAGCTTGCCGAGATCCCCGTAATAGGTCTGGCAGATATCCGCCAGCGTATCCCCTTCCCGGATCACGTAGGAAGACCGCATCTGGCGCGCGGCCGCCTCCACAGCCGCCCCTGTCTCTCCTGCCGTTCCTGTCCCGGTTCTGCTATCCGATATATTTTCTGCCCCACCGGACGCTGCCGCTCCTGTCCCGGTTCTGCCATCCGGCGTATCTTCTGCTTTACCGGACGGCACGGTTCCTTCCTCCGATAATCGGCTGCTGATCCCGAGTCCGGCGGCCGCCGCCGCCTCCGCTTCCATGGAATTTTCCGCGGACGATCCTCCTGCGGTCTCTCCCGCTTTCCTCTGCCCGGACAGCGCGTTTCCTTTGTCCTCTTCACCTGGCGCAGATAATGTGCCGCTCCCTCCGATCCCGTCCTGTATGAGCGTCACTGTATTGGTTCCGGAAACTGCGGCCGCATCATCCCCGGAGCCGGCCGCCTGACTGCCTTCTGAAGCGGAACCCACCGCCGTTCCCGCTGTCCCTTCAACGGAATCCACCGGCCCACCCGATGTTCCTGTTCCGGAATCTGTCATCGCGGATACTTCCTCCGCTCCAGGGTCTGCTGTCTCATCTGTCGTCCCCGCTCCGAAACCTGCTGCCGCAGATGTTTCCTTCACGCCGGAATCCTCTGTTCCGCCTGCCGTCCCCGTTCCGGATCCTGCTGCCGCGGAATTTATCCCCGTCCCGGAATCCTGCGTCCGCTCCGTCAAAGTTTCCGCTCCCCCATAGGCCGCCGCGTCTGTCTGCACGGCGCCTGCCGCAGATACTGCTGCCCCGGCGGCTTCCGTTCCAAGACCCGCACCCGCGGCTGAATTCCATGTCTGCGCAGCCTGATCCTGGGCCTCGTTTTCCGGAACGGTGACCATGAAACTGTCAGTTTTTCTCGCCTCCATACGGCTGACGGCAGCCGCTCCGACCGCCAGCACCGCGACGGCAAAAAAGGAGCCTGCCAGCTTCAGCATTCCGTTCAGTCTTATCTGATCTTTTTTCCGGATCTTTTCACGGAAATTTTTGATCGCTTTATCCGGAACGTTGTCCCGCTCGGAATCCCCTTCTTCCATCATCTCCGACATATACTCCTGCATTTCTTTATTTATCTCATAAAATACAAAGTAGCCGGAAATCTGCTCGTACTTTTCAGCCTCCGTCCAGTACAGGTTTTCTTCCTGTTCCTGCAGATGATACAAAAACCGGCGCGACCGGGGTATCTCCTCCGCGAGCCGCTCCATGCGCTCCACAGGATATTCTCCGATCACGCAGCAGCCCTGAATCTCGGCCGGCCCGAAAAATTCCCTGCACACCTCGAGAACCGTCCTTTTTTTCGCGGGCGTTTCACGCGCATCGTCAGACCAGGGATCTTCTCCGGTCCCCGCGGATTCCTCCGGTTCCTCTGTCGGTTTCCCCTGCTCTTTTTCCGGTTCCTCCCGCGGCGCGCGCGCCGCTTTTTGTTTTTCCGGGATCCGGACGCTCTGATCCGCCGCGCCGTCTTCCGGCGCCTCGACAAGCCCGCGGATAAACACCAGCGTCCCTTCCTCCGTCTCCTGCTGTTCTCCAAGGAACACTCCCAAAAATCCTTTCTCTTCCTGCTGTTCCTTTCTGTGAATATAAGTCATCACATAGTCTTCCATGTAAATTCGTCTGCTCCCCTGTATGTCTCCTATCTGGCGTACATTCTTCGGTAATGCTGCTTCCTTTTCCATACTCCTTCACTCCTTTTCCTTTCGAGTACGCCTTCCCGCATGCCGCAGGGTTAAGCTGCCGTTCCTGTTCCCGCCGTGCCGGCTGTATTTTTCGCAAAGCGGCACGGACAGACAACGGCAGGCTTCCATATACCTTACCATACACTTTATGCAGAATTTGGTATTTCATGGACAGAAATCTAAATTTTTTCAGGGCTGCATATTCCGGTCAGAACGGGGATACTTATAAAAAAACGAAAGGACCCTGTTCTATGCCGATAAATCTGAAAAACCGTTTCCGCGCAGTCCCCTGCCGACCGGAGGAGCTCTCCTCCTCTCCCGCCGTCCTCCTGCACTCTCTGCTCGCGCTGCACGGCCGGGCCCACCGGATTCCCGTCGTTCTCTGTATCGGAACGGACCGGATCATCGGGGACAGCCTCGGACCGCTCGTCGGCTCAAAACTTGCCGGAACCGGAATCCTTCCTTATGTTTACGGCACGCTCGACGCCCCTGTTCACGCGCTGAATCTGCAGGAGACGCTTGACACGATCCGAAAAAGACATCCGTCCGGCATTGTGATCGCTGTCGACGCCTCTCTCGGCACGAAATCCGATATCGGCACCATCTCCGTCCGCGACGGAGGCCTGCATCCCGGCGCCGGCGTCAGCAAGCACCTGAACCGGACCGGCGATATCTCCGTCACCGGAATCATAAATATGGAAGACGGCTGTCCCTGGCTGTCCCTGCAGACCGCAAGGCTGTCCACGGTCATGCGGACGGCGGAGCGGATCGCGGACTGTATTCTCGAGGCCTGCGCGTCATAAGCGCGGGAATTTTGCGGAATTTTTCCGAACCCTGTTTTAACCGGATTTTTAGCACTTGCGCCGGGCTGTCAGGCATGCTATCATGGATACCGCCTGTTTCAGGTTTCTGCCAATGAGATCCTGCGCAAAACGAGATCATTTCGCTCTGCTCAGGTCAGACGCCAAGAACGACGCTTTCTGTAAAGGAGTCATGGGAATGACAAAAGAACATAAGATCAAACTGATCGAGGAGCTTTCGCTGAACGCGTGGCCCTCGCATAAAATCGAGCTTTACGACGGATGGCTCATCCGTTTTTCCTATAACTATACGTACCGCACAAACAGCGTGGAGCAGGTCGGCCCGTCCTCGATCCCGATCGACGAAAAAATCAACTACTGCGAATCTGTCTACCGGAATTTCCGCACACCGGTCAGTTTTAAAATCAATCCTCTGATCGACCCGGCCTTTGATACACTTCTCGCAAAAAGAGGCTACACGATCCGCCACACGACGGAGGTCATGATGCTGGATCTCGACAGCCGCGACAGCTTCCGCCCGTATCCGAGCATTGCTGAAGAGTATGAATTTTACGGGCGCAATTCCGGCCTTCCCTCATGGATCGATTTTCCTCATGATGTGACGGTTTCCCTGCGCGATACGATCACCGACGAATGGATCCAGGGCCTGTTCCGGCTGAACGGCACGGTAAACCCGGTTCTGCGCCGGATCGTCCCGTCAATGTACAAGGCAATCCCCAAGCAGACGATCGTCGCCAGCATCGATGTGGACGGACGGATGGCCGCCTCGGGACTTGGCATCCTCGACCGGGGCTACCTTGGATTGTACGCGATTTACGTGGAGCCGGGCAGCCGGCGGAAAAAGTACGCACATTCCATCTGCAGCGCCATCCTGACCGAAGGCCAGAAACAGGGATGTCAGAAGTCCTATCTCCAGGTGGTCAAAGGAAATACCGCCGCCAAGACTTTGTATGAGTCGCTCGGCTACCGTGATTTTTATACGTACTGGTTCCGGTGGAAAAACGAGAGCCGCTGAGCAGTCTGCGTGACTGCTTCAGGGGCCGGCATCAGCCCGGTCAGGCGAAAATTACCAGAAAAATGAGACAAAACAGAGAGGAACGGACAAGCCGGCATCGGCCGGACGTTCATGCAGGCGCAGCCGCCCGGCTCACTGCCCCGGAAAAGAAACAAAGGAGGATTTTCATGTGGATTGCAGACGGATGGAAAGATTATGAAGTGATCGATACCTCATCAGGAGAAAAGCTGGAGCGCTGGGGCGATTATCTGCTCGTACGCCCTGATCCGCAGGTCATCTGGAACACGCCGAAAAAACAGCGCGGCTGGGTCCGCCCGAACGCGCGCTATCACCGCAGCAGCAAAGGCGGAGGCGAATGGGAATTTTTTGATCTTCCGCAGCAGTGGAGCATCTCCTACCACGGCCCCTCCTGCGGCACGCTGACCTTCAACCTCAAGCCGTTCAGTTTCAAGCACACCGGACTCTTTCCGGAGCAGGCCGTCAACTGGGACTGGTTCTCCGACATGATCCGGAATGCCGGGCGCCCGGTCAAGATCCTGAATCTGTTCGCCTACACCGGCGGCGCGACGCTCGCGGCGGCGGCGGCCGGGGCCAGCGTCACACATGTGGACGCCTCCAAAGGTATGGTCGGCTGGGCAAAAGAAAACGCGGCCTCCTCCGGACTTGCCGATGCGCCCATCCGCTGGCTTGTCGACGACTGCGTAAAATTTGCCGAGCGTGAGATCCGCAGAGGGAACCACTATGACGGAATTATCATGGATCCGCCGTCCTACGGGCGCGGCCCTAAAGGAGAGATCTGGAAGATCGAAGACTCGATCCATTCTTTCATCCGGCTCTGCGTCAGGCTTCTCTCAGACAGGCCCCTGTTTTTTCTCGTCAATTCCTACACGACGGGACTGGCGCCAGCGGTGCTCACCTACATGCTGTCAACCGAACTGAAAGGGTTCGGCGGCCATACGGATTCCCAGGAGATCGGCCTTCCCGTGACCGCAAGCGGACTGGTGCTGCCGTGCGGCGCTTCCGGGAGATGGACCGCCAGATGACCGGAAGATGAACCGCCAGGTGGTTTGAAATATATTCCGGATGTCTGTGAATCGAGGAGGGAGCGTTACAGCGCACACCTTCACTGTCCCACGAGGTAATTTCTGCGCGTTTTGCACAGAAATCCCGAGAATTGCGGCCCGCATGCTGCGTCAGCAGCTGATTTCCATACGCGGGCCTGTGCAAAGGATCAGGAAGGAAACGCAAGAACCTCCCGCGCTTCCCGCAGGCGTCCGTAAAATTCCTGATAAAAATCTCCGTTTCCGCCCGGCTCTGTTTTCCGCGGCTCCGCCTGATGCGGCTTTGTCTTATATGGTTTCAGATAAAAGAATTTCAGAAGATACAGATTGATGTTTCTGAGCTGCTGATCATCCTCTGTCTTTTTCAGCAGCTCTTCCGTATCCTCCAGAAAACAGTGCCAGCCGGCAATATAGCGTTCATACTTCGCGATATCCGGCGTGTCGATCCACTTCCTGACTTTCACCTTGGTCTTCGCCGGATAAGGACACTCCCTCACCTGCAGAAAATATGAAAATATCCGATCCGGAGAACGGGAAATTTCACTGGCGGAACCTGTTTTCCGGGCAGATTCCTGCACACGGAAGGCCAGTGCTTCCTTTCCGGAAATTCCTTCTGCGTCAGCGCTTCCGGCTGGTTCGTCCAAGGAACTCTCCGAAAGCGGGTGATAATATCTCCCCAGCGGAAACAGCCGACAGATTCCGGGGCGGAAAGCGTGGACAGAGCAGCGTCCCTCTTCATTCAGAAAAACGCAGGCCTCATCCTCCCCCGCCATGCGCAGATTCGGAAGGATGACCCCGTCCACCACATTCAGTTCCAGAATCCCCAGACCGATCAGTTCTTCGACGGAACGGTTAAGACCGCCGGCCAGACGCGCCGCATCCAGCGGATCAAGGATCACCGACGTTCCCATCCCGTGACAGCAGACGCTGCATCCCCTGCAGCCGCCGCAGTCCGCTTTCACCAGATCATTTGAGGTATACAGTCTCCCGTCCGAAATTTCTTCTATGCTGACGTTTCGCTTCATCCTCCGCTCTCCTTTTCCCGTTTTTTCATAAATTTATTCCATGATGCTGGGGTCAAAAGGGATTTTGACCCCATGATGCCACGAATTGCTCCCGCGCAGGCATGTCACATCTCTCTCACTGAATTTCACAAGACTAAACGCACGATCGACATTGCTCCCGCGCAGGCATGCCGTATCCCCCTCCCCAGATTCCGAAACGTTGAAATGCGGCAGGAGAATCCCCTCTACAGACACATCATATCTCCTCGCCCAGAATCATGCTCTTCTGGGACGGTTCACCGGGATTGACATGCACCATGATATGTTTTACCTGGTCAAAATTCTTCTCGATCCCGTTATGTACACGGTCCGCGATCCTGTGAGATTCCGACAGAGTAAGACGTCCGTCCGCGATAATATCCACATCGACATAAATCCTGCTGCCGAACTCCCTCGTGCGCAGAAGATCGATGCCAAGGACTCCCTCCTGCCGGAGCACAAAATCTCTCAGTTCTTTTTCTACCTTATCATCACACGCTTTGTCAACCATCTTATCGACCGCATCCCGGAAGATATCGTAAGCCGCCTTTAAAATAAAGAAGCTGATCACAACGCTGGCCAGCGGATCCATCACCGGAAATCCCATCCGCGCGCCGAAAATACCAATGAAAGCGCCCACCGAGGACAGCGCATCCGATCTGTGATGCCACGCGTCCGCCATCAGCGCCGCCGAGTTGATCTTTTTCGCGTGAAATCTGGTATACCAGTACATCCATTCTTTCACCAGGATGGAGATCACCGCCGCCGCAAGCGCCGCGGTTCCGGGAATCTGCAGACTGCTGTAGCTGCCGGCGCTGATCTTTTCAATTCCCGCGGCGCCAATCTTGAGCCCCGTGAGCGCAAGCACGACGGACAGAAGGATCGCCGCCACACACTCCATCCGCTCATGACCGTACGGATGTTCCTTGTCCGCGGCTTTGTTCGACATCCGGATCCCGATCATCACAATGATTGTGCTGAACACATCGGAAGCCGAATGCACCGCATCCGAGATCATTGCGCCCGAGGAGGCGAAGATTCCCGCCAGAAGCTTTCCCGCCGAGAGCAGCATATTAATAAGGATACTGATTCGCGAGACCTGCATCGCGACGTGCTGCGGATCCTTTCCCGACCCGCGGACCACACTCCCGTGCGGAGCCTTTTCCGATCCACAGGCCGCACTCTCCTGCAAAGCCTCTTCCGGCCCGCAGGCCGCACTCTCCCGCAGAGTCTCTTCCGGCCCGCATCTCTCAATTCCCTGCAGATTCCCTTCCGGGCCGCGCACCGCGGCATTCTCATTTTTAGTTTCAAGTTTTGCCTTCCCCATAAAACCCTCCTGTAAAACTCTCTTTGCTCCGCGCAGGCAAAGGAAACCCTGCCGTACGGGCCTGCCCCGCCTCCGCGTAAAAAAAGCACCTGCGGAACATCTGTAACCAACTGTCCCGCAAATGCCCTCATAGCGTTTTTCCATTACTGCGTATCAGTAATTTTCATCTGCTGTCCGAAAGACCCGGCGTCACTTAACCGGCGGAACATCTGTCCCTCCGCCGCATACCGTCCTGCCCGCTTTTACCCGCGCGGCCGGTTCGATCCGTCTGCTTTCTGCCGCAGAATCCCTGTGCGCCTGTTCAGTTCCTGTTTCTGATTTTTCTAACTGTATCATCCGCATTGTTAATTGTCAATATGTTAACTTTCGCTAACTTTAATTTTTTTTATAAACTCTGCCACTTTTGCAGAAAATATGATATACTCTCTGATAACGCGGCATCCGCCGCGGATTTCGCCGTGGTTCACCCATCTGCGGGCTATGAACTGTGACCAGCATGCAGAACCAGAAACACAAAAGGATACAAAGGAGCATCTTATGAGTACAATGAATTTAACTCTTTTAACAGATCTGTATGAACTGACCATGATGCAGGGCTATTTTGAAAGCAATTCCACAGAAACCGTGATTTTCGACGCGTTTTACCGCAAAAATCCCTGCGGCAACGGATACGCGATCGCGGCAGGTCTCGACCAGGTCATCGACTATATCAAGAATCTTCGCTTCTCGCCGGAAGATATCGAATATCTGCGCGGACTTCATATATTCCATGAAGATTTCCTTGCTTATCTGGCGGATTTTCATTTTGAGGGAGATATCTACGCGATTCCGGAAGGCACTGTCGTCTTCCCGCACGAGCCCCTGCTGAAAGTCATCGCGCCGATCATGCAGGCGCAGCTTGTTGAAACGGCAATCCTGACGATCATCAATCACCAGAGCCTGATCGCGACCAAAGCCGCACGCGTGGTTTATGCGGCCCAGGGCGACGGCATCATGGAATTCGGACTCCGGCGCGCGCAGGGTCCCGACGCAGGTATCTACGGAGCCCGCGCCGCCATGATCGGCGGATGCATCGGCACCTCAAACGTCCTCGCCGGCCAGCTTTTCGACGTTCCTGTCAAAGGCACGCACGCGCACAGCTGGATCATGAGTTTCCCGGATGAGTACACCGCTTTCAAAAAATATTCCGAGCTTTACCCGGATGCCTGCCTGCTGCTCGTCGATACATACGATACACTGCGCTCAGGCGTTCCGAATGCCATCCGCGTATTCACCGAGATGCGCGAGAGCGGAATCGAACTGAAAAACTACGGCATCCGTCTTGACAGCGGCGACCTCGCCTACATGTCGAAGAAAGCCCGCGCGATGCTTGACCAGGCAGGCTTTCCGGACGCCATCATCTCCGCGTCCAGCGACCTTGACGAGTACCTGATCAACAGCCTGAAGCTGCAGGGCGCCGCGATCACCTCCTGGGGCGTCGGCACCAACATGATCACGTCCAAGGACTGCCCTGCTTTCGGCGGCGTGTACAAGCTCGCGGCCGTGCTCGACGAGGAGACCGGTGAGTTCATCCCGAAGATCAAACTCTCTGAAAATACGGAAAAAGTCACAAATCCAGGCAACAAAAAGATTTTGCGCATTTATGACAAGGAGACCAACAAGATCCGCGCCGATCTGATCTGCCTTGAGGACGAGGACTATGACGAATCAAAGGATCTGATCATCTTCGACTCGATCGAGACCTGGAAGAAGACCAGGATCAAAGGCGGAACCTACAGGATGCGCAATCTGCTCGTGCCGGTATTCCGGAAAGGCGAATGTGTCTACACCTCACCTTCCGTCATGGAAATCCGCGATTACTGCATCCGCGAGAAGGATACGCTCTGGGAGGAGACAAAGCGTTTCGCCAATCCGCATGAAGTTTATGTGGATCTGTCCGACCGTCTGTTCCGGATCAAAGGCAGCATGCTCGATCAGCTCAGCCAGGAAGCGCTTCTTATGAACAATTGATTTTTAAAAACAGGCACCGGCACCTTCACAATCATATTTTTGTGCTTTCATAGTATATGTATAAAATCTCTCTTTTGACAGATACTAGAATCAGATGAATTTTACGTTACAGAACAGATGCCTGATATTTCTGATATCAGAGTCCGTACTGTAACATACATCCGATAAATGTCAACAGTATCATGGAGGAATCGATATGAAAGCAACTGGAATTGTAAGAAGAATTGACGATCTGGGACGCGTCGTTATCCCGAAAGAGATCCGCAGAACCCTTCGCATCCGCGAAGCAGATCCTCTTGAAATATTTACTGACCGTGAAGGTGAAATCATACTGAAAAAATATTCCCCGATCGGGGAACTTGGAAGCTTTGCCCGTGAGTACGCGGAAGCGCTCGCTTCCGCTTCCGGTCATGGCGTTTATATTACAGACCGCGACCAGGTAGTGGCCGCGGCCGGAGGAATCCGCAAAGAAGCAATCGGCGCGCCCGTAACAGGCGAGCTTGAGGAAATTATGAACGAGCGCGAACACATTCTGACTGACGCGCACAGCAAGCACCACGTCCACATCACAAACGACGATATGGATAACGATCTGCCGCAGGTGATCAGCCCGATTCTCTGCGAAGGCGACGTCATCGGCTCCGTCATTCTGCGCGGCAAAGACAGAAGCCGGAAAATGGGCGAGACCGAACAGGTACTTGCCAAATGCGCCGCCGGATTTATGGGAAGACAGATGGAACAGTAGAATTTTGATTTTTTTAAATTTCTATTTGACACCGCTGCCGAAGTGTGTTAGAATATCTAAACGTAGCAGTCATGTTACATGCTGATGTGGCACAGTCGGTAGCGCACCTCATTGGTA
>CANRGB010000066.1 GCA_947630005.1 uncultured Lachnospiraceae bacterium
ACGGAACTGGACGAACAGGTTGTATTTGATCAGCTGGAATACTCAGAAAGTGCCATCTGGAGTCTGCTTCTGGCCAGTGGTTATCTGAAAGTGCGCGCATTTTGTACGGATCAGGGAGAGCGGTCCTGCTGGCGTCAGAAGTACGAACTGGAGCTGACAAATTTTGAAGTGAAAATAATGTTTCAAAGTATAATTGCAGGCTGGTTTGAGGGTTCCCGGTCGGATTACCGTGATTTTCAAAAAGCGATGCTTCAGGGGGATGAGGATGCCATGAACGAATACATGAACCGGATTGCCCTGTCGGTGTTCAGCTATTTTGATACTGGTTTTGGAAAGGGAAGAAAAGCGGAGCCGGAGCGGTTTTACCATGGTTTTGTGCTGGGGCTTATCGTGGACCTGGAGGATCGGTATCTTATCACTTCCAACCGCGAGAGCGGTTTTGGCCGGTATGATGTGATGCTGAAGCCCCGCAGGACCGGTGATGCGGCAGTTATTATGGAGTTTAAAGTTTACAATCCCAGACGGGAAAAGGATCTGGAGGAGACGGCCCAAAATGCTCTTCGCCAGATAGAGGAGAAGAAATATCTGCAGGAGCTTCAGAACCAAGGGTCTGTTAAAGGGCCGGTGTATCAGTACGGGTTTGCTTTCGAGGGGAAGCATGTGCTGATCCGGATGGGACTGTAACAATACGCCCATGACAAAGGAGAGAGGGGTGCTGAACGTCCGGTGGTTCTCGTCTTCCGGCTCGGTCAGCGCCGGTTCTGAGTGCCAGTGACGCTCGTTTAGAACCGACCGGAACGGAGTGCAGACCCGAAGCGGAGCGAAGACCAAATACCCTGCCCTTTGGGGCGCTGCAAGATTGATATCCCGTTGTTTGCAGGGGGGGCTTTGACTCATGGTGGCGCCCGCAGCGCGGGCATGTGAAAGTTTAGCAACAGACAATACTGGAGTAAATCCCGTATTGTGAAACGTTGCTGCTGATCATAATCCGCGGAGCGAACAGCGAAAGTTTTTCCTGAGCGTCAGCTCTTTTCCAATAATAACAGCTCTTGCGTCCGCGCCGTGTCCAACCTGCGCTGTACAGGCGATGGGAATTTCCTCTCCGGCGTATCTTTTCACCAGCTCGCCGATCTGCGGCCGGCACATTTTCTCCTCCATTTTTGTAAAGGTGCCGAGCAGGATACCGTTTATCTGGCGGAAAACTCCGATCTGTGAGAGCTGATTCAGGTAAGTCACCATCTGCGGAACCTCTCCGCCGTACGCTTCCAGCAGGAGAATTTTGCCAGTCATATCCGGCCAGTACTCAGTGCCGGCCAGCTTTAACAGACAGCGGATATTTCCACCGGCCACGATTCCGCTCATTTCTTCTTTCTGAATAAAATCAAAGGAAAAGTCAAAAAGATCCGACGCGTCTTCCAGCATTGATTTCCGGAAACGGGCAAGCTGGTTTTCAGAATCCGAATTGATCAGATTCCGGATCTGATACAGTACAGTCTGTCGCCCGGTCTTTGCATAGACGGCGTTCAGCACGGTGGTGAGGTCGCTGTATCCCCAGAATCGCTTATCGCTTCCGGCAATGACATCGTAATCCAGATAAGGAAGGATCTCATTTGCGATATCCCCGCCGGATATGTCAAAAATTTCTTTTATCTCATCGTCCTGATAAAAATCCATAAGACTCTTCGCGCGTTCCTGCGCGAATCCGCTGAACAGATATTCTTTTTCATAAATGTACGGCGACCAGACAGGGATCAGGCCCATTCTGGTCAGCTCTGTGTGAAGCTTCTGCAGTTTTGCTTTTGATGAGGCAGACTGCCCGTTTGAGCAGTTAACGATCGCGATTTTATCTCCGGTTTTCATTTTATCTCCCGATTTCTGAATATTTTTTGTAGTGAACTTTCATGCCCTGTAAGCGGGGCAGTACCGTGAATGAAAATCTGTGGACTGTTCATTTGCCGCGTTAGCTTTTCTCCGGGGTAATACCCGTGCTGCGTGTATAAAGGGTTACTGGCATTTTTATAATCCGGCAAACAGAAAATTTTTAGTGCGGCTCCGATCCCGAAAAAGTGGAGAGAAAGTCAGGCTGGTTTCAGGGAAGAAGGGATTTCATACGCTCCAGCCTTGTCAGCGCTTCCTTCAGGGTTTCCTCGCTTCTGGCGAAATGAAGCCGTATGTAATTGTTGATATTTTCCCGGAAAAAACTGGAGCCGGGAACCGCCGCCACGCCGATATTCTTTATCATCCATTCACAGAATTCCAGATCGGTGAATCCCTGGAACTGCGGCAGATCGAGAAATTCCTGGATATCGATCATGACAAAGTAAGTGCCTTGGGGAACATTATGCTTCAGGCCGATCCGATCCAGGCCGTCCAGCAGAAAATCCCTCTTTTTTGTGTACAGTTCCAGAAGTTCGGTGTAATATTCTTCCCCAAAATGAAGGCCGGTCACGGCCGCTTCCTGCAGAGGAGCCGCCGCGCCCACCGTCAGGAAATCATGTACTTTTTTCGCCGTTTCCACGACGACGGACGAGCCGATCAGGTAGCCCAGACGCCAGCCGGTGATGGAGAAGGTCTTTGACAGGGAGTTGCAGGTGATCGTGTGATCATACATTCCCGGAAGTCCCGCCATGCAGGTATGGGAGTACGGCGCGTAAACCAGATGTTCGTAAACTTCGTCTGTGATCACATAGGCATCGTACTTTACAGCCAGCTCTCCGATGGACATAAGTTTGTCTCTGGAGAAGACCTTGCCGCATGGATTGGAAGGATTGCAGACAATGATGGCCTTCGCGCCTGCCTTGAAGCCGTCCTCGATCTGCTGAATATCAAAATCATATTCGGGGGGAACAAGCGGGACGTAGATGGGCTCTGCTCCGCTTAAGATCGCATCGGCTCCGTAGTTTTCATAGAACGGAGAGAACACCAGAACCTTGTCGCCGGGGTTGCAGATGGTCATCATGGCGCACATCATCGCCTCTGTGCTGCCGCAGGTGACAAGCACTTCTGTTTCAGGGTCTATGGCGCGGCCGATGGCTTTTCCCTGTTTTTCGGCGATGGCCTCCCGGAGATTTTTCGCACCGAAAGTGATGGAGTACTGGTGCGGGCCTTCCAGAGCCACTTCCGCGAGGCGGTTCAGGATGGCCTTTGGCGGATCAAAATCAGGAAATCCCTGGGAAAGATTGATAGCTCCGTACGTATTGCTGATCCGGGTCATGCGGCGGATCACGGAGTCAGTGAAAGTCTGTACACGGTCGCTGATCTGTGGCATAATAAAGAACCTCCCTGCAATAAGTTTTAGGATATCAAAAAGAAATTAAGTGGATTTTAGGATATCAAAAAAGGAATGTCAAGAGCGGAAATCAATTTTAAAATCGTAGATTATTTCCCGGAGATGTGATAGGATAAAGTCAAGATGTCACGCCCCGGAATGTTATGATCTCGGATGGAGCAGCATATTTATGTGATTTTAGCTGTTCCAATTATAATGGTTCAATATACGGTGATAAGACAGAAATCTGGGAATACAATTCGGCGCAGGGAACGAGCAAAACGAAAATCGTCTTGTAGTTCCCTATAACTTATCAGGAAGCGGAAAAAGTGTATGCAGCTATTAATGAAGCGCTGGATCGGAAGGATCCGAACCTGCGGCGCCCTGAGCAGCCAGGAAAGGAGATGCAGGAGATGTCGGATAGATTGGATAAAATTGTGGTGATGGGCGGAAGCTTCAATCCTCCCACGATCGCACATCTGGAACTGATGCGGGCGGCCGTCGATGCGGTGAATGCCGGGCGGGGTATTTTTGTTCCCACCTCCCACACCTATGTGGAGCGGAAAATGAAAAAAGCAGGATGCCGGTACGATACGCTGAGTGATGAGCTGAGACTTTTGATGCTGGAAAGCTTCTGCAGGAAAGATTCCCGTTTTGAAATCAGCCGGATCCAGATGGAAAAAGCAGCTTCTCAAAAGGGATATGATTTTGAGATGCTGCAGGAAATCCAGCAGTGTTATCCGGAAGCGGAACTGTATTTTCTGACCGGAAGCGATAAACTTTATATTCTTCCCCGCTGGCACCGGATCGATGAGTTTCTGGCGCAGTTTAAGATTCTTGTCGCCAGACGCGGAGAAGACGATCTGGAAGAAATAAAAGAGGAGAGACCGTATCTGGCGGAACACTGGGATTCTTTTACTGTATTTTCTGCTCCGGAAAAGATCAGCAGCATAAGCTCCAGCGCGTTCAGAGAAAAGTTCCGGAAGGACGACGAAACAGCCCGAGACCTTGTCACAGAGGAGGTGTGGAAGATCATGAATGAAAAAAGAAAACTGCCGGCAAACAGCATCGCGAATTTTCATGACGCGGAGTACGCTTTCCTGAGCAATTTCTGGGAAGTGCCCGTCACATACGGCGGACTGGCCTACGGGAGCAATGAGGCGGCGTTTCAGGCGCAGAAGTGTATGACTGAGGAGGAGAAACTGCCCTTTACCGAGGCACGCCCCAGCAAGAGCAAGGGAATGGGGCGCAGGGTGAAGCTCCGTCCCGACTGGGAGCAGGTAAAAGTCGGCATTATGGAGGAGATCGTCCGCGCAAAATTTACGCAGAATCCGGAGCTGGGACGGCGGCTTGCGGCTACTGGGGACAGGATTCTGATCGAAGGCAACACCTGGGGTGATACCTGCTGGGGTGTGGATACCCGCACAGGAGAAGGGGAAAATCATCTCGGGAAGATTCTGATGAAAGTCCGCGGGGAGATTCAGGAAGGTCAGGAAGGTTCGGACAAGTCTTGATTGATTTGAAAAAAGAACTGGAGGCGGTAATACATTGAAGGATAATGAGAAATTTGTATGCGGCGCTGATGAACAGCCGGATCAGATTCATTCTGAGTATGAGGAAACACATTCTGATGAGAGGAGGGATTCCTGTATTTTTTCAGAAGGAATACATAGTGACATATATGATATATCATGGATCGGCGCGGGGTTTATGGGACGCGTATATAAAGTACATGACAAAATAAGAGATGAGGATTTTGTATGTAAAATGTACAGGAAAACGAGTATTCCGGATATCCCGTTCTTCGTAAAAGCTGATTTGAGACTGAATCTGATGAGTTTAAGGCACAAAAATCTGTGCAGGGTTATTGATATAAAGGTGGGCAGCAGGCCTCGTATGCTCATGGATTACCTGGACGGGTCAGATCTGGAGCAATATACAACGGACAAAATTTTTGGTATTTCTGCCGGACTGGATGTGATAAAACAGGTTTTATCCGGGCTGCAGGCGCTTCACGACAGGAATATTTTTTATGGAGATGTTACGCCCCGGAATATTATGATCTCGAACGGTACAGTGTATTTATGTGATTTTAGCTGTTCCAATTATAATGATTCAGAATACGGTGACAGGACAGAACCTCTGGGAAGATATAGAAGTCCGGAGAAAAAAACAGGGAACAAAATAGATTTCAGGTCGGATATTTATGAGGCGGGACTGCTGCTTGACGCACTGACTTTAAGAATAATGAACTGCAGTCTGAGATATGCCGCTGAAAAAGCAGATGGTTATTCGCCTTTGGAAAGTCATATTTTTAATATTATAAGAAAAGCTGCCATGTACAGACCTGAGGAGAGATACGCTTCAGCGGCGGAAATGATGGAAGATATTGAGAAAGCGGAAGAGCTTTTACCCTGAGATGCAGCATGGAGATTTTTTTGAATAACAGGAGGTTAAAAAATGCCAGAAGTTTTAACTTATCAGGAAGCGGGAAAAGTGTATGCAGCTATTAATGAGGCGCTTGATCGGAAGGATCCGGACGCGGTCAGTCTGTATAACGATATGATCATGTATGCCGTCAGGTATTCCAATGTCCGTGCCGGCTGGAATCTGCTGACACGTGCAGAGAAAATGGAAACGGACAGCCGGCGCACCTCGGCACATGATGCGTTTATCATGTCGCTGAACATCGTCGCCCGCATGCAGAAAGAAGAAGGGAAAAAGTGGAAGGAATGTCTCACAGACAACCGCAAACGGGTCGGTGATTTTGCCTGCTACGTAGCGTTGTTCCAGGGACTGGAGGCCAGGTAGAAAGGAGTTACTGCCGTGTGGATATGTCCGAAATGTAAAAGACAGTTTAAAAATATAAATCAGAGCCATTACTGCGGAGAAAAGCCAAAGACAATAGATGAATATATTGCGCAGCAGGATCCGGAGAAACAGGACGGTCTGCGGCTGATCCGTCAGATTCTGCGTGAAGCGCTGCCCGGGGCCGAGGAACGTATCTCCTGGAGTATGCCGACTTACTGGAAGGGGCAGAATATTCTTCATTTTGCCGCTTCAAAAAACCACATCGGACTTTATCCCGGCCCGGAGGCAGTGGCTGAATTTCAGGAAGAACTGAAGGATTACAGGACGGACAAAGGAACGATCCGTATCCCGTATGGAAAAATTGATCCGGAGCTGATCCGGAAGATTGCCCGATGGTGTCTGCTGAAATCGGCCTGATTCTTGAGATTTCCCGTTCAGATAAAGTATTCAATCGTGTTTTCCGCCATAAGTTTTGTCTGGTTGTTGAACAGCAGGACTGCTTCGCGCCGTTCTGTCTCGCCAAGTGCGTAGAAATCATGCGTTTCTCTGTTGAAGACAGAGGCAGGAATGATGCGGTTGTATTCAAACGGATGGTCGGTGGTTACGATGATGCCGGAATCTTCAGACTGACCGGAAATATCTGCTTCAGGAACATGCCGGGAATTCCCGGCGTGTTCTGCGCTGACAGGATCTCTGATGATGCTGCCGGAATCCCGCGGTTTTTCAGAAGAATAATCGGGATTGAAAATATCCGAAGAACTTTCAGGTTCCTCGAACCAGGGATCGAACAGCAGGATTTTTCCTTCGCGCTCCCCTGTCAGTAGGACATAGTGTTCCCCTTCATAGTGAAGACGCACGACGACAGCCCCGCGGCGGCGGAGCGTATCATTGATCAGACTTTCACTGCCTATGTAAACGCTTTTTCCCGCGATATAGCTGCTGGATATGGGCAGGGAACAGGTTTGACCGTAGCCATCCAGCCAGCTGCTCAGGAACATCATAGCCGTGCGGGATGTCCCGCTTTTGCCGAAAGCGCCGCCTGCGCCGTAGCAGTCCAGGCTGTACAGCATGATATTGCGGATAATTTCAGGGGGAATGTCTTCCCGTTCAAACAGAAAGCTGATCGCGTTGAGCATGGAAGTCGGTCCGCAGTCGTATTCGGAAAGCTGATAGTGAAGAGGATTTTTCATAATGTAAACTCCTTAGAATGTGAAAATAGGTGTAGTCCTGGCAGGCTTTCATGACAGAATCAGCGCCAGCGCCAGATTTGCGGCGCGGTCCAGCTCGTCTATCGTGGTATACTCTTCGCAGGAGTGGCAGTTGTTCATGGCCGTTGCCACGACAAGCCCGGCGATTCCATGATACGCCAGATGGTTGTTGTCGCTGCCGCCGAATGTCCGGCACAGGTTTACCGGAAGATTCAGCTGTCCGCAGGCGGACTCGAAGCGTCTGACGACCGGGTGCGAGAGGTCCGTACAGTATGCATGGAAATGAGTGGTATGCCGCACTTCGGCGGAAGCTCCCGTACTCTCTGCGCATTGCTCTGCGATTGTGGTGATTTCTTTCAGCCATCCCTGCGCCTCTGCGTCGGAATAACTGCGGATTTCTCCGGAAATGGTACAGGCATCAGGAACAATGTTATCGGCTGTGCCGCCCGAAATTGTTCCGATGTTGATGGTGGAGATTTTCGCCGGATTTTTCGATTTGTCTGCATTTATTCTGTCAGTGTCTGATCCGGCGCCGCGATTTTCGGGTTCGGCAGAAATCTGCGATGATTTGGCACCGGAAACTTCCGGTTTGGCAGAAATCTGCGGCGATTCTGCATCCGTTCTTTTTGGCCCTGCATAGATCTCTGGTGTAATGTCTCCGCCGGAGCTGTCTTTTCCGAGGATACTTCCGACATATCCGCAGGGAATCCGTGCAACCGCCAGCGCCGCGGCCTTCACGGCATGAATCCCGCTTTCCGGTTCAAATCCGGCATGAGCCGAACGGCCGCAAAATCGGATGGTAAAGGAAATAATCGTGGGAGCCTGGTATGCCGCGCCGCCCACCGGGCCCGCCAGATCAAAGACATACGCTTCTTTTGAGCGCAGCTTTGAGAAGTCAAACTGTCCGGCGCCTGCGCAGTAAGGTTCTTCCGCCGCGGTGAACAGAATTTCCACAGGTCTGTGGGGAATATGGTTCTCGGAGATGACAGTCAGCGCTTCGATGATCGACGCAAGGCCCGCGCAGTCGTCCGCACCAAGGACCGAATTTCCTGCGGAAGTGATGCGGCCGTCAGCCTGGAATACCATCTCTTTATTTCTGGAGGGTTCTACTGTGTCCATATGCGCGGACAGAAGCAGCGGCGGCAGATCAAGCGTTCCCGGGAGATAGCCGTAAAGATTTCCGCAGCCGTCTTGCTGCGCGGTATTCTCATTGAAGGCAGTTTCTGCCGGAGATTCTTTTCTCTGAAAATTCTCCGGCATTTGTTTTCCTGTCTGAAAAACTTCTTTCGTGGCATTTTCCGGTTTCTGCACAACCGCGGTTTCCTCCACTTTGACGCCCAGTGAGGACAGTCTGTATTTCAGAAAATTGCAGATTTTGCGTTCCCCATACGAGGGACTGTCGAAGGAAACAAGCAGGTCGAATGTGTCAAGAAGACGCATGAGGTCCGGCTTTCCCTTTGTTCTTCTGCCAGTTAAATTCATAGGAATCATGCCTCCTTTAGGTCCGGGAATTCAATAACAAAGTCCATGTCTTACCTCCAGACTTTTGTACCTGCATGCAGATACCCCCAAAGATGAAAATCAGTTTGATGCTGGCCCTATTATACTCTTCCCCCTCGAAAATGGAAAGCAGAAAAGCAGGAAATAATTTCACACAATGGATTGACAGAAACACGATTTTTGCCTATAATACCGACTAAAAACATAGAATATATAGGTTATAAAACGAAAAAATTTTAGCGAAGAATCCTGTGCGGCAGGATTTTTTTGCGCAGGCCCATGTAAAGAAAACAGCTGCTGACGCAGCACACGGGCCGCGCGGGCGAGAGCAGGAGGAAAAATTTCATCCTGCTCGATTGGGAGGCTCTTTATGACAATACAGCAGCTGAATTATGCCATAACCATAGCGGAGGCGGGATCGATCAACAAAGCGTCGGAATCATTGTATGTCTCGCAGCCGTCTCTGACCAACTCCATACAGGATCTGGAGAAGGAGATTGGATTTGCGGTTTTTCACAGAAGCGGAAGAGGTGTGACCCTTACGCCGGAGGGAGCGGATTTCATCCTTCATGCCAGGCAGGTGAATAATCAGTACAAGGAACTGCAGGAATATCTGGGAAAATCCAAAAACCGGAAGAAAAAATTCAGCGTTTCCACGCAGCATTATTCTTTTGCTGTAAAAGCGTTTGTGGAGCTGGTGAAGGAATTTGATACGGCCAGATATGAGTTTGCCATCCGTGAAACACAGACGAAGGATGTGATTGCGGATGTCGCGGGTCTGCGCAGCGAGACAGGAATTTTATATCTGAGCGATTTTAACAGGTCCGCGATCAGCAAGCTGCTTCGAAGCGCCGGACTTAAGTTTCATCATCTGATCGACTGCGAGCCTTATGTTTATCTCTGGTCTGGTCATCCGCTTGCCCGAAACAGGACAATCCGTTTTGAAGAACTTGAAGATTATCCCTGTCTGTCGTTTGAGCAGGGGGACGCCGCCTCTTTTTACTATGCGGAGGAAATACTGAGCACGGAGGAGTATCCGCGGACGATCAAGGCGAGCGACCGCGCCACAATGCTTAATCTGATGATCGGACTTAACGGATATACGCTTTGCTCCGGCATTATCTGTGAGGAACTGAATGGAAGTGATTTTCTCACAGTGCCTCTGGATCCGGATTCTGTGAAAGAAAACAGCGTGATGGAAATCGGGTATATCACGAAAAGCAATACAGTTTTAAGCCGCATAGGGAGTTTGTACATCGAAAAGATACAGGATTATCTGCGTACCCTATAGCCTCAGGCTATAACCCGTTATCGGGATGAGATATTAGACAAAACCTATAAAATCCATGTATAATGCGGACTATCGACGGAAGCGACCGGTTTTCCACAAAGATCGTTTCCGGGGATGGAAAGGAAGAAGGGAGGCAGACAGGAATGGCAGAAATCAGAGAAAGCGCATTGGAACTGATCGGAAACACGCCGATGCTCCGGCTTTCCCGTTACAGCAGAAAAGAAAACATTACAGGCGTCAGCCTGCTTGCAAAACTTGAGTATCTGAATCCGGCCGGATCTGTAAAGGACAGAATTGCTCTTTCCATGATTGAGGACGCCGAGAAAAAGGGAGAACTTGTGCCAGGGGCCACAATCATAGAGCCGACGAGCGGAAATACCGGAATCGGGCTGGCGGCTGTCGCGGCCGCAAAGGGATACCAAGCAATTTTCACGCTTCCGGAAACAATGAGCATTGAGAGGAGGAATCTTCTGAAGGCGTATGGAGCCAGACTTGTGCTGACAGAGGGTTCCAGGGGGATGAAGGGAGCGATCGAGAAGGCAAAAGAATTAAAAGAAGAGATCAAAGGTTCCGTTATTCTCGGACAGTTTGAAAATCCGGCCAATCCGCAGACGCACAAAGAGATAACCGGACCGGAAATCTGGAGACAGACGGATGGAGAAGTCGATATTTTTGTGGCCGGCGTAGGGACCGGCGGGACGATCACCGGTGTCGGAGAATATCTGAAGGAAAAAAAGAAATCCGTCCGGATTGTGGCGGTGGAGCCGGCGTCAAGTCCGGTTCTGTCCAGAGGAACAGCCGGGTCTCACAAGATTCAGGGAATCGGGGCCGGCTTTGTCCCGGAGGTTTTGAATACTTCGGTTTATGACGAAGTGATTGCCGTTGAAAATGAGGATGCTTTTGAGGAAGGAAGGAAATTCGCCGTCACAGAAGGGATTCTCGTCGGTATTTCCTCAGGAGCTGCTTTAAAAGCCGCAAAAATACTTGCCGCGCGAAAAGAAAACCAGGGGAAGACCATTGTCGTCCTTCTTCCGGATTCTGGAGACAGATATCTGTCAACGCCCTTGTTCACAGGAAAGCAGTAAGAGAGATACCCTGTCAGGCAGAGAGAATCAGCAGGCCTGACATGAAAGAAAGGAGATTATAAAAATGAAAAATAAAGCAGTGAAATTAACATCTCTGGTTCTGGCTTTGACACTGGCAGCCGGGTCGCTGCCTGCTTATGCAGAGGAGACTATTGAGTTTACCAATGTTTCCTACGATCCGACGAGAGAGCTGTACGCCGCTTACAATGAAATTTTTACCAAACATTATGAAGAGACGACCGGTCAGAAGGTGGAGGTCGTGCAGTCGCATGGCGGATCCGGCAAGCAGGCGCTGGAAGTCGCGAACGGCCTGGAGGCGGATGTCGTCACACTGGCTCTGGAAGGAGATGTTCAGGTGGTTGCCGACGCGGGACTGATCGACGAAGGTTTCACATCAGAATTTCCGCTTGACAGTTCCCCGTATACGTCAACAATCGTCTTTCTGGTAAGATCGGGAAATCCGAAGAACATCCTGGATTGGAATGACCTGATCCGCGACGACGTGGGCGTGATCACACCGAATCCGAAGACGTCCGGCGGCGCAATGTGGAACTATCTCGCCGCGTGGTATTATTTCGAGCAGCAGGGGCAGAGTGAGGAGGAAATTCTTGAGTCGATCCGCACGCTCTACGGCAATGTCGTTGTTCTGGATTCCGGAGCGAGAGGCGCGACGACCTCCTTTGTTGAGAATGGCCAGGGCGATGTGCTTCTTGCCTGGGAGAACGAGGCGTTCCTTTCTCTGGAAGAACATCCGGGAGAATATGAAATTGTAGTGCCGTCCGTCTCAATTCTGTGCCAGCCTACGGTTGCGGTGGTCGATGAAGTCGCGAAAAAGCACGGGACAGAGGAAATCGCTCAGGAGTATCTGAACTACCTTTATTCGGATGAGGCGCAGGAGATCGAGGCGCAGAATTATTACCGGCCGAGCACCGAGTCCATCTATGACGAGTATGTCACGGAATATGACGGAAACACGATCACAGGGATTCCGGAGGACGGCAAGTGGATCAACGATCAGATTGAGCTGACCAATATTGATCATTTCGGAGGCTGGGCGGAAGCAAGGGAGAAGCATTTTGCGGACGGTGCGTATTTTGACCAGATCTACGAGCAGTAGAAGGAACAGAACTTTCGTGTGTCGTTATCAATAAGAAACGGGCAAAACGCACGAGAGTGAAGTCCCGAAAAGGAGAAAATGGTTTTATGAGGAGGAAAAAATCCAGAAGTGTGATCCCGGGGTTTGGCATCTCCCTGGGTGTCACACTGACCATATTAAGTCTGATTGTACTGATCCCGCTTTGCTCTCTGGTTGTCTTTTCAGCGAAACTTTCCTTTTCGGATTTCATCCGGGCAGTTACCGGCGCCAGAGTGCTTTCAAGCTACTATGTGAGCATCAGCACAGCCCTGATCGCGTCGCTGATCAACGCGGTCATGGGGCTGATTCTGGCGTGGGTGCTTGTCCGTTATGATTTTCCGGGAAAACGGCTGGTGGATGGGATCATAGAACTTCCATTTGCGCTTCCCACGGCGGTGGCCGGCATTTCCCTGACTCATCTGACGACGACGAACGGCTGGGTGGGAAGCTTTTTTTATAATATTTTCGGAATAAAAATCGCGTACACAAGGATTGGAATCACGGCTGCGCTTGTCTTTATCGGGATTCCTTTCGTTGTGAGGGCAGTTCAGCCGGTGCTTGAAAAAGTGGATCACGAATGTGAGGAAGCGGCGATGCTGCTTGGAGCCGATCCGGGGACGACATTTCGCAAGGTTATTTTTCCGGAAATCCTGCCTGCGATGATTTCAGGTTTCACGCTGGCGTTCGCGAGGAGTATCGGAGAGTACGGGAGCGTCGTGTTCATCGCAGGAAATACGCCGTATAAAACAGAGATTGCTCCGCTTATGATCATGGCACAGCTGCAGGAATATGATTATGCGAGCGCGACGTCGATCGCTCTTGTCATGCTGGTGATCGCGTTCCTCATTTTGTCGGTAAACGCGTTTCTGCAGAGTATGGCTGCCAGGAGAGTAAGCGGACTTGCCTGAAATTCCGTTTTCGTAAGAAATTCATATTACAGGGAGACAACTGCATACCGGAGGGACGAAGAGGAATGTTCTCTCAGAGGATGCAGCAGTCTGCGGCAGTTTAACAGCTGCTGGATATTCTTTAAGAGAAACGAATCAGCAGGAGGAACTATACATGAAAACTCAGAAAAAGGGTGGAGCGGTAAAATGGATTCTGATCACTATATGCGTGATTTTTCTCGCGGTGTTTTTGATACTGCCGCTTATCTATATTCTTTCCACTGCGTTCCGGGATGGGATTTCCAGTTATATCAAAGCGGTTACAGATGAATACGCGGTTAAGGCAGCCTTACTGACACTGAAAGCCACCTTCTTTGCGGTAGTGATCAATACGATATTTGGACTGTTCGCGTCCTGGTGCATTTGTAAATTCACATTCCGGGGAAAGAAGGTCCTGTCGACGTTCATTGATCTGCCGGTTACGGTTTCCCCGATCATTGCAGGTCTGATCTATATTCTGACCTTTGGCAGACAGAGTTTTCTGTATCCGATTCTGGATGATATGGGGATTCAGATCATATTTGCGGTTCCGGGAATTATACTGGCCACCATTTTTGTGACATTTCCGTTTATCTCGCGCGAGCTGATCCCGGTTCTGACGGCACAGGGAACGGATGAGGAGGAAGCGGCGGCTCTGATGGGTGCAAATGCATTCACAATATTTAAGAATATCACATTCCCGCACATTAAATGGGCGCTGCTGTACGGCATTGTCCTCTGCGCGGCAAGAGCGATGGGAGAATTCGGAGCAGTGTCGGTTCTTTCCGGGCACTTGAGAGGAAAGACGAATACACTGCCGCTCTACATCGAGCTGCTTTATCAGGGATACGACTTTACAGGAGCGTTTGCGTCCTCCTCGATTCTGATGATATTCGCGATTATTGTTCTGATTCTCCGGGTGATCCTGGAGCAGAGAGGAAAGAAAGAGCGAGGATAGGAGAGATCGTATGGAGATTCAAAACAGCAGTTCGATTGAACTGAGGGGGATAAATAAAAGCTTTGGCTCTTTTCAGGCGTCAAAAGACATCAATCTTACGATACAGGGTGGAAGGCTGGTCGCTCTGCTTGGGCCTTCCGGGAGCGGAAAAACCACGATTCTGAGGATGATCGCGGGGCTGGAACAGCCGGATTCGGGAGAGATCCTGATTGACGGCAAGGTGGTAAACGATGTTCCGGGCAGTGAGCGCGGGATTGGCTTTGTGTTTCAGAGCTACGCGCTGTTCCGCTATATGACGGTGTATGACAATATCGCGTTTGGACTGCGGGTAAAAAGGGTGCCGAAAAAGGAAGTGGACAGCCGGGTGAAGGAGCTTTTAAAGCTGATCGGCTGTGAAGGTCTTGAAAAGAGATATCCGGGACAGCTCTCAGGCGGGCAGAGACAGAGAGTCGCTTTCGCGAGGGCGCTTGCTCCGAATCCCAGGATTCTGCTCCTCGACGAGCCGTTTGCCGCGATCGACGCGAAGATCCGGCTGGAGCTGAGATCGTGGCTTCGGGAGATGATCACCAGACTTGGAATCACCAGCATTTTTGTCACACACGATCAGAATGAAGCCATAGAGGTGGCGGATGATATCATCGTGACAAATGAAGGAAGGATTGAGCAGAGCGGGTCGGCCGCGGAGCTGTATTCCAGTCCCAGAACTCCGTTTGTCGTGAAATTTATCGGAAATTCCGTGCTGGTGGACAATTATTATGAGTTTCGTTCATTTTCCAGGGCGGAAGCAGATACGGTGGGTGTGATACGCCCGGAATTTGTGGAAATTTACAAAACTTCCGAGGATATCAGATATTCCAGATCTGCGGATGAAGGCTATGTGCGGGATATCATATTCCGAGGAAGCAGCATCGAGGTGAAAGTTGATATTCATGGGAATCTGATTTCAGCAATCCGGAGCATCAATGACGCGCCTCTTGAGATCGGTGAAAAAGTATGGGTCTTTGTATATCGGATGTTTCTCATAGGAAAAGACGGCGTCCGCCTGGTTGAAAATTCTGCTCTGAGAGAAAACAGTATTGTCATCTAAGGAGAGAAGATGGAAGTAAAGATCATCAGAAAAGATGTACTGATCATCGGCGGCGGGGCCGCCGGCTGCTATGCGGCCGGAAAGATTGCGGAAATGTCCGGCCTGTCCATTCTGATCGCGGAGAAGGCGAATATTGCGCGCAGCGGCTGCCTGGCAGCAGGAGTAAATGCTTTGAACGCCTACATCACACCCGGACATACGCCGGAGGACTATGTGGAATATGCCAGCAGGGACGCGAACGGGATTGTCCGCGAGGATCTGCTTATGACGCTGAGCGAGAGGCTGAATGAGGTCACAAAAGAGCTCGAAAGGATGGGTCTTACGATCCTGAAGGACACGGATGGAAATTATGTGAGCAGAGGATGGAGAAATCTGAAGATAAACGGAGAAAATATAAAGCCTCTGCTGGCCGGATACGCAGGAAAATCCGAAAATGTGAAAATTATAAATCACGTCAATATCACGGATTTTCTGACGGAAAAGAAAGACGGAAAAATCAGAATCCGCGGGGCTGCCGGGTTCGGTACGGACAGAGAAATTTTTTATCTGCTGTACGCGGATGCTGTTCTGATTGCGACCGGGGGCGCGTCGGGCCTGTACAGGCCAAACAATACGGGAAATGCGCGGCATAAAATGTGGTACTGCCCGTTCAATACGGGCGCCGGTTACGCGATGGGGATTCTCGCGGGAGCGGAGATGACGACCTTGGAAATGCGGTTTATCGCGCTGCGCTGCAAGGACACATTGGCCCCGACCGGGACGATCGCGCAGGGCGTGGGAGCCGTACAGATCAATGCAAAAGGAGAAAGCTACGAGGAAAAATACGGCAGATCCACAGCGGAGAGAGTCTGGGGAACTGTTGAGGAAAAAAAGCAGGGAAGAGGACCCTGCCATCTTGCGACAAAGGGGATATCCGGGAAGCAGGAAGAGGATTTGTACCTTGCGTATCTGAATATGGCGCCGGTGCAGACTTTGAAGTGGCTGGCCAGGGGGAAAGGTCCGGCTTCGGAAAATGTGGAGATAGACGGGAGCGAGCCTTACGTTGTCGGCGGGCATGCGGCGAGCGGCTACTGGGTGTCGACGGACAGGGAGACGACCATCGGCGGCCTGTTCGCGGCGGGCGACGTCTGCGGGGGAGCGCCTCAGAAATATGTGACAGGAGCCCTGGCGGAGGCACTGATCGCGGCGGAGGCGATCGTATCCAGAAGTGAGACAATGTCTATTAATATAGAAGAAACAGATAGAACCGGTGACTGGGAAACACTGAAAGGCAGTCTGGCTGACGCACAGGCAGCCAACATACTTGAAAGGTATCAGAAGTATTTTTCAGCTTCGGAATCACTTTTTTCAGTGCAGCAGGTTGAGGAAGCCATGCAGAAGGTGATGGATGAGTACGCAGGGGGAATCCGGACAAATTACAGCTACAATGAGGCGGGACTGGCGATTGCGGATGAGAAGATCCGGGAACTGCAGGTTCTCCAGGAGGGGCTGCGGGCACATTCCATGGATGAGCTGCTGCAGATCTATGAACTTCGGGAACGGCTGATCGTCGCAAGAGCGCTGATCGCGCATCTGGGAGCCAGAAAGGAGACCCGGTGGCATTCGTTCCAGGAAAACAGCGATCATCCTCAGAAAAAGAAAGAGTATGAGCTGTATATCAATTCGCGTATGGAAGATGACGGGACGATACGGATCATCCGCAGACCGCTGACAGGGAGAAGGGAGAAATATGAGCATTCAGATTGACAGAGACAAGTGCG
>CANRGB010000067.1 GCA_947630005.1 uncultured Lachnospiraceae bacterium
GCGGAAGAGAAGGTTCCGCTGACGGCTCTGTTCTGCTCACATCCGCTGACTCAGGATATCGCGGACATGGAGTGGGTAGCCGAGGTGGAGGAAGAAGCAGGAGTTGACGTTACATGGGAGCAGATCCGTGCGGACTGGGAACAGGTGAAGGCGACGCGTTTTGCCTCCGGCGATATCCCCGATATTCTGATCTGTGCTGCGGCCTCTACAGATTTCCAGACCTACAAGGGACTGTTTCTCGACCTGACCGATTATATATCAGAAGAGCTTACCCCGAACATCTATGCGATGTTTGAGGAGGAGCCGGATACAAAGGTGCTTGCGACCTCCGGCGACGGCGGCATGTACAGCATTCCGAAATTCCAGGGTAAATGGCCTTCCACGAACACGGTTCTCTTTATCAATCAGACCTGGCTGGACAACGTAGGCAAGGAAGTTCCGACGACACTCTCGGAGCTCAAGGATGTCCTGATGGCGTTCAAGGAGCAGGATGCAAACGGCAACGGCGACCCGAACGATGAGATTCCGCTGGACTACAACGCGTATGGCGGCAACATGGCATGGTTCAACAGCGCGTATTCTCTGACGAGCCTGATCGGTTCCATGGGGATCCAGACGACCGGCCCGATCAACGGCGGTTATTTCCTCGAGGACAACACAGTAAAATTCTATGCGACAGACGAGAGATATAAACTTTTCATGGAGTATCTTGCCGACCTGTACGCGAACGGCCTGATCAACACGAACGCGATCACGAACGACTACTCCGCATTCCAGTCCCTGTCCAGAGGCAACGAGGCGGGCGACGCGGTTGTCGGCTGCGTGTTCGGCTGGGAGGAGACGGACAAATTCGGCAACAACCTGGCTTCCCAATATGTTCCGGTACCAGCGCTTGACTATGATATCGACTGCGAGCCGGGAACCTATGACACCAGATGGAGAGACGACTATTCCGAGCTGAACTTTGCTGACTGCCGCGTCGTCATCAAGGCGAGCTGCGCAGATCCGGAGGCGGCTCTGAGATTTGTGGATCGTTTCTATGATCAGACGCACAGCGTGGAGTCTCTGTTCGGAGGCGTCACGGACGGCTGCATCGAGCAGACCGGCGACAACAGCTACAAGGTGCTTCCTCCGCAGGATCCGGATACGGACCCCGGCACATGGAAATGGACGAGCACGTTCGCAGATAACGGGCCGATGTATATCCGCAGGGCGACCGAGATCGAGATGGCGCAGGATATGCAGAACGCTCTGAACGAGAGGGAGGTCTATGCGGATACCCTTGCGAAGGCTTCTGTCTCCGATAAATATCCGCGTATGTTCCTGAAATTCTCGGCAGAGGACGAAAACTTCCTTGCTCTGACCGACGCGAATATCAATAATATCGTTGACAATCAGTGGGCGCTCTGGCTGACCGGCGACGCGGATATCGAATCGACATGGGATTCCTATGTGGAAAGCGTAAACGGCGCGGGACTCCAGGACTGCCTGAATATCCGTCAGGCTGCGTTTGACGCATATCTGGAATCCATCCAGTAATCCTGTGATCGGAGAAGAGTCTGACAAAGGCTGCTGCTGACCAATCATATTGGGGAGAGGATGCCTTCCGCGCATTCTCTCCCTGTTTCTATGTGCAGGCCCGCATAAGGAAATCAGCTGCTGGCGCAGCATGCGGGCCGCGCAGGCGGGCAGACGCCTGTGTCATCAAGGGGAAGGAGGAAAATATCTTGTTTAAGAAAAATAATACGTCCGGGACGGCCAGCCTGTCCGTCCGCACAAAAAAATACTGGACGCGGAACTGGCAGCTGTGGATCATGCTGCTTCCGGCAATGCTGTACATTTTCATATTCTGCTATGTGCCAATGTATGGCATCCAGCTCGCGTTCAAAGATTACAGCTATGCTACCGGCATCACGGGAGGACCTTTTGTCGGATTCAAATATTTCAAACAGTATTTTGACAGTCCGATGTTCTTCACAACGCTGAGGAACACGTTTATCCTGTCTTTCTTCAGCATTATCGTCGGGTTCCCGGCGCCGATCATTCTGGCCATGCTGATCAACCAGATCCGGAACACAAAGTGGAAGCGCGTCGTTCAGACGACGGTCTACATCCCGTACTTTGTCTCGGTCGTCGTTCTTGTATCCATGATCAACATCATGTTCCGCAATGACAGCGGCGTTATCGGAAATCTCCTGAAATCGATCGGTCTGGTGGCGAGGGATACGAACATCCTGGGAAAGGAATCCGCCTTTGCGCCTCTGTATGTGCTGACCGGCGTGTGGCAGTCGATGGGCTGGAACAGCATTATCTATATCGCGGCGCTGTCGTCTGTGGACACGCAGCTCTATGATTCCTGCAAGATCGACGGGGCGAACCGCTGGCAGACTATGATCAATATCGACCTGCCCGCAATCCTCCCGACCGTCATGATCCTTCTGATCATGAACATGGGAAATGTCCTGAACGTCGGTTTCGACAAGGTATTCCTGATGCAGAACAGTATGAATATGGGAGCTTCCCAGGTTATTTCCACATACGTGTATACCGTCGGTATCAAATCGGGCCAGTTCTCGTTCGGTTCCGCGGTCGGCCTGTTCAACACGGTCGTGAACTTCGTGTTCCTGATTGTTACGAACTACATATCAAAGAGATCGACCGGCACGGGTCTGATGTAAGGAGGTAGGAAAGATGGCAGGAAAAAATCAGAAAAACGTTTCCGATGAGATTGTTAAGACCATAAACTGGCCGGATAAGATTTTCGGAGCGGCGGTTATCATCCTCAGTATTCTCGTTTTCATTATAATCGCTTATCCGCTCTGGTTCGTGGTGATCGCTTCGATCAGCAACTCGAACCTTGTCAATCTCGGCAAGGTCACCATATGGCCGAAGGACATCAGCTTCTACGGATTCCAGCAGGTATTTCAGGACGCGCGTATCCTGACAGGATACGTGAACACGCTTATCTATGTGGTCGGCGGCACAATCCTGAATATGGCGGTCACGATGCCGGCGGCGTACGCGCTGTCGCGCAGGGATTTTTCAACGCGGAACAAGATCATGTTTTACTTTGTATTTACGATGTTCTTCTCCGGCGGACTGGTTCCCCTGTATATGACCGTGAGCAAGCTGGGCCTGATCTCCACAAAGACGATCCTGATCGTCTATATGGCCGTGAATACCTACAATCTGATCATCGCGCGTACTTTTATACAGAATTCAATACCGGACGATCTGTATGAGGCGGCGATTCTGGATGGATGCTCGCATTTTACCTATTTTACGAAGGGCGTGATTCCGTTGTCAAAAGCGGTGATCTCCGTTTTGATCCTGTATTATGCGGTCTACCACTGGAACGACTATTTCAACGCTTTGATTTTCAACAGCAATTCGGCCCATGCCCCGCTGCAGACCGTACTGCGCGAGATCCTTCTGCTGAACCAGGCGTTCGCAAGCGGCAACGGAGGCGTGCAGGGCGGCTACGCGCAGTCGGCGGCCGACCAGGTGAAGTACGCGATCATCATCGTGTCCACGCTCCCGATTCTCTGCGTGTATCCGTTCATCCAGAAGTATTTTGAGAAGGGCGTCATGATCGGAGCCGTGAAGGGCTGACGGACCAGGCAGTTTGGGGGTAAAATACCTTTTGACCCCAACATCATTTGTATTTGCGATAACAGATGTCCCGGAAGTACCGGAGGCAGGCAGTGATACATCCGATTGTCTATATGGCTGAGAAAGACGTATGGAATGGAGTATCGCGGGCCTGCCGCAGGGTTTCCGGGATATCTTTGTCGAATGAGACAGAGGAGGAAATGTATGAATTACTTTGAGGAGATCAACGGAAGTCTCGTGTTCCGGGAGGATGGAGAAACGGTTATGGTGTCGCCGTGGGGCGCAGGCAGTCTGCGCGTGAGATCCTGTATCCTCGGCGAGATCACGGAGGGGCAGGGGGCGCTGCTGCTGCCGGATGATGCCTCTTCCGGGGATGAAGTCAGGATCTGTATCGGGGATGGCAGGGCCGAGATCAGAAACGGAAGGATCCGCGCGGAGCTGACTGTGCAGGAATGGGGAAAAGCCCTGCAGATCACGTTCCGGAATCAGAAGGGAGAAATCCTTTTGCAGGAGATTCCGAACGGGGGAGCCCTGCAGAAGAAGGCGAGACAGTTCAAGCCGCTCCCGGGCGGGGCGTTTTCTCTGAAAGCAAGCTTCGTGTCGAATCCGGAGGAAAAGCTCTATGGAATGGGACAGTATCAGCAGGAGATCATGAATCTGAAAGGCTGTAATCTGGAACTGGCGCACAGAAATTCCCAGGCGAGCGTCCCGTTCTATGTGTCGAGCCTCGGGTACGGTTTCCTCTGGAATAATCCCGCGGTCGGGGAGGTTCATTTCGGACTGAATACGACGCAGTGGGAGGCCATGGCCACGCGGCAGCTGGATTACTGGATCACGGCGGGCGACACGCCGGCGCAGATCGTGGAAGCATACGCCGGAGCGACCGGAAAAGCGCCGATGATGCCGGAATTCGGGCTTGGCTTCTGGCAGTGCAAACTGCGGTATTACAATCAGGAGCAGGTACTTGACGTCGCGCGGGAGTACAAAAGGCGGGGGATCCCGATCGACGTGCTTGTGATCGATTATTATCATTGGCCGAGATGCGGCGACTGGCGGTTTGATGAAGAGTATTTCCCGGCTCCGGGCGAGATGGCGGCAGAGCTCCGTGGAATGGGGATCGAGCCGATGGTATCCGTCTGGCCGCAGGTGGACTGGCGCAGCGAGAATTATGAGGAGATGAAGCAGCAGGGCCTGCTCGTCAAGAACAATACCGGGATCGATGTGCAGATGAATTTTCACGGGAACAACGTTTTCATGGACGCGACAAACCCGCGCGCCCGGGAGTATATCTGGGAAAAATGCAGGAAGAATTACGCGGATCTCGGGATCCGGATGTTCTGGCTGGACGAGGCTGAGCCGGAATTTACCACCTATGATTTTGAGAATTACCGGTATTACGCGGGTCCGGTGGCCGAGGTGGGAAACATCTATCCCCGGGAGTACGCACGCGCGTTCTATGAGGGGCAGATCAAAAACGGCCAGAAGGAGATCGTGAATCTGCTTCGCTGCGCATGGGCCGGAAGCCAGAGATACGGGGCGCTCGTCTGGAGCGGAGATATTATGTCAACCTATGAGGATTTCCGGAAACAGATCTGCGCGGGTATCCACATGGGTCTTTCCGGTATCCCGTGGTGGACGACGGATATCGGCGGATTCCATGCCGGCGTGACGGAGGATCCGGATTTCCGGGAGCTTCTGGTACGGTGGTTCCAGTTCGGCACATTCTGCCCGGTCATGCGGCTGCACGGCTGCCGCCAGCCGGTCGAACGGATCGTCAACCGCGCCGGCGAGGAGCGCGAGGGCACCGGCGCGGGAAATGAGATCTGGAGTTTCGGTGAGGAAAACTACGAGATTCTTCTGAAATACATCCGTATCCGGGAAAAAATGCGGGACTATACGAGAAGCCTGATGCGCGAGGCGCACGAGAAAGGGACGCCGGTCATGCGCGCCATGTTCTATGAGTTTCCGGACGATCCGCAGTGCTGGGAGATCAAAGACGCCTATCTGTTCGGCCCGGATCTTCTGGTCGCTCCGGTCTGCCATAAAGGAGCTAAAAGCCGCAGCGTTTATCTTCCGGAAGGGGCGTTCTGGGTCAGCGCTTCCGACGGGATGCGGTACGAGGGCGGCCGGACGATCGAGGCGGCGGCGCCGATCGGTACGATCCCGGTGTTTCTGCGCGGCGGGAGGCAGGAGTATCTGAAGGGAGAGATATCCTAATAATGATTTTTGAAATAAAATTTTTTGTCTTGTCATATTTTTATATAATAAATACTTGAAAATATGACATAAGGAATATATAATACTCCCAGGAGGCGAAAGGAGGATTTGCCATGGCCACAATTTATGAAAAACTTAAAATGATGAGAGAGAAAGCAGGTCTGCGGCAGGGACAGATTGCGGACTATCTGGGAGTGACTCAAACCTTCATATCAAAAGTTGAAACCGGAGAGAGAAACCTCACTGTTGATCAGTTGGAAAGTGTTGTGAATCTTTACGGATATAGTCTCGCTGCATTTGCGGATACGGAGGAGGAGGCTCATCCGATCCAATTTGCTTTCAGAGCACAGGATGTCAGCCAGGAAGATCTGCGTATCATTGCCGATATAGGGAAGATTGCAATCAATAGCAGATTCATGGCGAAAGTACTGGAGGGATCAAATGTTGGATAAGCTGGATCTCAGCACAAAAGCACAGGAATTAAGGGAATTGCTGGGAGAAGATGCCAATTCGCCGGTTGACATTTTTTCTCTTGCAAACCAGATTGATGGACTTACACTCGTGTTTTATCCTCTCGGAGAAAACATCAGCGGGATGTGCGTGCGGGATAATAAGATAAAACTGATAGCGATTAACTCGACTATGTCATATGGCCGTCAGCGTTTTTCACTTGCCCATGAATTGTATCATCTGTATTTTGAGGATGAATCAGGCTTTAATGTCTGCTCTAAAAGGCTTGATCCCAAAAGTGAGAATGAGAGGTGCGCGGATCAGTTTGCCTCCTACTTCCTCGCACCATACAAGTCTTTAAGGGCAGCGATAAAAAAGGCAGCCGGTGACGGTCAGCTGTCTATGCGGCATGTTATTGCGCTTGAGCAATACTTTGGTATAAGTCATCTGGCAATGTTCTGGCGACTGGTCTCGGAAGGATATCTTTCTTCTGATAAACTTAAAGATTACAGTTCCGGAGTCATGTCTGCGGCAAGGTACCTCGGATTTGAGGATAAATTGTATAAGCCGACACCTGTTGAATTGCAGAAAAGAACGTATGGGTACTATCTGAAGCAGGTAGAAGAGCTGCGGCAAAAAGACCTGGTCTCTTCAGGAAAGATCGATGAACTGCTGCTTGATGCTTTTCGCGACGATATTGTGTTCGGCCTGGATGAAGATGATCAGGGAGGAGATGCAATTGACTGAGAAGTATTTCTTTGATACAGATTGTATCTCCGCTTTTCTTTGGGTTCGTGAGGAGAGCATTCTGGTGAAATTATATGCAGGAAGGATTATTTTGCCCGCACAAGTCTATCATGAGCTTCGGAAAGTACCTCATCTTCTGGCGCGGGTCGATACGTTGAAGAATAATGGGGATCTTTTCGTCGAGAGTATGGAAGCAGGTTCTGAGGAATATAACGATTATCTGCAGATGACAACCTTGCCTGAAGCAGGGATGAGGATTATCGGCAGAGGCGAAGCCGCCGGAATCGCTATGGCGAAACAGAGGGATGGAACACTTGCCAGCAATAATCTGCGAGATATCCGTCCATATGTGGAGAAATATGAGATCTCACATATTACGACCGGGGATATTCTGATTGAAGCCATGGATGCCGGAATTATCACAGAAGCAGAGGGTAACACCGTCTGGTCGGATATGATTCGAAAACGCCGTATGCTTCCGACAACGACTTTTTCTGAGTATTTGGCGAACTATCATAAGCCAGAAGCCACAGTATAGCTATCTCTGCGGCGGGTCTTTTCGACGGATGACTTTATGGATTTTCATACTGCCAGTTGGTTTTTAAAATGTTTTCGGCGTGTTAAAATCCAGAAAGAACAAAACACAGAGCCGAAAATATTTTTAAAAATGTGTTTGTGGGAAGGAGCCTCGCATGGGAAGATATTACCATATTACGTCCAAAAACAATCTGGACTCCATCATGGAAAACGGACTGGTTCCCCAGTTTGGATTCCTCTCGGATATGATGCTGGAATGTGCTCCGGCCGTGTATCTCTTTAAAGAGCTGGAAGAAGTTTCCTATGCCATGGAAAACTGGTTCGGAACGAACATCCGCTATGTATACGATGAGAAGAATCTGATTCTTCTGGCGGTTGATCTTCCGGACGACGCGAAGATAGAAGAGCGGTTCGGATGGGAGGCGGTAAGCTACAGGAGGATTCCCGGGAGCTGTATTTCGGTAATAGATTTCCCGGAAAAACAGCCTGAAGTTACCTGATACTGATTAAAAACAGTATGGCAGCACAAAGGAAACCTGAAAACAAAGCAGGGAATAAAGGAGGTTTATCCATGAAGAATCTGGTAAAGCTGGTAACTGTCAATGACGGAAAAGAAAAAGAGCATTACAACGGCAACTGGCTTTTTGTTGAAAACCAGCCCCGGAGCGAAAAGATCATAGCGGCGTTCCTGAATGACGGATGGAAACTGGAAAGTTTTTCTCACCTGTATAATCCCGCGATAAACAAGCCTGGCACGTACAGCTTTTATCGCGGAGGATGCAGCCTGCTGTTTACGAAGGCGGTGGAGGACGACGCGAAGGATAACGGAGATGAGCTTCTGAAAAATGTCCTGAGTGAGCTGGATAACGGAGAGAGTGATCAGGACGGCGAAGAGTACGGCGGGGACGACGACGAGGACTTCGGCGACGAAGAATACGACGACGGGGACTATGACGACGAGGAATACGATGAAGAAGATGACGATGAAGAAAATGAGGACGGCGAAGATGACGATGAGGAAGACGATGGCGGCGATGATCTGGACGATATAGATTATTTTGAACTGGGTAATCTGGAGGATTAGAGGTTACAGGTCACACCCAATGCCATTAAGTTTAACGATTCCGGACGCCGCACGAGCCAGAAACGTCTCCGGGATGAACTCATACAAAGGTTCATCCGGAGACGCCCTGTCCCTTTGCGGCTGTTAACTAAATGATATTGGCAGTGAAGTGGTATGAGAAGGCGGCGGAACAGGACCATGCCGGGGCACAGGAACGTCTGGATTATTATGGCCATTCCTGAAAAATGGCAGGGAAATCAAAAATTAAACTGCCAGTAGAATGACATACAGAACAGAAGGGGATTTAATGTTTTCATAACCGAGCGTATAGGAAACAGCAGACCTGCAGAAAACTTTTGCGGCGCCGGGTACGGTTGGAGGCGCTGAAACGGGGCTGTGGAAAATGGAGAGTAAAGACCCGTTTTCCGCAGCCCTGTGTGTGAGTATCGGCGGCAGGCGCCGCCTTGTATAAAATCTTGTAAGTTCTGCCGTCAAATCGGGCTTTCCGTTAAAAAACGGCAGATGTCTGTGAACTCATCAAGAATACAGTACCCATGTGTATTATCATAAAAAATCACTTAAACATTAAGAATACACAAGAAAAATAAAGTATTTCCCCATGATAATATCTATTCATGAAAACATGAAAGGGTGGTCAGAAGAACAGAAATATGCTCTGACATATCCTCACTCTCGTGCCGGATACGGCTGCGAGAGCAAAGTTTTCATGCACACGTGATGCGGGGCTGGAACCGCTTAGAGTATCCCAACAGAGACCTGGACGCTTCTGAGAACGGCAGGGGATGGCAGCCGACAGCCGGAGAAGAACAGAGGAAAGTATGCGCCGTTTTACAGTGAGTGCATCTGGAAAAGCTGGAAGCTGCGCACTGTGAAGGGAAAGACGAAGAAAAGACAGGGATTCCAGTATCTTGTGCCGCTGAGGCTGTTGAAGCTGCCCGGGAAGTGGGTGATGCTCTGCGGGGAGATAGATGCGGCGGAATGGAGATTAATATGTTTAAAGAGAAATGTGCTGAAGCTGAGGTTGAAAAAATAATATCTTACTCAGAAGAAAAAGGATATCGAGAAAATATCAAAAAAGAAATGAAAGCGTGGGATTCTGTAGAAAGAAGAAGTAGAGATATATGGGGGCCGAGAGATCGCGAATATTTATGGGATGATTATGAGAGGGAATTATTCTTGGAATCCTCCTGGGGTGATTTTATTGAACGGGATTTTTGGACGGGTGAACCAATTTTGAAGTCTTATGAAACGTGGATTGAAAATACTATGAAAATCACCTATCAGTATAGCGGACAAAAATATGAAAAGATAATAAAATGCGAGTCATATAAAAATCCATATAAAGTGGGGCAAAAACTCTATGTCAGTTTTTATAAGGATTCGCCAGACACGATTATTGATATATCTGATGAGGATATTTTTACAAGATTAAGGATGCTGCGGTATAGTATTATTCTATTGTTTTTTGTAGTGGCGCTGATGCTGTTATTCTATATTATTTAAAACCGCGATACATCCCCAGGATCAGGGTGCCTGGATTCCACAGGCTGGCGGATGAATATGAGGCGATCTTCCGGCTCATATTACTGCTGTGGGCTGCGTATTTCAGAGGCCCGTAAATTACGCTGGCAGGACGTTGACCTGAAGCAGGGATTCATCCGGATCTTCGAGTCCAAAGGCCATAAGGACAGACGGATCTATCTGGCGAAGGATCTTGCACGCCTTTTTACCGTTTACGAAAAGGTTCTCTATGATAAATATGATTGTTTTTTTTCATGCATGTGCTATACTGTTTTCATTGGCAGTCAATATTTTATAAAATCTGACAGGGAGGATTAATGATGAATACGATTGAAACGAAACTGGCTCCGGGAGCGATTGGACCTTACTCACAGGGTATCGAGGCAAACGGAATAATCTTTACGTCCGGGCAGATCCCGGTAGATCCCGCAACCGGACAGATCCCGGATGGAATTGCCGCTCAGGCAGAGCAGAGCTGCAAAAATGTGGGCGCGATTCTTGAGGCCGGCGGGAGCAGTTTTGAAAAGGTGATCAAGACTACCTGCTTTCTGGCCGATATAAAGGATTTTGCCGCGTTTAACGAAGTCTATGGAAAATACTTTACGAGCAAACCCGCGAGGAGCTGTGTCGCGGTAAAAGAGATTCCCAAGGGAGTTCTCTGTGAGATCGAGGCCATCGCCGTGAAATAAGAAAGCGGACAGGGACAGGCGAAAAAAGAAACAGAAAAGCAGACGGAAATAAAAGCCGGAAAACAAAGACTCTGGAAAAACAAAGAACCAGGAAAACAAAAACCGGAAAAGCAGAGAACCGGAAAACAAAGAATCAGAAAAACAGGGACCATAAGAAGATGAACAACAGAAAACACAGGATCGTTTCGTCCGCGGACGCGGGCATGCCGGTGGGAAAATATCTGAAAACACGTCTGAATTTTTCGCAGGCGCAGATACGAAGCCTGAAATTTTGCGAAAACGGGATCTGTGTAAATGGCGTCAGGGCAAGAGTGACGCAGCTTTTGCAGGACGGCGATATCCTGGAACTTTGCCTGAAGGATCCGTCCCGCTCGTCCGGCCATCTGGAAGCGGCGGGACATCCTCTGGAAATTCTGTATGAGGACGCGGATCTGATCGCGGTGTGGAAAAGAGCGGGCATGATCGTCCATCCGGCGCATGGACATTACCGGGACACCATGGCCAATTATCTGAGGGCGTATTTTCTTGAAAAACAGGAGGACGCGCAGATATGCAGCATAGGGAGGCTGGACCGGGATACCAGCGGAGTGATGGTGTTCGCGAAAAACCGGATTGCGGCGGCCAGGCTGTGGGAGCAGAGAGAGAAGGGCATATTTGTAAAAGAGTATCTGGCGCTTGCGGAGGGGTCGTATCCGAGGGAAGATTTTCTCAGGATGCGGACGATCGACGCGCCGATTGGTCCTGTTCCTTCTGAAAAAAATAAAATGTGCGTGACGCCTTCAGGGAAGAGGGCGGTCACGCATTTTCAGGCTGTGGACATGAGCAGGGAAGACATAGAAAGGATCTTTGAGCCGGAGGCCGACTTGGAGAAAAGCGGAGAAGAGATCTTCGTGCCAGAGGCTGACTTGGAGAAAGGCGGAGAAGAGATCTTCGTGCCGGAGGCCGACTTGGAGAAAGCCGGGGGAAAAATCTTTGCGCTGGAGGCTGACTTGGAGAAAGGCGGAGAAAGAGCCTTTGCGCCGGAGGCCGGTCTGGGGAAAACGAGGCAGAAGGCGGAGCAGAAAACGGAAAACATAACGGTGCTCCGTCTGCGCCTTGAAACAGGAAGAACGCATCAGATCCGCGTGCATATGGCGTATACCGGCCATCCTCTTGTGGGGGACAGCCTTTATGGAAACGGAGAAGAAGGGCAGTATGCGCGCCTCTGCGCCTGGAAGGCCGTGCTGCTGCAGCCGTTTACCGGCAGGGAGATAGAGATCCGCGGAAAAAATATTATGGAATATGAATAAATGTCCGGAAAGAAAACCATAATAAATTCAGTATTTTCGAATATCTTGGCTTGATTTTTATATTGTAATAAACTATACTAATTTATAGCACTGTGCTGCTGATTGAATAATAGTAAGGAGAAAGGGAATGAGATACTGGAAACAGGCGCTTAGGTGCTTTCTTATATTCTTCTTCCTTATTCTGATGCCGGTGACGGCAGTATACTCTGAAGAGAGCGCAGAAAATGTGGAAGAGATAGAAGATACGGGGGAAGAGACAGGAGAGGAAACGGAGGAACCCATTCCAGAGTCCTATTATTATCCGATAGAGTCTAATAATGTGCAGGGATGGCCGCAGGGGCCGGCGATAGAAGCTGCTTCAGCGGCGGTCATGGATCTGGATACAGGGACCTTTTTATACAGCAAGAACGCGACGGCCAAGCAGTACCCCGCCAGCATTACGAAGATCATGACGACGCTTCTTCTGGTGGAGAACTGCGACCTGAACGATACGATCACGTTTTCGTCCATCGTTTATGATGTGGAGGAGGGGAGCTCTCATCTCGGGATACAGCCGGGGGAGAGGATGACTCTCCGGGCCGCGGCATACGGAATCATGCTTGAATCCGCAAATGATATTGCGAATGGTGTGGCCGAATATATAGCAGGGTCGGTCAGCGCGTTTGCCGATATGATGAATGCGCGGGCAGCCGAGCTTGGCTGCGTCAACACGCATTTTGCGAATCCGCATGGTCTGTACAGGGAAGACCATTATACGTGCGCGTATGATATGGCGCTGATCGCGCAGGCCGCGTACAAAAATCCGAAGTTCCGCAAGATTACCGGCACCAGATATTACGATATCCAGAAGACGAATCTTACGGACGAAGTCCGGTATCTGAGAAACCATCACAATATGCTGCATTCGGATACCGAATATTACCGCGACTGGTGTACCGGCGGGAAAAACGGCTATACAGAGGCATGTCTGAATACGCTTGTGACGTTCGGGGAAAAGAACGGAATGCGTCTGGTCGGAGTTGTTCTCCGCGTGAACGGCGCGGGCAAGGCATATCAGGAAACGGCCGAGATCATGGAGTACGGTTTTGACGAATTTGTCACGAAAAATGTCAAGATCGGCGACTCCAAAACAAGTTTTTATGATATAATGGATCTGCGTTATTTTGGTACCGCGTCGGATTTTCAGTCTTCTGTCTGGAAACGCAGGGTGTCCCAGGGCTGCAGAGTCGCTGTGACGATTCCTCGGAATGTCTCCATGCAGGATCTTAACTGTGAAGTTCAGTCGAAAGAGGGCGTGCTGCGGAGAACTGTTTCTTACAGCTGCGGGGACTGGCCGGTAGGAACCGCGCGAGGTACGTTTTATCCGATCACCGGACCGGTGCAGATGTTTTTTGACAGGCCTTCCTCCTGGCTGGAGCTGAATCAGGCCGCACGGGTTTCCGCGCACGGAAATATCCAGATTGAGAGTGTGGAGGATCTGATCGAGTGGATATCGAGTATTTTTACCGTCTGCTCTCAGAAAATTCTGGAATTCATTGAAAATAATCTGCTGGTTTCCGCAATTGTGGGATTTTTGGCGCTGATCCTGATCCTTTTGTTTTTGATCATCCTGATCTTCCGCTGCAAATCCGATTACAGGATGGAGAAGAGAAGAAAGCAGGAAGCGGTTGAACGCAGAAAACGGGAAGAGGAGATAGACCGGATGACTGCCGCGGAGATCGAACAGGAGCTTCGCGCGGTTATGGAGACGGAGAGGCAGAGAGAAAAACAGGTGCAGGTAAGGCGTGCTGAGGCAATGAGGGATGCCACAGGGGCTGATCTGATGGAGAAAAAGCTTCGGGAGACGGAGGAACTTCTGGACAGATTGGAAAGAGGACGCCGGAAACGCTGAAATAAATCAGGCATTATATTATTTTTTATAATGAACAAGGGCATGTATATTTAATTTTTAAGAAGGGAAGGACAAAGTATGAACTGGGTGGCACCAATCAAAGACGAAGAAACATTGAAGAAGTTTAAGGAAAAACTGCGCGAGATGGACGACAAATACTACATTATGTTTGAGATTGGCGTAGGTACGGGACTTCAGCTTCAGGAGATTCTGAAGTTCAAGAACAAGGATATCCGCGATAAGGAATCTATTGAAGCGTGTATCGGGACAAAAAATATCAAGAGGACTTTCATCATTCCGCCGGAGCTTCAGGAAATCATTCATAATTATACAGAGGGGAAAGATCCGGATGCGTATCTGATCCTCGGACATGCCAGTTCACCGGCCGCGCTGTCCAGAGAACAGGCTTACCGTGCGTTCAAGAGCGCGGGAAAGAGCATGGGACTGACATCGATCGGGGCCCAGACCATGAGAAAAACCTTTGCGTGGAGATATTATAAGGCGACGGGAGATATCTACTACCTTCAGAATCTCCTGAATCATGCGTCTCCTTCCATTACATACCGTTATATAGGCGAGAAACCGAACGTGGAGGTCTATCTGAGAAAGATGACTCCGGAGGAAAATGAGAGAAGCCGCTATCTTCTGTACAAGAACGGAAACGGCAAGAAGCGGATCGAGGCCCTCAGCAAAGTACTCAGCGAGATCATGGAGGAGATGGATAATCCGCTCAACAACGACGCGTATTACGGCAAGGTGGACTGTCTGCTGAAGGAAATGGAAGAGCTTGTGGCGAATTTCAAACACACGAAATAAGATTCAGGAATGTATAATTATGTGTAAACGCGCATAAAATACATAATCGAAAAGCAGAAAAATTCTGCCAGTGTGCCCACAGACATCACTAAAATAATAAGAATATATTTATAAATATCACTCAAAACATACGAAACACAAACGGAAATACATAAAATTTAAGGCTGTCCCGGTCACTTTTCGGGACAGCTTTTTTCGTGTCACAGGAAATTTCGTCCTGTGACACAAAAAAGCCTCCGGCAGGGTGCTGCGCGCCAGTGACGCGCGTTTAGCACCGACCGGAACGGAGTGGAGAGCGCACGAGCGCGTGCGTGGAAAATGCTGCTTTCGCAGCCGCGCTCGGCGCGGGAATGTGCCTTTGGCACATTCTTTTTTACAGGCAGGATTCAGGAGCGCTTTGCGCCGTGCGCTTCCTTGAGTTCTTTTATCCTGAGAACTTCATCGGACGATACGGGCTTTATCGTTTTGACCGCATAATATTTTCCGTCGCTGCGGCGCCTGAGACGGATCTTCCCCTTCAGGTAGCCGTGTTCTTCGCACCAGGAAATGCAGTAGTAGTTGCGGGAACCGTGGGAAAACCACTGGAGCTTCCGCGGGGAATTTTTCTGACATTCAGGGCAGACCGTGGAGACGACGACCTTGTCCTTCATTGCGAGGAGCTTGGAATCGTAAGGCTTTGAGACAAATTTTGAGTAAGTCAGATACCTGACGTATATTTCCTCGCAGCGGTTCCGGGGAGTGCGGAAATAATCGACGGAGGAGTTTGAAAGAATCTGTTCATCTGTCAGATATTTCATGATCTTTGCTGTGTAAACGGCATCGCTCAGGGCGTCGTGGAACGGAATTTCCCTGGGAATTTCCAGGGAATCGACCACATATCTGAGTGAGCGTCTTGTCTTGCGGTCCTCGAACACGATGCTGAATATTTTCTGAATGTCGTAGTAAAACAGGGGAAAAGCGAAAGGATTGTCCATCCCGTGGTAGGTCAGGTTGCGCTGAAGCTCGATGAGATCGGAAGGTCCCCATGTGCAGAATATGGGGTCGCTGCCGCACCACTTCCAGAAATCGGAAAAGACTTCCGGAAAACTCCGGGCGTCCTTGAAGTCGATGTTCCGGAGATTGACAATTTCGCTGGTATGGTAATGCAGGCTGGTATAGACCTGCGGCTTTACTATTTCACTGAAGCGGTCCAGAATTTCGCGGGATTCGTCGGTGCGGACGGCGCCGATCTCAATGATCTCGAAGGGGAGGAGCTTTTCCTCGTAGGTCTTTCCGTAGGGACACTGGTTCCACTCCAGGTCTAAAACAATAAAATTCATAGGCTGCCTACTCCTAGTTCAATACGTATGACTGCCGCCGTCCGGTTCCCGGACAGCGGCCCGCGGGCTCTCGTTTACGGCACGCTCCGCGCCGCGGAACGTGGATATCTCCTAAGTATACATGTTCCTCGGAGAAAAAACAACACCTTTAAAAGTATCAGATTTGTAAGTCCCCGAATTTGCGTGAAATTTGTGCAAATTGTATATTGATCGGCCCGGAATTTGCACAAGGTGCTACAAAACGATAAATATTAATTTTTTCATAAGCAGAAGTAACAAGATGCGGATAAAAAGTTTGTACAGTTGTGGCATGGCAGAAAAGAAAGGTTTTTAGTATACTTAACACAATTACTTACGACAGAGTTTTCTGGAGAAGGACAAAAATTTTAGGAGGATTAAGAAATGGCAAGCTTATCATTATCTCATATCTGTAAAAAATATCCGAACGGATTCGAGGCTGTTAAGGATTTCAACCTCGAGATCGCTGACAAAGAATTTATCATTTTCGTAGGTCCGTCCGGCTGCGGTAAGTCCACCACCCTTCGTATGGTTGCAGGTCTTGAGGAGATCTCTTCCGGAACGCTGAAGATTGGTGACCGCGTAGTCAACGACGTAGAGCCGAAGGATCGTGATATCGCGATGGTATTCCAGAGCTACGCTCTGTATCCGCATATGACAGTTTATGATAACATGGCATTCTCCCTTAAGCTGAGAAA
>CANRGB010000068.1 GCA_947630005.1 uncultured Lachnospiraceae bacterium
ATCTGACCGGAAAATACTGCTCCATCATCGGGCCGTCGTTTGCCGCCATGTACAACGCGGTGACCGGCTATGCGGCGGATTTCCGTGAGGATGGCAAAGCGTTTCAGCTGACGCAGGGATTCTGGACCTCTGACAGCGCGCAGGATTATACAGAGAAATGTTCTCTGGCGTCCAGCATCGCGATCAATGCGTACAACTATGAGGATCTGCAGAACGTATGCAAGGTGTATAATCCGGACGCAACGCTGGATATGCTGAAGGAGCTGGCGCTCGCCTATACCTTTGAGGACGCGCAGAGCCGGCGGGGACTGTAAGGGATAAAATTTCCTGCTTTTTGCAAACGGCAGTGTCCATTCGAACTGTTCTGAGTGCAGATTTTTGTCTCTGGCGTCATGAGATTGAATTGAAAAGTTAAGGAGAATAACAGTATGTGGAAGATATGCGGCTATGAACTGAACAGAGGCGAGAAGCTGCAGGTCATGCTTCACCCGAACGGAAGGGAGTATGAGATCCCGGCGACCCTGATCTGCGGCGCGCAGGAAGGGACAGGGATGACGCTGCTGATCACGGCGCAGATCCATGCGGGAGAGTACAATGGGACCGCGGCGGCTATGCGTCTGGCAAAAAAGATCGATCCGGAAAAACTCCGGGGAAATGTGATCCTGATGCACTGCGTAAATACCGAGGGCTTCTGGCAGCAGGTTCCGCGGTTCATCCCGCAGGATCACACAGATCTCAACATGAATTATCCGGGAAACGAGAAGGGGACGATCGGGCAGCAGGTTGCGGCCTGGTTTGTAAAAGAGATATTTCCTGCGGTCGATTTCATTGCCGATCTCCACGGAGGCGGCATCAGCGAGACGCTTGCGCCCTGCATCTTCCTTCCGCGCGCCCCAAAGGTGAGAGACTGCGCGCTGGAAGCGGCGAAGAAAATGAACGTGAAGTACCTGCTTGCTTCCTCAAATTCTGTGGGAGAGTACGGCTACGCGGCCAATTATATGGATATTCCGGGCTTTATTCTCGAGTGCGGCTATGGCGGCCTGACACGTGAAGAGTGGGTGCAGCAGGTGCAGGAGTGCATGGAGATTCTGCTGGATCATTTTGATATGTATCTGATGGAGCCGCCTGCAAGGAAAAAATACAGAAAGAAATTATTTGAAGAAACAGAATATCTTGAATCCGATATGCGCGGCGTCTGGTATCCGGCTGTCTGCGAAAACCAGAGTGTGAAGAAGGGGGATCTGCTCGGCGAACTCGGCGATTTCTTTGGAAATATGAAGAAGAGCTGCTATGCCGTCGGGGATGGAACCGTGATTTACTACACTTCCGGGATGAGTGTGCTGGAAGGCGACGCGCTGGTGGCGTATGGGCTGGAGGACTCCGCGGAGGAAGTATAAGAAAACAACTTTATGAATGAAAGTCTGCAAATCGAGCAGAGGAGGCCTTTCCCTCCTGCCCGCCTGCGCGGCCCGCATGCTGCGTCAGCAGCTAATTTCCATATGCGGGTCTGCGCATAAACAAGGGCAGCTGTTCTTAAACAAGGCAGCTGCCCTTAAAATAACTGCTAGGGATTTTGGTCGTTTTTTCTGTCATGACGGAAGTTCTCCTTTTTCACATATTCAGCAGGAATCAAAACTACCGGAATCCTTTTCCCTGATGTGTGAACAGAAGTTTTACTGTATCGAAGTCTGTTCTGCGAGAACAACCCTGCATCTCTTCTTATAGCACGCGATGCCATATTTCAGAATAACCGTATACCCTTCCTCGGTCAGAAACTGCTCATAGTGATTTCTTTCAATCTGCCGGAGCGCGTTCGCACACTGCTCCTCCAGCCGGTCATTCTCCGCATATTTCACTTCAATAATAATACCTGTCATGCTGTCCTCAATCTCGATCATAATGTCACAGTATCCGTCGCCTGACTCCGCGTTTGAGGTGACCGCCCAGTCGTCCATGTAACGCAGCAGTCCAAGGAGATAGCCATGATAGAAATTTTCTTTCATTGATTTTTTCACGCTTGTGTCGCGGATGCTGATCGTTTTCGAGAGGAAAGCGGTGAACATTTTTTCAATTCCGGCGGCGTCCCCTTTTGGGAACAACGCGCAGAATTCCGCCAGTTTCTGTGGTTCCCGCGTGACGCTGTCATGAAACCATTCATAAATCTGCTCTTTGAAGATTGTCCGGATCTCCTGATTTGGTATTGCCAAAGTCAGAATCCCGTGATCTGCGTCCGCCGGGGCTTCGCGCTGTGTCAGATATCCGGTCATAAAAAGAACACTCCACAGGTTTTCCATTGAATCTTCCAGCTCGGAATACGTGAGAACAGGGCGGATCTTTTTCTGAACGGATCTGCCCTCAATCAGCGTCTCAATGTCTCTCCTCTGTGACAGGCCTTTTGTCCGGCAGATAAATTTTCGCACAATGTCGTTGCCGCTCGTATTGATCCAGTACGGCTGCGGGCCGGCATCCCGGTTTATACGGAGGTCATAGCAGTAGTTGATCACATCCCATGGGCAGTAAACTTCCCGGCTGCCAAAACGATAGCCGTCATACCATTCCCGGACAGAATCATAGCGGTCAGATGCGCCATAGAAGGCAAGCATTTCCTTCACTTCGGCGTCCGTGAAGCCAAAATATTCATCAAAGGCAGCATCCATGATTGAATGCACTTTCACGTTGTTAAGGCCGGTAAAGATACTTTCTTTTGATACCTGGAGGCAGCCGGTGAGAACGGCAAAAAGGAGATTTTCATTGGATTTCAGCGCCTGGTTCATCAGGCCGCGGATCAGTACGATCATCTCATCGTAATAACCGGCAGTATAAGCTTTATCCAGCGGCACATCGTATTCGTCGATGAGAAGGATGACTTTTTGCGCATAGTGAGCAGAGAGAAGATCGGATAAAAGGTGAAGACTGCTGATCAGGATCGAATCTGACATGGCAAATCCTTCCGGCCCGATTTCCACCATGCGCCGATACAGTTCCTTCTGACTGTCTTCAAGATTTGGACTGTCTTTCAAAAAAGAAAATCTCTGCGCTTCCATACCGATCGCTGTGCGCAGCATTTCCAGCGCCGCCGCGAAATTGGCTCCGCTTACTCCTTTCAGCGAGATGAAAATCACAGGGAATCTCCCCATATATTCCCGGCACAGTTCTTCATCCTTTGAGATCAACAGCCCGTTGAACAGAGAACGGTCCTGACCGATTTCAAAGAAACAGCGCAGCATATCCATATTCAGCGTTTTGCCAAACCGGCGGGGCCGGGTAAAAAGACTCACCTCGCTCCAGTTTGTCAGAAGATCCCTGATGAGTCCGGTTTTGTCTGCGTAATAAAAATCCTGCTCACGCAGTTTTGAAAAATTATCGATTCCTACCGGGAGTTTTTTCATTTTCATTGCCGGATCCTTTCTTATATGAGAAGGAAAATGTTTAGTCTGGCATATCAATTACCTTTTTGGATATATTATAAACATATTTTGGGATAATATCAAATAAATTCACATGGGAATAATGCGTCTCATCTCTGTTTGTCTTGTATACATTCGAACAAGTGTTGATAAATGAAGTGATCTGATATATAATGAGTATATGATGAGTAAATTGACAGATATTACTATTGAGAAAGTATAAGATAATCACCCAGGAAATAATGTAATAATTTGTTTTTGGAAGGGTAGACCCGGAAATGAAAAATGATATATCTATGAAAGAAAAAGAATGTGCTTTAAAGATATCGGAGATGCGGCGTGCCGGTGAACTGAAGAAAGCTGTTAATACGTGCGATGAAGCGATTAAAGCTTATAAAGATAATAATTTTTTCTACAAAATCAAGGGAGATATTTTGTATGAGATGAAAGAATATGAAAAATCAGTAAATATTTATATGAAATATCTGGAAAAAATCAAGAAAGCTCCAGAATTTTTCACTAATTTTTCACGTTTCATCGAAAAAATATGCCTGGTATATAAATTAGATCCACAGGTTTTCAGAAAACTTTTAAGGATAAGCAGGAATGATGAATACGCAGATGTGATCAGGAGTGGAGTATTAACGATAATTTATGATCATTGGGAAGTGTCAGATAAAGTTATCGGATTTGTGAAAAGAGTAAATCAGGAATTTTCTGTTGAGATAATAAACAGAGTGCTCGATGATTTAAAGAAAGAAGAATGTGACGCAGTTTATTTTCTTTATAACATTGATATAAATAATTGTACAAAAGAAAACGATGCAGCCAACAGACGTGTATTAAAATTACTGGAATCGTTTCGGATGTATGGATGCGCATTGCAGTGGGTGAAAAAAGTACTTGAGTATTGCAGAGATGGAGTGGTTGTCCGATATTTATTTAGGATGTGCAGATTGAGAAATGATTATTCGGATGCAAAAGAATATATGGAAACACAAAATATTTTTTCCAGATCGGATTTTAATATACAGTATGAACTGGTTTTATACTATGAAGCGCAGGGAGATGAAATATCAAGAAATGAAATTCTTAATGATATAAATAAGAGATATAATGATAGTATTCCAATTTTACAAACTCTGTTCAAATTTTATATTGAATATAATATGTTAAATGAAGCAAAAGAAATTGAAAAACAAATTAATTATTTAAGAGAAAACAAAAAATTTAATGAAAGGAAACGAAGAGATTTTGAAAAGAAAAACAGAGAGAATCTGGAGATTTTACTGGAACGGCTGACAGATTTATTGGAGGAGCAGGAACAGAACAAAAGGCTGCTGGCAATTACAGAGCTGATAAAAGGATTTTCTCATGAATTGGGGCAGCCGATAACAAACATAAGATATGCAATACAACTGTTTTACATGAAGCAGGAAAAGATGCAGATAACAATAGATTCTGAAGAAAAGGAATTGCTGGACAGTATAATTGTTCAGACAAGCAGAGTCGGGAAACTGCTGAACAGATTTGCTCCTATCGTATCAAGTAAAAATCAAAAGAAGTATTTTAAAGTATACGATGAGATTACAGCTATATTTGAAGAATTGAGCATAAGGCTGAACAGTGAGGGAATAGAGTATTTGATTGAAGGAGACAGAGATGTTGAATTATATGGGGAAACAGTACAGTTTTCACAAGTATTTTATAATTTGATTATTAATGCAATTTATGCAGTTAAGAAAAAAGAAGTTAAAGGGAAAATCAATGTCTCTGTGCAGGTTGAAAGAGATGAGCTGATTATATATTTCAGCGATAATGGTATAGGGATTCCTAAAGAAATTCAGAGAAAGATTTTTGATCCGTTTTATTCAACTAAAAGGAAAGAGAGCGGGGAGGGAGGAGAAGGTCTTGGACTTTATATTGTATGGAACATATTAAAAATATTTAATGGGAAAATAAGTGTGGATCCCGGCTATAAAGACGGTGCGAGATTTGTTATCAGAATAAGAATGGAGGAAAAAGAAAATGTATAAAATATTATTGGTCGAGGATGACCAGGAGACGGCAGAACTGGTGAAAAAGGCTTTGGAACTGGAAGAAATGACAGTTGACATAGCAATTGACGGACAGGATGGCTTTGAGCATTTTCAGAAGAATGAGTATGACCTTGTTTTATTAGATTTGGAGATGCCCAAAATGAATGGAGAAGAGCTGGTAATAAAGATAAGAAACATAAATCCATATATTGATATTATTGTTTATACAAATTATTCCAGATATGCAGATATTAAAAAATTAGTTAATCTGGGAATTAATGGCTATATTAATAAAGGACCGGAAGCAGATCTGAGAGAACTGATAGATATTATTAAAAGCAAACTGGAACCACTGACTGAAGATGAAATGAAGACACTTATAAATGGGACGGATATTATGAAGGCAGATTAAGTGGGGAAATATCAAATGAAAAAATATTTATTGGATACAAATGCTTATTTTGCTCTGCTGAACTACATAAGCGCCGGAGGAAATAATGAAATAATTGATAATATACTGGCGGGAGAATGTTTTATTTCGAAGGTGACGCAGATAGAGATTATTTCTGTGATTGGTAAATATGCAAGAGGAATCAGTGGCGGAGTACAAGTATGTAGTCGAATTCATGAAGACAATGGTATGGTATGCGGAAAGAAATTTATTATACGGAAACAGAAAAAATGGAATCGGGAAAAATTAAGAGACTGGATGAAACTTGAAAAAGAAGTATCAAGTGGAAATAATTGCCTGTTTAATGTTAAGGTATTGGATGTTAATGCTGATGTTATAGCAGAGGCTGAGAGATTTATTCAAAATGCATTGACATATAATTTCAAATCTATGGATGCAATAATATTGGGGACAGCGAAGGCTAATTCTTCGGATAGTGAGGCTATGGTAGTGGTGACGGCGGATAAGGCTTTAAAAGCAGGAATGGCTAAAATAAATTATCCATATATGTCTATTTAACAGAACTTCTCTATGAGGAAAACTCTGATGCGTATGAAAAACGACGAAATTTTTATAAAAATCCTTAAAATTTTGGAAAGTTTTCAATATTGACGAATTTCCAAAAAGTTATATAATAATAGGCGAACGAGGGCGTTGTGGTGCGCAGGATATGCGTATTGCGGCGTCTTTTCACGTATAAGGGCTGTTTTTACGCGGGAGCGGGCGGCGGATTGTCTGCCGAACCGGCGGCGTGCAGAAAGAGCGGCTTTTATACCATAATAATATAATACTCCGGAATATTAGAACAATGGCGTTGCGGGGATCCTGATCAGGTCCTGTGCAGCGCCTTTTACTGTATAAGTCCAGTCTCATAGCAGAGCAACGGAGCAATCCGTGGACTTATACTCATGGCAGCAGGGAATGTCTTGAAGAGGAGGAGAATATTATGACGAATGAAATTTTTGAGGCTGTGAACAGCCAGCTTTTCGGCGTATGGTTTCTGATTGGCGCCGCTCTGGTGTTCTGGATGCAGGCAGGGTTTGCCATGGTGGAGGCAGGCTTTACGAGGGCCAAGAATACCGGAAACATATTGATGAAAAACCTGATGGATTTCTGTATCGGAACCGTGATGTTTATCCTGATCGGATTTTCGCTGCTGCTCGGCGAGGACATGATGGGACTGATCGGAAAACCGGGCTTTGATATATTGACGAATTACGCGAACTTTGACTGGTCAGGCTTCGTGTTCAACCTTGTGTTCTGTGCGACGACGGCGACGATCGTCTCCGGCGCGATGGCAGAGAGAACGAAATTCCTGTCCTACTGTATTTATTCCGCGGTGATCTCCGCGCTGATCTACCCGATCGAGGCGCACTGGATCTGGGGCGGCGGCTGGCTGTCACAGATGGGCTTCCATGATTACGCGGGCTCCACGGCGATCCATATGGTCGGCGGTATCTCGGCGCTGGTCGGCGCGAAGATGCTTGGACCGCGTATCGGAAAATTTGAGAGAGATGAATCAGGAAAGGTTGTAAAAGTCAACGCGTTTCCGGGACATAACCTTCCGCTTGGCTGCCTCGGCGTGTTTATCCTGTGGCTTGGCTGGTATGGATTCAACGGCGCGGCCGCGACGAATGTCGATGAGCTCGCGAGTATTTTCCTGACAACGACGATCGCTCCGTCTGTCGCGACAGTTGTGTGTATGATTTTTACCTGGCTGAAATATGGAAAGCCGGATGTATCCATGTGTCTGAACGCGTCCCTCGCGGGTCTGGTAGCGATCACGGCTCCGTGCGATGTGACGGACTGTGTGGGAGCGCTCGTGATCGGCTGCGTCTCCGGTGTGCTTGTAGTATTCGGCGTATGGTTCCTGGACAATGTGCTGCGTATTGACGATCCGGTTGGCGCCGTGGCGGTACACTGCCTGAACGGTATCTGGGGAACGATCGCGGTAGGACTGTTCGCAACGTCCTCTTCACCGGCCTTTGTGACGGCGGGAATTCGTGAAGGATTGTTCTACGGCGGCGGATTTACACAGCTGAAACTTCAGCTGATTGGTTTTGCGGCGGTTGCCGGATGGACGCTGGTGACGATTACGATTGCATTTATGGTGATCCGGGCGCTCGTCGGACTGCGTGTCAGCGAGGAAGAAGAGATCGTCGGACTTGATCCGACCGAGCATGGACTTCCGTCCGCATATGCAGGCTTCAGTATCATGGATATCTCCAACACAATGACAATGAAGGTGAACGAGAACACGAACCTCGGTATCGACAGTTACGAAGCCGCAACTCCTGCAATGAGAGACGCATCGGTCAGCGTAGTGACGGAGCCGGTTCTGACCGGCATGTACAAAGTGGCGATCGTTGCGAAGCTCTCAAGCTACGACAAGCTGAAGACGGCGCTGAACAAGATCGGCGTAACTGGTATGACCGTGACGCAGGTCATGGGCTGCGGCATCGAGAAAGGCGCCGGCGAGCGGTACCGTGGAGTCGAAATGGACGCGACGCTGCTGCCTAAGGTGAAGGTGGAAGTGATCGTCGGAAATATCCCGGTTGATACCGTGATCGAGACGGTCAAGAAGACGCTCTACACAGGCCACATCGGAGATGGAAAGATCTTTGTTTACGGCGTGAACCGCGTCGTGAAGATCCGTACCGGAGAGGAGAACCTGGCCGCTCTGCAGGACGTAGAGTAGAAGAAAATCCCTCGGCGGACAAAAACAAAGCAGCGGAAAATCCCGCAGACATGAAAAACAAAGCAGCGGAAAATCTCTCGGATCATGGGAGATGAGACGGCGGAAAATCCCGCAGGCGTGAAACAAAACGGCGGAAAATCCCGTCGGGCGTAAAAATTCAGGGGCAGAGGAAACCCAGATAAGTTTCCCCTGCCCCTGTTTGAATTCTGCTCAAGACGGCTTTCCCGGCAGACTCTTTTTAAAGCGGGCGCTGTCGGCGGAATCCGTTATTTTTTGAAATCAATCTGAACAGACGTGCTGGTGATGCCGGAAGTTGTGATCAGCTTTCCGTAGGATGCCATGCCCTGCAGGTCGGACTGCTGATAATAATGGACGAATATGCCGCAAAGGGATCCGCCGTCGTATTTTGTATTGATTCTCTGCCCGTTCTTCACGGGGATGGAATCGCTCATCATCCAGCCCGGCGCATAGTATTCCGCGAAAATCGATACGAGTTTGAAGCCGGGATTTAATGTGACGTTCATCGTGATCTGAGACGGCAGCTTCGTACCGGTACTGAACTTCCAGCCGCCCCCGGTGGTTTTCTGGAATGAACTGTACGATTTCCCGTCAAGCTTTATCGTTTTGACCGGATTTTTCTCTGTGACGAACTTTACGGTGGTCTTCAGTGTGTAGGTCTTTTTCTTCTGCCGCACCTTGATTGTAAAATTCGCTTTCTCCCCGTTTTTCAGCGTATACATCTGGTACGGTTTCAGGCTTTTCGTTCTGACTCCCACCGATACCACGCCGTTTGCTTCCGCGGATCCCAGAACCTTGCTGTTGCTGGATTTGACAGACAGGATCTTCGCGTTTGAAGTAAGACCGGAGAGATAAATATTCCGGTTGCAGATCTGGGAGCCCATACTGGACGTAGAGAACCTCATTGTGACTTTGGACGCGCACTTCGGTTTCGACGCGGCAGACGCGCTGACGCTGAAAAACATCATCATCGCGATCATGCAGACGAGGGTCATTAAAAATGACCAACGGTTTCTTTTCTTCATTTTTTATACCTTCCTTTCTCTTGCCCTATGAAGAAATGCTCTGTTAAAGTGCTGCGAAATAATTATATTTTATTAAAATAATGCTGTCAACTCAAAAAAATAATTGATGAATTTTCAGTCTTCCCACGGCCGGATCCGGTACCGCACGCCAAGCTCCTCACAGATCTTTCGGCACTGATCCTCCTCTTCGGCGGTAAGGGTGGTTGCGACGGTCGTCATCACGACCTCCGGCACATAGCTTACGGCGTTTCGCGCGAAGGAAAGCATCGCGTTAAAGGACTGCTCTCCGAAACGGGGGCGCACAAGCTCATAGTAGCGGTCCGCGTCCGGCGTGTTCAGGCTGATGGAGAGCGTGTCGATCAGGCCCTTGAAGAGCGGAAGGATGTCTTTTCCGTTGACCAGATTGCCAAGACCGTTCGTGTTGATGCGGATCGGTTTGTCAAACTGGTCTTTGATATAATGTGCCGTCGCGAGAAGCACGTCAAGGGCTTCCGTCGGTTCCCCGAAACCACAGAAGACAACTTCACGATATTTGTTCATGTCAAATTTTTTAAATTCAGCAAGAACTTCTTCGAGAGAAGGCGTGTGCTCAAGCCAGAGCGGGCCGGATGCTTCCATGCTCTCGCGCGTCTGGCGCAGGCAGAAGGTGCAGGCGCAGGGGCATTTGTTTGTCAGATTGACGTACAGGTTGTCGTGAACTTCGTATAAAATGGTCATGGCAGTGTGTTTCATATGATAAGTCGTCCTTTCTTTTATTCCCGATTGATACTCCGCTGCCTGCAGCGGGGTATTTGATTTCTGGTTTGTCAGATTAAGCTTTCAGCGTATGCAGCACTTCCTCAAAGCACACGCCGTCTGTCAGAGGCAGATCCATCTCGATCGATTTCTCAATGCAGCGCTTGACAAAGAGTGAAGCCTTGCGCACCGAATCCTGAAAATTTACTCCATTGACAGCGTCCGCTGCGATAATTGCGGCAAAAATGTCGCCCGTGCCGGAACGCTGGGTGCCGACTTTATGTGTGCGGCGGATTTTTCCGGGGAATTTCTGCCCCTGATCCAGGTTGTCTGATCGTTCTTTTTCATAACAATAATTTGCGATGAAATCCCCCTGCACAATTCCGGTGATCACCACTTTTGCAGGTCCCATAGCGCAGAGCTTTTCGGCGAGTGCAATAATTTCCTTCATCCGCCAGTGCTCTTCATGGTACGGCGTGTCGGTCAGGATACAGGCTTCCGTCAGATTTGGCGTCAGAATATCGGCGTAAGTAACCAGACGCTTCATCTCTGTACACATCTGTGCAGTGTAGGTCGGATAGGGTTTTCCGTAATCGCCCATCACCGGATCCACGATAATAATCGTATCCTCTGTCCGGAATTCCTGAAAAAAACGGATGACGATCTCAATCTGTTCCTTCGATCCCAGAAAACCGCTGCAGATCCCGCGAAAAGTAAGGTCAAGCTTTTTCCACTCGTCGGCATAACGCTGCATACGGGATGTATAATCTTCAAAGAAAAAACTCTCAAAACCTGTGTGATTTGAGAAGATGGAGGTCGGCAGAGGACAGCACTGGATTTTCATCGCGGAGATGACTGGCAGCGCGGCCGCGATCGAGCAGCGGCCAAAACCAGTAAAGTCGTTGATGACAGCTATTTTCTTCTGATGATTATGGTCAGGTCGCATATGAATCTCCTTTCCTGGATACCCCAGAGCGGGCAGGAATGTTTTAGCGGTTATCATACAGAGAAGATGGAGTTTTGAAAAGTGCCAGTTTTTGAGTAATTGATCAGGTCAGTTATCGTTTCTATATTCTGGGATTTTAACGGGATATGAGACTGGGCTTATACAGTTAAACAAAATGGGAAAATGAACGATATTACGTGATTGACGTAATGGTTAATGTATGATATATTGACACCGTATAATTGAAGAAGGACGATGGATGCGATTTCTTTAAGCCCTCGAGTTCTTTAGAAAGAGGGTGATGCCTTATGAGTACAATGGAAGTTTTGACACTTTTACTTGTAATCTTTGCAGCGTTGTCTTACATAGATACAGAAAACCTGCCACTGGCAGCTTTTCTGCATACTAAGGTATAAAAAGAAATAGCATCCGGCCCCCCAGTTGGATGCTATTTCCAGTTCAAAAAACAGAGGGCATCAGATTTTGCATCTGATAATTGTCCTTTCTTTGATTATATACTCAGGGGCAGGAGAAATCAAGCCCCTGTTTTAAATTGTTTGTGGGAATGTATTTGAGGTGTTTTGTGGTGCCGGATTTATACCATTGCTGAATTTGAGGCAGCTGGCCGGATTTGTACAGATTGTGATTTAGAAACAATGAACAGACAGGAGGATGAGCGGATGAATACACAGACCGGAACAGCCAGATATATTTTCTGGGATCTTGACGGGACGTTGACGGAGTCGGGAGATGGAATCATCAATTCTGTGATGTACGCTTTGAGAAAGAAAGGAATCGAGGAGAACGACCGGAAGAAGCTCTCAGCTTTTGTGGGACCGCCTCTGCGGGATTCCTTCATGAAGCATTATGGGTTTTCGCTCGAAGAGGCGGAGGAATGTGTGAAGTTTTACCGGGAATATTTTGTGGATCGCGGGATGTTTGAGAACCGGGTTTATGATGGGATTCCTGAGGTTCTGGAAGAACTGTGCAGGGAAGGTTATGAGCTTATCGTGACGACCTCGAAACCGGAGGTGTTTTCGGTGCGCATTATGGAGCATTTTCAGATTGCGCAGTATTTCCGCTTCATTGGAGGGAGCAGTCTCGACGAGAAGCGCAACGCGAAAGCCGATGTGATCCGCTATGTGCTGGATACGCTTGGACTCGACCCGGCACGGGATCGGATCGTGATGATCGGGGACCGCGACCAGGATGTCAATGGGGCCGCCGCCAACCAGATCCCCTGCATCGGCGTGTTGTACGGGTACGGTTCTCGCGGGGAATTGGAGGCTGCCGGAGCCGCCGCTATCTGTGAAACGGTGCGGGAGCTGCCATGCTGCATCCGGAGTTTTTTTGAAAATTGAATTTTTTCAAAGAAAGAGGATGCCGCCCCCTTTGTGAAACTGCCGGGCGCGGATGAAGGCAGGGCGCGCCGTCTCATGATGCATAGCAGAATCCGAAACAGGAATAATTGCCATCTTCGCTGCCTTCCAGTTCTTTGATGAGCCATCTGGCGTGAAGCCGAAACAGGAATAATTGCCGCCGTTTTCTCATAAGTTAGAGCGTGTCTGATATCACGGGCATGGACAAAACCTGGATCCGAACAGGTTCCGTCTGGGGCTTTTTTGTGTGGAGTCCGGGGTGAATGGGGGAATGGCGATGAACGACAGGGCGTTGAGAGTATTGGAACAGTATGAGGTGGAAACTGTCAGCATGCGGCGGGGCCGCGGCGCGTACATATTGGAGACGAAGCAGGGACTGCGGATCTTCTGTGACTATGAAAGCTCGGAGCGGCGGGCGCGGTTTCAGAATTGTGTGATGGAAAAAATGCGCGGCGGCGGGTACCGCAATGTCGACAGGATTCTTCCGAATAAAGAAGGGAACCTGGTATCCTTTGACTGGGACGGTCAGAAATATGTGGTGAAGGAATGGTATCCGGGGAGGGAGTGCGACCCTTCCAGCGAGACGGAGATCCTCGCCGCGGTGCGGAACCTGGCAAAGATCCACCGTGTCATGCGCGCGAAGGGGGAGTGCGAGTTTATCGAGAGTTTTACGGCTCCTGCGCCGCTTGATGAGGTCAGAACAAGGAACACCGGGCTGAAGAAGGTGCGCTCTTTCCTCCGCAGAAGAACGGATAAATGCGCGTTTGAACGTCTGCTCCAGAGCAGCTTTCCAATGTATTTTGAGCAGGCCGTGGAAGTGCAGAAGCGGCTGGAGGAGAACGGATGCGAGCGGCTGACACAGAGCGCGAAGGAGAACGGTACGGTCTGTCACGGGGATTACGACCAGCACCATGTGCTTCTGGCCGGACAGGAGATGGCGACGACCGGCTTTGAGCACTGCCGGTATGGCCTGCAGATCAGCGATCTGTACCGCTTTGTCCGCAAGGTGCTGGAAAAGCATGAGTGGGATCCGCGGCTCGGAATGCGGATGCTGGATCAGTATGCGGGGATCCGTCCGCTCTCCGGGGAGGAGCGCCGGCTGTTTTATCTGAAGATGCTTTATCCGGAGAAATTCCGCAAGCTGGCGAATTATTATCTGGAGAGCAATAAGGCCTGGATCTCGCGGCGTTTCCTTGACAAGCTGGAGCGGCAGAATCAGCAGCAGGAGGCGCGGAACCGGTTTGTGGAAATGCTGCGGTAGCCTCATCCTCCGCCTCCGCGCGTTCGGCGGAGGTATTTCATTTTCTGCTGGCGAATGCGCAGCTGAGCGGGTGCCGCTCTTCATGCCCGCGGTTCCGGAAAAATGCAGAAAAAGAGATTCCCTTTTCCTGCTTTTGGAGATATAATAAGCACATTAGAGATTTTTAAATACCAGGAGGAATATTTACATGGAAGATTACAGAAAAGCGTATGAAGAGTGGCTGTCAAATCCGTATTTTGACGAGGCGACGAAAAATGAGCTGAGAGCGATTGCGGACAATGAGGATGAGATCAGGGACCGTTTTTATACAAGTCTTGAGTTCGGCACGGCCGGCCTGCGCGGTGTGATCGGCGCGGGGACGAACCGCATGAACCAGTATGTGGTCCAGAAAGCGACGCAGGGTCTCGCAAACTATATCCTGGGAGTCGGAAAGCAGGCGCAGGGCGTGGCGATCGCTTACGACTCGAGACATATGTCCCCGGAATTTGCGGATTTCTCGGCGCTCTGCCTGGCGGCCAACGGGATCAAGGCTTATGTGTTCGATTCTCTGCGCCCGACGCCGGAGCTCTCGTTCGCGGTCCGTACGCTTGGCTGCGTGGCCGGCATCAACATCACCGCGAGCCACAACCCGTCAGAATACAACGGATATAAGGTATACTGGGAGGACGGCGCCCAGATCACGCCGCCGCACGACACAGGCATCATGGCTGAGGTAAACAAAGTGCCGGATTATACGTCCGCGAAGACGATGGACAAAGAGGCGGCGATTGCGGCAGGACTGTATGAGGTGATCGGCCAGAAGATCGACGACGCCTTTATCAACGGTCTGAAGAAGCTTGTGCTTCATCCCGAGGTGATCAAGGCGGAGAGCGCCAACCTCAAGATCGTCTACACGCCGCTGCACGGCACGGGCAATCTCCCGGTGCGGCGCGTGCTGAAGGAGCTCGGTTTCGAGCATGTCTACGTCGTGAAAGAGCAGGAGCTTCCGGACGGCGACTTCCCGACCGTAAGCTATCCGAACCCGGAGGCGAAGGAAGCGTTTGCGCTCGGCCTGAAGCTCGCGAAGGAAGTGGACGCGGATCTGGTTCTCGCGACCGACCCGGACGCGGACCGTCTCGGCGTTTATGTGAAGGATTCTCAGACCGGCGAATATCATTCCCTGACCGGGAACATGTCCGGATGCCTGCTTGCGGATTATGAGATCGGCCAGACAAAGGCCGTGAAAGGTCTTCCGGAGGACGGCGTTCTGATCAAGACGATCGTCACGACGAATATGGCAGACGCGATCGCGAAATATTATGGAACAGAGCTGATCGAGGTTCTGACCGGCTTCAAGTACATCGGACAGCAGATCCTCGGCTTTGAGGAGAGCGGCAAAGGCACATACCTGTTCGGCTTCGAGGAAAGCTACGGCTGCCTGATCGGCACGCACGCGAGAGACAAGGACGCGATCGTCGCCACGATGGCGCTTGCCGAGGCGGCGGCCTTCTACAAATCACAGGGCAAGACGCTCTGGGACGCGATGATCGAGCTGTATGAGCGCTATGGTTATTATAAGGATGACATCAAGTCCATCACGCTGAAGGGCATTGAGGGTCTTCAGAAGATTCAGGAGATCCTTGAGACGCTGCGTAAGAATCCTCCGAAGGAGATCGGCGGCTACAAAGTGACTTCCGCGCGCGACTACAAAGCGGATACGATCGTGGACATCGCGACAGGCGCGGTGAAGCCGACCGGACTTCCGAAATCGAACGTGCTCTACTATGATCTCACGGATGACGCGTGGCTGTGCGTGCGCCCGTCCGGAACCGAGCCGAAGGTCAAATTCTATTATGGGATCAAAGGTTCTTCTCTTGAGGATGCAGACGCCAAATCAGCGGCTCTTGGCGAGCAGGTTCTGGCGATGATCAACGAGATGCTGTAACATGATAAATCCTCGCGTGCCAGTGAGCGTGCAGCCGGAAATCATCCCCGTATGAAGACAAGGTTTTCAGGGTAAATTTCCTTGACAAATGGGGGATATCATTATATAAATATTAGCGGGACTTTTTGATGAGGCAGTACGGACAAGCCGAAGTTTGCAGGAACAGTGGGCCAGATGGATATACCGGGATCTGGCGAATGCCGCGGCAGAGGTGAGAAATAAATTGCTGCAGCAATCATTTCTTATTCTGCGGGAAATATCAGAACCTTCGGGCTGCTGGTAAGGAAGCGGACAGCTACGTCTGCGGGTCCGCAGATGCTGTCCGGCATACGAGAATAATTCACAGGAGGAATTAGAATGAACAAGGCAGAATTAATCGCTGCAGTTGCAGAGAAGACAGAATTATCAAAAAAGGATGCGGAGAAAGCCCTGAAAGCTTTTACGGATGTGATCGCGGAAGAACTTAAAAAGGGTGATAAAGTACAGCTCGTTGGTTTTGGAACTTTTGAGGTATCTGAGCGCGCTTCCAGAGAAGGAAGAAATCC
>CANRGB010000069.1 GCA_947630005.1 uncultured Lachnospiraceae bacterium
AATATGCTTGCCGGGGCGGGCGGCATGGATCTGGCCATGCTGATTGTGGCCGCCGACGAGGGCGTCATGCCGCAGACTGTGGAGCACCTCGATATCCTCTCCATTCTCGGCATTTCGGCGGGTGTAATTGTGATCACGAAGACCGATCTTGTGGAGCCGGATTTTGTGGAGCTTGTGGAGGAGGACGTCCGGGAACTGGCAAAAGGGACTTTTCTGGAGACGGCGCCCGTCGTGCCTGTCTCGGCGTTTACCGGGGAAGGTCTGGACGAGCTGAAGCAGACGCTTCAGGAGCTTTGCCTTTCCCTGCCGGAGAGAAAGGGCAGCGGATTTTTCCGTATGCCAATCGACCGTGTGTTCACTCTGAAAGGGTACGGCACGATCGTGACCGGTACTCTCTGGGAGGGAAGGATGAAGAAGGAGCAGGAAGCGGTTCTCTACCCTGAGCAGGAAGCGGTGCGGATGCGCAGCATTCAGGTACATTCCTCGGATGCGGAGGTCGCCTATGCCGGGCAGCGGGTGGCCGTTAATCTGCCGAATAAGAGAAAGGATGAGATCGCGCGGGGAGATATCCTGGCGTCCCCCGGCTGCATGTACGATACCATGATGCTGGATGTGCGGCTGACCCTTTTGAAGCATACGGACCGCAAGGTCAAAAACGGCAGCAGGGTTCATATTTATCACGGGACAAGGGAACTGCTTGGGAAGGTGATCCTGCTTGACCGGGATGAGCTTGGCGCGGGAGAGACCTGCTATACGCAGCTTCGCCTGGAGGAGACGCTTGCGGCGAAGAAGGGAGACCATTTTGTGATCCGCTTTTACTCACCGGTCGAGACGGTAGGCGGCGGGATCATTCTGGAGGCGAGTCCGTCCAAACACCGCAGGAATAACCGCCATGTTCTGGAAACGCTCCGGATCAAGGAGTCAGGGAATCAGAAAGAGATCCTGGAGGCTGTTCTCGGAGAACACTGGGGCAGCTTTCCGACTCTGATGGAACTGGCAAAGCGCCATTCTCTGGAATCGGGTCCGCTGAAAAACAATGCGGCGCTTCTCGAAAAAGAAGGAAAAGCAGTGCGGATTCTGGAGAGCAAAGAGAAAGCGGCGCAGTCCGGAGGGGACGTTTATATATCCCGGGATGAATTTGACTTTTACAGAAAAAAGGCGGTCCGCGTCGTCAATGAATTTCATAAGAATTTTCCGATCAAGGACGGCATGGGAAGAGAAGAGCTGCGGAGCAGGCTGGAGCTTGCGGACCGTACCTGGGCGGCGGATCGGATTCTTCAGATCCTGACGGAGGAGAAGATACTGAAAGAGCGCGGGCAGGTGTTCAGCCGTTACTCGTTCAAAGTCGTCATGCAGGAGGATGAGACGGCTATCCTTGAGGAGATTACGGAGTTTTATAAAAACGCGGGATTTGCGCCTCTGGCGACCGAGGTCTATCTGCAGGAACATTCAAAGTCTAAAAAGTTCAGATCCCTGTATGTCTCGCTGGTAAATAAGAAAACGCTGATCCGCCTGAATGAGCAGTACAGTGTTCACAGCGATTATTATAATAAAGCAAAAGAGGCGTTCCGGGAGATGGCAGAAGGAGGAAAGGCGATCCAGCTGGGGGAATTCCGGGACTATCTGTCCTGTTCCCGCAAGGTGGCGCTGGCGCTGCTGGAGCATTTTGACAAGAATGGTTTTACACGGAAAACAGAAGAAGGAAGAGTGCTTGTCAAAATTTTGAATAATATATAAGGTCACATGGCTCAAAATTGTCGTATTTAATAAAGAGAAATAATCGGCTACATAATTTGTTTGTAAAAAATGAGAAAAACCGGACGAAAAAAGTGAAATATTTAGTCGATTTTTATATAAATACACTTGACATGGAGAGAAATAAAAAATAAAATGTAAATGCAGAAATAATCTATAAATATACATCCTCCGGCGGACAGCCGAAATACGCCTTTTTGAGAGTGTGTATGTTTATCATTCTTATTCAACAAAGATAAGGGAGGAAGCTTATGTTTAAAGAAGAAATCAGCGGTGTCTGTAAAACCGCAAACGGAAAACTGAATCTGCTGTCGTCCAATCCGCTCGGGTATGTGGTGCTGTCCTTCATGGCCGGCATGTTTATCGCGTTCGGCTGTTTTCTGATGGGGATTGTGGGAGGTGTTTTTTCCGCCGGAGGAGCTTATTCGACGAAACTGATCAACGGTCTTGTGTTCTCTGTCGGCCTGTGTCTGGTCACGGTGGCCGGCGCGGAGCTGTTCACCGGCAATAATTTTGTAATGGGCGTCGCCGGGCTGAAAAAGGAAGCTTCCTGGGGCAGTGTGATCAAACTCTGGGTCGTGTGCTGGCTTGGCAACCTCGTCGGTTCGGTCGTGTCCGCGGTCGTCTTTACGCTGACCGGAATCCCGGGAGCCGACGACGCAATCGGAAATAATTTCGCGACGCTTGCGGCCGGAAAAATCGCGGGGACACCGCTGAACCTGTTCACGAAGGCGATCCTCTGCAACATCTGTGTCTGCCTTGCAATCTGGTGCGGTGCAAAACTAAAATCAGAAGGCGCAAAACTTGCGATGAACATCGGCTGCGTCATGGCGTTCGTCACCTGCGGATTCGAGCACAGTGTCGCGAATATGACCTTCCTTACCATCGGACTTCTGAATCCGCATGGGGCGGCGATCGGCCTTGGAGGAATCCTGTACAACCTCGTGATCGTCACGCTGGGGAATATCGTGGGAGGCGTTCTGTTTGTGGCCGTGCCGTATGTGATAGTTTCGAAGGACAAATAGGTCCGGATGAAAGAAAGTGAAATGTGTATGCGCCGTTCAAAGGAAAAAGACAGAACTGCGCATAGACAAATAAATGAGAAGAAGTGAAATGTGCCGCTCAAAAAGAAAAGACAGAACTGCGCATAGACAAACGAATGGGAAAAAGTGAAATGTGCCGCTCAAAGAGAAAAAGTGACAGAGCCGCACACAGACAGATGAAGCAAACAAAAGGAAGGAATGGAGAATACGGGGGCTGCCGTCTGACAGCCCCTTCCGTATGTGCAGAGCTGCATGGGAAAATTTCTCATCAGGGAGAATTATAGCATTGATGAAGAGGGATGAACAGCCGCAAATCCAAATTTATCCGCAGAAAAGCCCCGGGCCGGAAGTCCGGGGTTCTGTCTGTTATTCGTTCGCGGCGGCGATATCGAGCGCGTCCGAAACCGCGTTCAGGAGTATCTGCGAGGTGTAGCGGTTTTCCTGCGGGCATGTGATGCCGTCGAGGGTCTGCCTCTGCAGGATCTGGGAGGTAATGTTTTCGAGCGCCGGCGTCATCAGCGGGTACATGGTCTCGACGGTCTCGCTCAGGTTGACGAGGCGGATCGCGTTGATGTGATCCGCGTCGACCGTCACTTCCACATCCAGTGTGGCGTCGTTGAGAAAGACGGGAACCGTGTAAACGCCGGGAGTAAAGACTCTGTCAGAGGAGGCGGCGAAGGTCTGTACCGCCGTGTCCGTCTGTCCGGCGCCGGCCGGCGATGAGTTCTCTGACGGATTCGTTCCGGTCTGGGTCTGCTCCGTGATCTGCGGCAGCGTTTCACTCTGGCTGTCCGTGTCCGCGGCGGTTTCGCCTGCGGTCTGCTGTTCGGTGCTTCCGGTCTGCTCTCCCTCGTGGGAATCTCCCGGTGAGAACATCAGGAAAAGGCAGAAAACAAGCAGGATGACAAGCAAAAGCAGGAGAATCGTGTAAATGATTTCTCTCATCCTGAGTACAATGATCTTGGGTTTGGAGTTCATGGCAGCGCTCCGGGGCTTATCTTTAATTCATTTTATGGGACAGAGCGTGGATTTATGATTGCAGTTCGCACGCGGATTTAATCTTTTATTTACAACAAGTCTGAGTTCATGATAGAATCAAAGTACTTAAGAATACTTCCGGTTAAAGCGCTTTGGATCAGGGCGCTTTCATTCAGAAAAGTCCGGTTTGACAGCCGGAAGACAGATGTTTTTATAGAAGGAGGCAGAACATGAAGTTACGGAACGGAATCAGGAAAATGGCGGCGCTGCTACTGGCGGGCGCTCTGACGCTGACGGCCGCGCAGGGGATGTGTGTTTCCGCCGGGGAGAACACGGAAGAACTGGAGATCTCTCTCTGGCAGGAGGAGGATCATGGAGAAAGCGCGGTCACGGCAGAAGCTGTACCCGAAGACGACGTCCTGCTGCAGGACGAGGTTACTGAAGATTTCGGTGATCCGCAGGGGATCACGCTGTCCGGCGAAGGCGAAGAGGCGGAACCTTTTTCCGGTACCGTTTCGGAGGATATTTTAATAGAAGACATAAACATCGTTGAGGATCCTTCCGGCGGCGCGGACGGGTTCGTTGAGTCCGCCGACGTCTGGGATGTTTCCGGTCTTCACAGGACAGGACTCGCCTCGGACGCTTCTTCACCTGTTTCTCTCGGCGGAGTCAGCGCCATATCGGGGACCGTCCTGTATGATGGCTGTTATGGGAATCAGCTTGCGGGAGAGGCGCGGAAGATCTATGATACGATGAAAAAAGTATGGAGAACCAATCAGAACGGCGGGAAGATCGTCTATGAATTAAGCGAGCCTGCCAGGATCGTGATAAAAGGTCTGTATGATCCCCAAAATTCGGAAGCTGTCGGGAACAGCGAAGAATATAAGCGGGTTATATACGAGGTGACGAGCGCGGCGAACGCTTTTCTGCATGATTATCCTGAGGTTTTCTGGACCTATGGAGTCTCCTACTCGACAGCCGGCTCCTCCTCGTATGACGGAAGCGTCACGACGCTCACGATCGAGGAAGTGACGCTCAATTACGGGGAGGAATATTACGAAGGAGCGCGGGATGATATCGCGCGGTTTAACAGCGCGGTGGACCGGGCCTGCGCAGAGATCCGTGCCGGTCTTCCGGCAGCCAGCAGCAGGTATGCCGTCGTGAAGGCAATCCACGACTATGTCTGCGGCCGGGTGGATTATAATCTTGAAAGCCCGTACGCGCACACGGTGGCGGGGTTTTTCCTTTATCCGGAACAGGGCGTCGTCTGCGAGGGGTACGCGAAGGCGTTTAAGATCCTGTGCGACAGGTTTGGGATCGAGTGCGCGCTGATCTCAGGATACGCGGTCGCGGGAGGCGACGGCGGACCTCACATGTGGAATAACGTCCGGATGGACGACAATGTGTGGTATCTGGTCGACGCGACCTGGGACGACCAGGGGCAGATCATGGATACGTATTTCCTTGCGGGAAGCATGACGGAAGGATTTGAGGGGGACAGTGTCGCCAGCGAGAGGACGATCTATAAAAACCTGTCGGGCGGCTCCAATGTGCAGGAGTTTGAGGTTCCCGTGCTGAGCATGCAGAAATACAGCGGCTGCAGTCACACATGGCAGGAAGATCCGGAGAGAACGAAGGCCCCCTCCTGCGAAGAAGACGGGGAAACCGGATACGTCTGCTCAAAATGCGGCAGTACAAAGGCGGAGAGGATCCCGGCATCCGGACATGCCTGGGGCCCCTGGACGACAGTGAAAGAGGCGACTGTCCTGAAAACGGGAACACAGTCGCGCAGCTGTTCAGTCTGCGGGGAGACGCGGACGCAGAAGATTCCAAAAGTCAAAGGGACCATAAAACTGAATGTGTCCGGGATCACGCTGAGGGTAAATCAGTCCACGAAGGCGGTCAAAGTGACCGGAATGGCGCAGGGGGATTCCGTTCTGTCGTGGAAGAGCAGCAGCCCGAAGATCGTGACCGTAAATGCGCAGGGAAAGATCACGGGGAAGAGAGTCGGCAGCGCGAAGATCACCGTGACGCTGAAAAGCGGAGTTTCCGCCAGCATAAAAGTGGTGGTTCAGAAAACAGCCGTCAAAACCACGGGAATCCTGGTGGCAGCGAAAAAGGGAACGATAAAAAATAAACGGCTGACCCTGAAAAAGGGCGGAAACGACACGCTGGTCGTCACGCTGAACCCGATCACCAGCGAGGATAAGATCAGCTATTCTTCTTCAGACAGCCGAATCGTCGGGGTAAACGCCAAGGGAAAGATCACCGGGAAAAAGGCGGGCAAAGCGAAGATCACCGTGAAGGCGGGGAAAAAGAAAGCCGTCATCGTCGTGACGGTGAAATAAAAGCGACTGCCCGCAGTCCGGATCTGACGCGGCACAGCGTTAAGAGGAGGTTTGGAAAGCTATGCGGACCAGAACAGGAAAGAGGATTCTGGCGGTTCTTCTGTCAGCGGTGACCGCGGTCTGTACCGCCGGCACGGTACAGGCGGAAGAAGGGATCGTTTTATTTACGCAGGAGCAGGAGGAAGGAGACTATGCCCGCGCGGACGGATCAGACGCGGCGGAGGCGGAAATCCTTTCGGAAGCTTTGGAGATATCGGATACAGAGCCGGAAGCGGAGAAAGTAACGGAGGAACCGGCGCGCGATGACCAGGAGGATCCGGGCGGCGCGGACGTGGAGCTTGTCTCTGTGGAGGAAGTCGCCGGGGAAATCGGGCTGGGCGAAAGTCAGGCTTCCGGAGAGACGGTTCCGGATGAGAATCAGACCATCGGAGAAGACGGACCGGGCGAAAGCCTGCCCTCCGGAGAAACGGTTCCGGACGAAATTTCCGCCCCGGATGGGGAGGCTTCGGCGGACGGCGAAACCACATATTCGGAGACGAGGACGTTTCGGAGCGGCGACGCGGGGGACGGCGCCGCTTCCCGGATCTTTATGCGCTCCACGCTCGAATATGAGTGCGCCTACGGGGATCAGCTTGTCGGGGAGAGCAGAAGAATCTATGACGCCTTCGTGAACGGATGGGCAGGCGGAAGCACCGATCCGATCACGTACCGGCCCGGGACGCAGCTGCCTCGCAGCCAGGTGAATGTCGATCTGACTTTCCGGAACGTGCAGATGGCCTACGACGCGTTCGTGTACGACTATCCGGAGGTTTTCTGGCTGCGGGAAGTCCAGGTATCGATCAACTCCGGAAGTCTTCTGACCTCGGTGTATCTGAACGGAAAAGAGCGCTACACGGGGGCGAAATCCGAGGTGAAGGAATTTGAGCAGGCGGTCAGGAACGAGACGGATTTTATCAGGAGCAGTCTTCCGGAGGACGCGGACCGGTATACAATCGTAAAGGCGATCCATGATCATATCTGTGAAACCACAACGTACGATGATCTGATGATAAACTGCTCGGCGGGATGGGATACCGCGCACACCGCGGCGGGAATCTTTCTGAAGGACCGGATCGTCGTATGCGAAGGCTACGCGAAGGCGTTCAAGATCCTGTGCCGGCAGTTCGGCATCGGGTGCGCGCTGGTCATCGGAAACGCCGGTGGCAATCATATGTGGAATTACGTGAAGATGGACGACGGGAAATGGTATCTGGTCGACGCGACCTGGGACGACCAGAAGAGCGGGATCCGCGACACGTATCTGCTGGCCGGCAGTATGTCCTACGGGTTTCATGAAAATCTGATCATGAGCGAGAGGCAGGCTTGGACCGATTTTTCCGGTTCCGGGGGAAAGCAGTTTGTCCTTCCGCCTCTGAGCGCGTACGCGTATGAGAGAAAGCCGCACGAATGGAAGGAAATTTCGTCGGTACCCGCGACCTGCCAGAGCTACGCCACGGCGGATTATGTCTGTGAGCTCTGCGGGGAGACGAAGACGGAGATCGTCGGGCCGGAGACGGCACATGACTGGGGACCGTACAGCTCCAACCATGACGCGTCCTGGCAGAAGGACGGAACGAAGACGGCCGTCTGCCGGTACGGCTGCGGGACTGTCAGGACGGTGACGGATGTGGGGAGCAGGCTGACCGCGCGTCTTGAGATAAATCCCGCAAGTCTTCGTCTGAAGGTGAAACAGTCGACGAGCGCGCTGAAGGTCACGCTGGTCAATGGGGATAAAATAGTCTCCTGGAAGTCGAACCGGCCGGCGGTCGCGTCCGTGAACAGCGCGGGAAAAATCACGGCCGGGACGAAGACAGGGAAGGCGGTCATCACGGCCGCCACGCTGAGCGGACTGACGAAAAAGATCACCGTGACGGTGCAGAAAGGCGCGGTGGAGACGACCGGCATCACAGGACTTTCCAAAAACGTGACGCTGAAAAAAGGCGCGAAGCTGAAGCTCTCTCCGGTAATCCGGCCGGTCACCAGTCTGCAGAAGGTCACGTACGCTTCCTCAAATCAGAAGATCGCGGCGGTCACCGCGCGGGGCGTGATTACCGCGAAAAAGGCCGGCACCGCGAAGATCACGGTAAAATCAGGGAAAAAGAAGTTTATTGTAACGGTTAAAGTGAAAAAGGCATGAAATCAGAAAATACGACAACTTAGGAGGCTCTTATGGCAATCATTTGGAATCAGAATGACAGAACTCTGACACTGCAGACAGACGGAAGCACTTATCAGATGAAAATAGACAATCATAACGTACTTCTGCATACGTATTACGGAAAGCGGACGGAGCTGTTTGATTATTCTTATCTGATCGACCACCGCGACCGGGGATTCGCGGGAAATCCGTACGACGCGGAGCGGGATAAAACGTACACGCTGGACACGCTCCCGCAGGAATATCCCTGTTTTGGAAGCGGGGATTTCAGAAATTCCGCGCTGAAGCTGCGTTATGGTTCCGGGGCCTCCGCGCTGGAACTGCGCTATCTGAAGCATGAGATCCTTCCGGGCAAGTACCGGATTCCGGGACTTCCGTCGATGTTTGCGGATGAGGATGAGGCGAATACGCTGATCGTGACCATGAAAGGAGACGCCGCGGAGCTCCTTGTGCATCTGTATTACGGAGTGATTCCCGGGGCCGATATCATTACGAGGGCGGTCGTGCTGGAAAACTGTTCTTCGGAGGCGATCTATCTGGAGAAAGCGATGTCCGTGAGCCTTGATTTCCAGTACGGCTCCTATGATCTGGTTACATTTTACGGGCGGCACTGCATGGAGCGGAACGTCTGCCGCGAGAAGCTGCGCCACGGGATCCAGTCGGTCGGGAGCACGCGCGGCGCCTCAAGCCATCAGCAGAATCCGTTTGTGATCCTGGCGGAGCCGGGGACTTCCGAGGAACGCGGAGGCTGCTACGGACTTTCATTCCTCTACAGCGGGGATTTCAAAAGCGAGGCCGAGTGGGACCAGATCAACCAGACGAGAATTGTGATGGGAATCCATCCGGCGAATTTCCGCTGGAAACTGGAGCCGGGCGAACAGTTCCACACACCTGAGGCGGCGCTCTCTTATTCCGGCGAAGGCTTCCGAAAGCTCTCCTGGAATTACCACGACGCGATCCGAAATCACCTGTGCCGCGGGCCTTACCGTGACAAACGCGCCCCGATCCTGATCAACAACTGGGAAGGGACGTATTTTGACTTTACGGGTGAGAAACTGTTCGAGATGGCAAAAGAGGCCGCGGAGCTCGGGATCGAGATGTTCGTGCTCGACGACGGCTGGTTCGGCGTACGCAACTCGGAGACCGGAGGGCTTGGAGACTGGTACGCCAATGAGAAAAAACTCGGCTGTACGATCGGGGAGCTGGCTGCCCGGATCCATGGCCTTGGCATGAAGTTCGGACTCTGGTTCGAGCCGGAATGTGTCTCCGAGGACAGCGATCTGTACCGCGCGCATCCGGACTGGGCGTTTACAGTTCCGGGAAGAAAGCCGATGCGCGGGCGCTATCAGCTTGTGCTGGATTTTGGCCGGGACGAGGTGCGGGAGCATATCTTCCGCCAGATGTGCGCGGTGCTGGACCAGTCGAAGGCCGACTACATAAAATGGGATTTCAACCGCAGCGTCAGCGACGTCTACAGCGCGAGTCTCACGGCGGACCGCCAGGGAGAGGCCACGCACCGCTATGTGCTCGGGCTGTACGATCTTTTGGAACGTCTGCTCGCGCGCTATCCGGATCTGCTGATCGAGGGCTGCTGCGGCGGAGGCGGCCGCTTTGACGCGGGCATGCTTCACTACGCGCCGCAGATCTGGTGCAGCGACAATACGGACGCGATCAACCGGATGAGCATCCAGTACGGGACCTCTTTCTGTTATCCGGTCAGCACGATGGGCGCGCATGTGTCCGCCTGCCCGAACCACCAGACAGGCCGGGTCGTGCCGTTCGCCACAAGGGGCGCCGTGGCGATGGCCGGGACGTTCGGCTACGAGCTGGATATCACGAAGATGACCGCCGAAGAGAAAGAGGAAGTCAGAGAGCAGGTCGCGCGCTTTAAGAAATACTGTGATGTAATCCGCAATGGACGCTATTACCGCCTGACCGCTCCGGGAGAGAAAAGCTTCCACGCCTGGGAGATGGCCAAAGCAGACGGGAGCGAGGCGCTGGTGACCGTTGTCTCCACGATGCTGGAAGGCAATCCGCTCGGCTGTTATCTGAAGCTGTGCGGGCTGATACCGGAGAAAATCTACGAAGTGGCGGGACGGCGGTACCCGGGCGCCGCGCTGATGAACTGCGGCGTGATCCTGCCGACCGCGCAGTATGAGTACCAGAGCTGGCAGTTCCATATTCAGGCGGTGGACTGACCGCGGCGTGCGCGTGAGAGCTGATTGATGCCTGCGCAGTCATGATTTTGCGGATGGAATATAGGATGTCGATGAAAATATCAAAATAAAGCATAGGTAAATTGGAAAAGAAAAAGGAAAAGACCAGGAACTGCGTGTCGAAAAATTTCGATGCCGGCCGTCGGAATCCGCGGACCGGCGGCACAGTTCCCGGTCTTTTTTGCGTTACAGGAAATTTCGCCTGTGACACAAAAAGCTTCCGGCTGGGTGCTTCATTGAAAAAGCGCGAAAATGATTTCTCCCGCGTCAGAATAAAAACAGACAAAAAGCACATATTACTAACATACCTTCCATGCTCTCCGGCAGTGAAGGCACAAAACAACAAGAGGAAAAGGAGATTAAGGTTATGAAGCGTTGGAGAAAATACGCGTTATGCCTGATCTGCGCGCTCTGTATGGCGATGCTTGCGGGCTGCGGAAACGGCGGTAACGGCAAAGGCACAGAAAAAACAGAAAATACCGCGCAGGAAAATGAGAACAGGCAGGATGACGCGTCAGCCAAAGAGGAAGAAAGCGGCGGCGATGACAAAAAGGATGACGATGACAAATCCGATCAGGATGACAAAGACGATAAGTCCGACAAGGATGATAAGTCCGACAATGACGATAAAGACGGCAAAGACGACGAAAATGGCGCGGCGGACGACAGAGGCGATGAGACAGACGGCGCAGGAACCGGAACAGTGCAGGAGAACGCCGCGGACGACCTGGCCGGTGATGCCGCGGAGGATGGAACAGCCGGTGACGGACTGATCGGCGGCGATGCGGCGGACGGCGACGACAGAGGGGATGTTCTGGAGGACGATCTCGCGGACGGCGGCGAACTTCCCGGAACAGGGGAAAACGCCACGGAGAAAAGCGGAAGAATAGACGATGATTCCGAGAAAAGCTTTGTGAACGGCGTGACCGACCGCAGCAACGCGGACGACGCGAACCTCGAAAATGACAGGAAGGATATAAATAATGGAGACGCAGGCAACAGGTATGGAAACAATGCCGAAAATAACAGAGAAAACATCAGGGACGACCTTGACACGGACGATGGCGGCGCGGATCAGAACGGCGGCGCGCTTGGAAACGCCGCGAATAGTCTGCTCGACGGTGTCGGAAATGCCGGGAAAGCTGTGATCGACGGCGTGGAAGGCGCCGGGGACGCTCTGACCGGAAACGACACGAATACGAGGTAAGAGGCAAAAGGCGCGCGCCGCGTTTTTGCGCAAATTTTGTTTGGACAGTCATTGAATAAACAAAGCGGATTCGATATAATGGGACTGCTGCAGGAAATGCGGCAGTCCTGTTTTACACTTATGCGCAGACTTGCATAGGGAGATTAGCTGCTGACGCAGCATGCGGGCCGCGCGGCTTTTATCTTTGTTCCGGACAGATCAGCAAGCGCTCTGCAAATGAGAAGCTGAGTAAGCGAACGACAGGTGCGGACGCATCTTCAGAACAATTTTACAGGAGGTAACCCTATGAGGTTTCGGCCGTGTATTGACATACATAACGGAAAAGTAAAGCAGATCGTCGGCGGTTCCCTTCGAGATCAGGGGGACCGCGCGGAAGAAAATTTTGTCGCGGAGAAGGACGCGGGATATTATGCCGATTTTTACAGGGAGGCAGGTCTCGACGGAGGCCATATCATTATGCTGAATCCGCAGAGTTCGCCGTATTATGAGGCGACAAAAGAGCAGGCCCTTCTCGCGCTTGCCCGCCAGCCGGGCAGATGGCAGATCGGCGGAGGGATCAATGAGCAGAACGCCGCGCGCTTTCTGGACGCGGGCGCTTCGCATGTGATCGTGACCTCCTATGTGTTTCGGGACGGGCAGATTTATTACGAGAACCTGGAGAAACTGCTGAAGGAGACCGGCCGCGAACACCTGGTGCTGGATCTGAGCTGCCGTGCGGCAGAAAAAGAAGGGACAGGAGCAGAGTCGGGAAAGGAAAGCCAGAGGGCGGATTACCAGATATCAGGGCAGGAAGATCCGGGATTGGATCGCCAGGCTTTTGCTTCTGCCGGCAAATCCTATTATATCGTGACAGACCGCTGGCAGAAATTTACCGATGTCAGGCTCTGCCCGGAAGTTCTCGACGAACTTTCCGCTTACTGTGACGAATTTCTGATCCATGCCGCTGATGTGGAAGGAAAGGCGCGGGGAATCGAGCAGGATCTGGTCCGCATGCTTGGAGACTGGCGGGGAATTCCCGTAACCTACGCGGGCGGCGTCGGATCTTATGAGGACATCCGGCTGCTGGGCCGGCTCGGGAGAGGCCAGGTTGACGTGACTGTCGGAAGCGCGCTGGATCTGTTCGGCGGAAAGCTGAATTTTTCGGAAGTTGTGCGCTGCTGTTCGGCCGCAGGCTGGCAGGAATAAAGAGGGAACTGCCGGATGTCTATGTGCGAAAGCGCGGGAATAAGCTGCTTTGGCGATCTGCGGACGTCTGCGCATCATGAGAATTTGTACGCGGAAACAAGCAGGGGAAAATGTCCGGCGAAAGTTCGGATGTTTCGGGCAGCCGGGGGTATGGCGGGTAATACAGAAGGTATTATCCGGATTCAGAAAGGAAACAGAATGGATCATCTGAGACGGTTATATTGGAAAATAACAGACGGCCTGCGCGCAGGGGGCGGCAGAGGATTAAGAAAACCCGCCATGAAGGTTATATTTCTGGATATTGACGGCGTACTGAACCATGAGGAATTTTTTATGGCGCACATTGACGAGATGGAACAGTTTCCGGTTGATCCGGCCTGTGTCAGAAGGATAAAGGAGATCGTGGACGCGACCGGCGCCAGGATCGTGCTCACTTCATCCTGGAGAATGGGATGGAACCGCGGCGCGGGGGAGATGGATGAACTGTGCCGGAGGCTTGTCGAAATCATGGCGGAATTTGATCTGGAAATCTACGACAAGACAGACTGGCTGCGCAGCGGAGACAGAGGGCTGGAGATCCGGGAATGGATAAATAAAGCTCCCCTGCGGGTGGAACGGTTCGTGATCATAGACGACAATGATTTTCACTGGGCGAAGCGCCGGCTCGACTCATACTGGATTCAGACGGACTTTTCGGACGGCGGTCTGAAGGAGGAGCACGTGCCGCGGGCGGTAAAGATACTGACGGACGGGCGGCAGTGCGCGGAATAAAGGTACCGCGCAGGGCAGCAGGAAAGTCGGAAAAGACTGACAAATAAAAGCCGGAAAGTCCGCCCCAGGGTTCGGCAGGCTGCACAGAATGAGAATGTAGATGCAGGGATTTTCTGTGCAGGATAATTCTGGTTGAAAAATAAGCAGAATATGTTATAATCAGATTTATAAATAATGTCCGTGAAGCAGACATTATTCAAAAATCCGAGTAAAGGAGATGAACTGTATGAGATTTACGATAAGCGGAAAGAATTTGGAGGTATCCGACGGCCTGAAAAACGCGATCAGGGAGAAGCTTGGAAAGCTGGAGCGCTATTTTACACCGGATACGGAAATCATCGTGACGCTGAGTATCGAGAAGGAACGTCAGAAGATTGAGGTGACGATACCGGTCAAGGGCAACATCATCCGCTCCGAGCAGGTGAGCAACGATATGTACGTGTCCATCGATCTGGTGGAGGAAGTCATCGAGCGCCAGCTCCGCAAATACAAGGAAAAGATCATAGACAAGCATCAGCACCAGGGCGGGAATAACTTCAGACAGGAGTTTATCGAGAAAGAGACCGAGCCTTTTGATGAGGTAAAGATCATCCGCACGAAACATTTCGGTATGAAGCCGATGTATCCGGAGGATGCCTGCGTGCAGATGGAACTCCTTGGACATAATTTCTTCGTCTTCTATAATGCCGAGACAGACCAGGTTAATGTCGTCTACAAGCGCAAGGGCAATACGTACGGCCTGATTGAGCCGGAATTCTGATCCTGCGCGGGCACCAGAAGGCATCCGGGTGTATCTGTGCATCGTGTCCGAATACGGATTCTGATCCAGCACAGGAACCAGATGAGACAGACGGATCCTGACTCAGAATGAACATATAAATAAAAATGAATATATAAAACTGTGGGCCGTCCGTCCGCCGGGTTTGTTCGGCAGGCGGGCGGTCTTTGCGTCTTATGCGCAGGCCCGCGTATGGAAATCAGCTGCTGACGCAGCATGCGGGCCGCGCGGGCGGGCAGGAAGAAAAACGCCTCCTGCCCGATTGGATAAGATTTCCGGGCCGGATATGCGGCTGCCCTGACGCTTTTTGATCCCGGGATCAGGAGGCACGCGCATACTCAAAAGGAACAGCGGCGGAAAACCGTTTGTCCGGCACGCAAAAATCAGAAAGGCAGAGGAGGAGAATACAGGATGAAAATCGGATTTATAGGATGCGGGAATATGGGCGGCGCGATGATGCGCGGGATTCTTGAGGCAGGAAAGTGCGAGCCGCAGGATATGATGGCGTCCGCGCTGCGGGACTCCACGCTGGAGCGCAGGCGGGCGGAGCTTGGAGTACGCACGACAAAAGAGAACCGCGAAGCGGCCGCGTTCGCGGATATGCTGTTTCTCGCGGTGAAGCCGCAGTATTATCAGGAAGTGATCGAGGAGATCCGGGATTCTGTGCGTCCCGGCGTCCTGATCGTGTCGATCGCTCCGGGAAAGACACTCGCATGGCTTCAGGAACTGTTTGGAGAAGGCACAAAGATCGTGCGCGCGATGCCGAATACACCCGCGATGGTGGGCGAGGGCATGACAGGTCTCTGCCCGAACTCAAATGTCACGGAAGAAGAACTGCGGACGCTGCGGGAAATCTGTGCGGGATTCGGCCGCACGGAGGTCGTGCCCGAACACCTGATGGATGTTGTGACCTCGGTCAGCGGCAGTTCCCCCGCCTATGTGTTCCTGTTCCTTGAGGCGATGGCCGACGCCGCCGTCGCGGACGGAATGCCGCGCGCACAGGCGTACCGCTTTGCCGCGCAGGCAGTTCTGGGCAGCGCGAAAATGCTGCTTGAGACAGGGAAGCATCCCGGAGAACTCAAAGATATGGTGTGCTCGCCCGGCGGGACGACGATCGAGGCCGTGCGTGTCCTCGAAGAAAAAGGACTGCGCAGCGCCGTGATCGAGGCGATGAAAGCATGCACGAAGAAAGCGCGGGGAATGTAAGCGGTTCCCGCGCGGATTTTCCGGCGGGCGGCGGAAATATCGCTATCTGCCGGAAAGCCTTTGAATCACCCTGCGTTCCGATATCAAAATCCGGTATTTCGACATAATAACCATCGCCTGTCCGTTTTAAGATAATCGGATAAGCTCCTTTCATCATGTGAGGGCTTATTGTTGCCCGTGAAAGTAAACAGAAACTGAGGACGGCAATGGGGACAGAAAAGAATTACTCTTTCAGCGCTGTGATAGGTACCACAAATACACCGTCCGGACGACGGTAGGCAGCACTGCTCATGCCGCATATAACCGTGAGGACAGCAGGCGGCTTTCCTTTAGGATCTGCTTCGATCTGCCGTTTTATTTCAATGAGGGAAGACGCCGCGGCATCAATCTGGTTGGCGCCCAGCTTGATTTCAAAAGCGCACCATTGCCCATCCGGCCGTTCGATTACCGCGTCAATTTCCTGGTTTTTGTAATCCTGATAATGATAAAGATTCGCCCCAAAGGATTCTGCGTAGATGCGTAA